>CAYOXF010000046.1:0-70319 GCA_964407845.1 uncultured Acidobacteriaceae bacterium | reverse complement strand
GGCCGTAGAACACCACACTGGGGTCCCGCTGCATCTCTTCCGTGATGGCGACGGCGATGGCCTCGGCAAACATCATATCGCGCGGCATGAAGGCCTCCCTTTTCTCGTTCGGCTAGGCATAGACGTATTTGGTCGCGTCTTCCGGCGTAGGCATCGGGCTTGCGAGTGCGAACTTCACGACCTCGTCCATTTCCGCACGCACTCCCCCTTCGATGTTCTTGGCGTCGGCCTCGCTGAGGGTGCCGTTGCCGGTCAAAAGTCCGCGGAACTTCAGGATCGGGTCATTCTTTCTCGCCGCCTCAAACTCCGCTTTGTTGCCGTAGACTTCAATGGCTTCGTGCTCCTGAAACTGCGTCGGCACAGGCGGCACGGTAATGGCATTGCCGTGTGGGCTTAAGCGATAAAATCTGGATTCGATGAGAGAGGGTCCCTGGCCTGATCGCGCCCGATCGACGGCCCGGCCGACTTCTTCGTACACCTTGAGCACGTCGGTACCGTCGACGGTTGAGCCGGGAATGCTGTACGCCTTGGCCTTTTGCGAAAGCGGGTCACCGGCGATGCCGTTGGCATCTTCGAGTTTGTAGTGCGTATACGCTTGATACATGTTGTTTTCCAGGATGAAAACGACCGGCAGCTTCCAGACCGCTGCGAGGTTCAATGTTTCATGGAAAGCGCCTTGCTTCGATGATCCGTCGCCGAAAAACGAATAGACAACCTGGCCGGTCTTCTTCACTTGTGCGGCGTAGGCGACTCCTGCCGCATGCGCAATTCCCTGGCCGATGATGCCCGACGCAGTGGGGAAGTGGTGTGCCGGATCGGCCAAGTGCATTGAGCCGCCAAAGCCTTTGCAGACGCCATCGCGCCGCTGATAGATCTCCGCCATCAGGGCCCGCGCAGGCGTGCCGAGCACCAGCGGGTAGCCGTGGCAGCGGTAGCTCGGCATCACCGGATCGCTTTCCCCTCGTGTGGCGAGAGCGCCGACGATACTCGCCTCTGCACCGTCGCCCAGATGCGCGTGTCCTCGAATCACTCCCGGGTGCTCGACGAAGGTGCGCTTCACGCGCTCCTCAAACTCGCGAATGCGCAGCATCTGCGTATACATCCACGTGAGACGCTCTCGGGGAAGCTGACTTGCCGCTTGCATCGCTGGTTCCTCCGGTTTTTAAACTCTCTTCAGGACTCGGGGGTCTTGTCGCCTGGCTCGCCGATATAGCCGAGCAGTCCTCCCACTTCCACTTCCGTCGGCTCCCGCGCCGCAATTTTCAGCAGCACGCCGTCGACAGGTGCGTCCAGTTCGTAGCTGACCTTTTCTGTTTCCAGCTCGACCACCGGTTCGCCCTGCTTGAGCGCGTCGCCTTCATCCTTCAACCACCGGACGACATTGACCTTGGTCGTGTTCATTCCGCCGGTCTTCGGCACCACCAGGTTCGTGACGATGGTCAATCCTTTCCTGCGAATTGGTAAGTTCGGTTCGGGCGGGTGCGCAAGGTTCCGGTATCAATTCGCGGCAGGTGTCGAGGGCCCCAGACCGAGTGTCGTCGCACCGCACGGCAACGGCTTTATTAACGCAAATCGCCGTGGGATGTCAACTTACGCACCCGGGATGTCGCCCAGGGACAATATCGGCCCCGCCTCAAGCCTGGCTCTGCGTTATTTCTCGCGATGTGATCTCGTACTTGAAACTGTCGGCGTCGAGGCTGTCGAGCCGACCGGCGGCGGTTTCCGCCTGGGGGTACATAAAAAAGCCGAGCGGCTTTCCGCTGGATCCCGGCAGTGCCACATCATGCGCGAAGTTGAACGCCATCCAGTTCATCTCCCATGATCCGAACAGCCGCGCCCGTGCGCGCTTGACCATTTCGTCGTCGAGCGCCCGGTTTCCCGGGGGTTCCTCCAGAACAACCTTGCGCACGTCGGCCGGATCGAGCGGAATCCAACCGTGGTCGCTCAAATACACCTCGGCGCGGCAATGTTGTGCTTTTGTTATTTTCTCCGAGGATGCCCCGAGGCTCTTGTATCCGAGCTCGGACTTCGCCACGCGGATGCCATAGACATCTCGCGCGGGCAGGCCCGCTGCACGCGCCAGCCCAACGTAGAGCGCGTTTAAATCCGCGCATTTGCCGGTTAAATCCTTGGTCTCGAGCATGAAGCGGATGTCACCCTCGCCGCAACCACGAGTCTTTGGATTTCGAGCCGTATTCTCGACGATCCACTGGTAGATCGCCCGCGCCTTATCCACATCGGTTGTCGCCCCTTTCGTAATCTCCATCGCCGTTTCTTCGACGATTCCGTTTGTGGGCAGGAGATTTGTGGAGCGCGTGAAATAGCTCAACTCGGCGCGACTTGCTTTGGATCCTGGCTCGTGATGGGACAAGTCCACGGTGTAGTCTCTTGTTGCGACTCGGCTGGTTACGATCAAGACTGGGCTGACGCCCTCTGGAAAGCTTGCAAAGATGATCTCAAGACCGTCGGCTTTGTGTTGAACCTTTTCAGCTGATCCACCTGGAGCGTGGAACTGATTCGACAGAGTCCTTTGGAAGGGGGTCTTCGTGGTGAGCGCTCCTGGCGCCCAGATGCGGGTCGGTCCGGAAGGCTTCAGAACCTCTATGCGGGTGGTCACTTCGAAAGTGCGCCAGCCACTCGGAGCGGCGGCCTCCGCAAGCAGTTGCCTTGCTCCCGGCAAGGCCAGACTTGTCGATAAAGCGCCTATCGTTTGCAAGAAGTCTCGACGATTCATGCAAGATTCCCTCCTTTTGGATTCGAATGGGCGTTGCCCTGTTCGAGGCGCGGCCAGTTTACACCGTTTGATCGTCACGTCCACTTATCGATCGACACGCTCACGGTATAACTCAGGCTGCCTCCTTGAAAGAATGCGTTCGTCTGTCCACCAAGCACAACCACATTGATGTCGTCGCGATGCGGCCATCGCGGAATCACAGCGTCATCCGGCATCGCGTACCACGTCTTGTACGGCTCAAGCCCCTTAAGCGCACGCGGGTAATCGAAGCCATAGGCGAAATCGCGCGACTTGTAATCCTTCACCGTTTGCGTCGTGTTTTTGTACAACCAATCGATGAGCTTGTCCTTCGTATCGTAGCCGCGACCTTTCAGATTCGCCGCTATCAGCGGATCCGCCACCACGAGCCCTCCGAAAAAGCCCGTGAAAACACTGAACAGATCGCTGAACTGTTCTTCATATTTCGGCGTATCCGTGCTCGTTCCTCGCGCGCCTTGGCCCGGCACGATACCGAGCCCGCGGAACAGGCTCACCACGTTTTCTTCGGCTTTAAATCCCTTTTGTACGTGCAGCGGAACCCACGGGCTGGCTGCTTCGTTTTCCGCCATGATCAGGTTGTTGTAGTTGAGATTGTTCCCCTGCGATCCCATGTAGGTATCGCCCGGGATACCGCCATTTGCCAGGTTCCGCGAAACCAGCGTCCACGCGCGCCCAATAGCCGCGTTCGGCTGCGCGAATGGTCCCAGGGCACCGATTCCGTAATTCATGTTCAGCTTGTCCCGGATCGGCCCGTTAATCACGGCGGCGTACGCGAATGAGTTCGTCGAGCTCATCAGCGACGGCGTTCCCGATGATGCGATGGCGAGAATCGTCGGAAAGTATTCCGGCTTGCATCCGGCCATCACTGCATTGATCGCCACCTGCTTCACCGTATACGACCAAGGCGGGTACGCCCCTCCCGCCATTTTGCCGACAACCTCATCCGGATGATGGCTCGTGCCTTTCAACATCTCGTCGACTTCTTCTTCGGTGGGAATGACGATCGGCAGAAAATCCGTCATTCCGTTGTCGTGGTAGAACTGCTGCAAATTCCTCGCGGTATCCGGTCCATACTTTTCCGGCCCGACGGAAACCTCCACGAGCCCCGTCTTCATCTCATCGGCGCTGAGTGGCGTCGTCAGCGCGTCAACGATCTCCTTCATCATGGGCTTGCCGCTAACCGGGTCGTTGCCTTCCACATAGGCGTGGAGCTGCTCCGGAGTCTTGGCCGCGACGGGATGAGGTGTGAAGGTGATGCGCAGGTGGGGCATTCCGCGTTTCGCTACGTTGAGTACGGCAAGCTCTCGAAACGCTCGGGTCACGATCGGGGTGGTCGGCACGCCCATCTTTTCCATCGTTATGCAGTGACCGACGGTCGCTGGTGTGCACGTGCTTCAATGCCCGACGGCCATGATGGCCGCATCGCCCTTCTCCTTGATCTCCTTCCACAGCGCGGGATCGTCTTCCATGTAAGGCCCCGCTTTTCGACGGAAGACGGCGTTTACCGTTGGCATGTTTTGGTTAAACCACAGCCGAATTTGTTCGAGCAGCATTCCGCCGCCCTCGAAGCCCGTGTCGACCAGCCACACGGTTTTCCCATTGAGATTGTCCAGGCGCCGAGCCATGGGAATCAGCTGGATCGGAGGTGGAGTACCTTTGGGATTCAGCCCCTCAACCTTCGTCGGGAGGGTGGATGCCTTCGTGGTTTTCGCCTGGCTGGGAGCCGGCTTGGTCTCGGCAGGAAGGCCAGCCAGCAGCGCCGGAGAAGCACCGAGAAGTGACAACAATGTTCGCCGATTCATGCGTGCACCTCCACTCGGGCGGCCATTGTACACCCAAGCCGAGGTGCGGTGGATTAGTGAGCCTGTCCGCTCTTGGTGAAGAGCGGTCCGCGTGGCTGGCCCTCGGCAACGGACTTCAAGCGGAACAACAGCGCTCCCCAGACCGTTGTACACGAGACGAAGTAGTCGGTTTCCTCCTCCCAGTCGGCATGTGTGAAGCGCACTTGAGTGCCATTCTGGTTCAGTGTCAATTCGAATAACAGTTTTGTGCCGCTCCATTCCTTGCCGGTCGAGCAGAGCCACTCGACTTCTTCAGGCGGCGATGCGCGTGTGCGTGTCAGGCGATACACGGTAGCGCGATTGAAAAATTGCAATTCGATCGTGTCTGTAGAGCCAGCTTCCGTGATATCGACGGCCCACCATTGCGTAAAGCCGTGACCTGTGGAAACGAGCGGATAGACTGTTTCCGGCGGAGCGTCGATGGACAGCGAATGTCTGATAGCGGGCACGCGTTCTCTCCGAAATGGCCTGGTGGTCCGAACACGTTAGAGCGAAGGCGAACCAATGTAAAGCCGGAATCGCGCGCAGACTCAGACAGAGGCGAAACGCGAGCTCGAACCCTGCCGTCCAAGCAAACAGAGGCGAATCGGATTGCGCCGGGTTTTCTTTCTTATCGCCATGCTGGTTGCGGCGTGCGCGTTTGCCCACACGTACGCCTGCGCGCAGTCTGACAAAGCTTCCTCGCCGGCCAAGCCGACGGCTGAATCCCCACAAACCGTTCTTGGGCCATCCGATCAGCTGGCGAATCGCTGTAGTGCGCACATTCAGCCCATGTCTTCTAGAGCCAGCTGGGCAGGCTGGGGAAATAATCCTGCCAACTGGCGATTCCAGGACGCCGCCGCGGCAGGTATTTCCGCATCGGAGGTGTCGCACCTCCAGCTGAAGTGGGCCTTCGGAATTCCGAACGTCCGGGCCGTGCGGTCACAACCGGTGATTTACGATAGCCGCGTTTATGTGGGCGGCAGCGACGGCACTGTCTATTCACTCGACGCGGCCAGCGGCTGCACGTTCTGGGCGACAACCGGGAAGCCAGTGCGCTCGGGCCTGGTCATCGGAAACCTAGGCCCCTCCGCCGTTGTCTTCTACGGCGACGCCGGGGGTGGCGTGGATGCACTCGACGCTCATTCAGGCGCTTTCCTGTGGCGCGTGCAGGTCGATCCGCATCCTGCCGCGACCATAACCGGCACGCCGAGCTATTTCGAAGGGCGCCTCTACGTCCCTGTGTCGTCGGGCGAAGAACAGGCGCGCCGACGTCCGGACTACGAATGTTGCACGTTTCGAGGTAGCGTTGTCGCTCTGGATGCAGCCACAGGGAAAACAATCTGGCAAACATACATGGCGGCCGAGACGCCTACCCCGCACGGCAAGACACCGGATGGCCGCGCGATCATCGGTCCTTCGGGCATGGCCATCTGGTCCTCGCCCACCATCGATGCCGCCAAAGATCGCATCTACGTCGGGACCGGAGACAACTACTCCGAGCCCGGCACTGAGACTTCCGATGCGGTTGTCGCACTCGATCTCAAGACAGGTCAGCTTCTGTGGTCCGCGCAGTTCGATAAGGAGGACATCTATCGAATCGAATGCGGCAACCCTCCCGCACCGAACTGTGCCCCGCCGACCGTCCCTGAATTCGATCTGGGCGCGTCTCCGATTCTCGTATCGTTGCAGCATGGCCAGCGCGTGCTCTTCCTCGGACAGAAGTCTGGTCTGGCGTACGCCGTCGATCCAGACGCCAAGGGGAAGTTGCTCTGGCATGCGCGCGCAGGCGCCGGCGGCCTACTCGGCGGCGTGCAATGGGGGCCGGCCACCGACGGCAGCACCTTCTATGTGGCGGTGTCCGATTTGGCATTTCAGGGGCGGGGCCCCGACCCGACCAAGGGGGGAGGAATTTCCGCCTATCAGGTTTCGAGCGGGAAACTTCTTTGGAGGACGCCGCCGCCCGGATGTGGAGATCGTCGGCCCTGTAGCCCCGCTCAGTCGCAAGCTATCACAGCGATTCCCGGAGCTGTTTTCTCCGGTTCGATTGATGGCCATCTGCGCGCCTACGCCGCCGACGATGGCAAAATTATCTGGGGTTTCGATACGGCGCGTTCATTCGCTTCGGTCAACGGCGTGCCAGCCCAAGGCGGATCGCTCGACGTCGGCGGCCCTGTGATCGCCGAAGGGCTGATTGCTGTCGTCTCCGGCTATCCCGGCTTTGGCGCCATGCCCGGCAACGCACTCCTCGTCTTTGCCGTCCGCTAGTGGGAAAACGAGTGCAGCCCTTTCGCCGCTGGGCACCTCCCACCCTCGATCAACCCAACTCGAGAAGGCGACACGATTCTGTGGCTTCTCTCGGGGTGTCGCGAGACTGGAAAGGCACATAGGACAGCCGAAGAATCTAGCGGCCAGGGAAAGGTTAGGGTAAGATGACAAAAGTTTTCAGGAGATTCGATTGACGCTGACTCATATCCAGGGAACTGCGAGCGGAGTTAAGACGCTCGTTCGCGTTCGACCGCGGGGGTTTTGCGCGGGGGTGGTGCGTGCCGTGGACATCGTCGAGCTTGCACTGGAAGCGTATGGAAGTCCGGTCTACGTGCACCATGAGATTGTGCACAACCGCTACGTGGTCGACCAGTTACGCCGTCGCGGCGCGATCTTTGTCGAAACAATTGAGGATGTGCCGGTAGGCGCCGTGCTCGTTTTCAGCGCCCATGGGGTGCCGCCGCGAGTGCGCACCGAAGCGAAAGAGCGCCAGCTCAGGGTGATCGACGCGACGTGTCCGCTGGTCACGAAAGTTCATCTCGAAGCTCTGAAGTTTGCGCGGGAGGGCCGCACGTTGATCCTCATCGGTCATCGCGATCACCAGGAGATTGTGGGCACGTCGGGTGAAGCCCCGGATCGGACCGTGGTGGTTGGCAGCGTCGAGGAAGTCGATCAGCTGCAAGTGCCCAATCCAGAGCGGTTAGCCTTTCTCACGCAGACCACCCTTTCGCTCTACGATACGCAGGAAATCGTGGCGCGACTTCGCGAGCGTTTTCCATCAATTGCTGGACCCGCGTCGGACGATATCTGCTATGCCACGCAGAATCGTCAGGAAGCGGTCGAGGCGCTGGCGCGCGAGGTGGAACTCATTCTTGTGGTTGGCTCGGCAAACAGCTCGAATTCGAATCGTCTCGTCGAGGTGGCGCAGCGCGTGGGCGTGGCCGCGCGGCTGATTGAGGATGCCAACGACATCGACGAAGCGTCGCTCGAGGGCGTGAAGTCCATCGGCCTCACGGCAGGCGCATCCGCTCCCGAAGTGCTGGTAGAGCAAGTAAGCCAGCGCCTTTCGGCATTCGGATTCACGGATCATCGCGATCTGGAACTCATTCGCGAGGACGTACGGTTCACCCTTCCCGCGGAACTTGCCGCCCGGTTGGGTCGGGCCGCAAATTAGGGTTCAGCCGACCCTAGCCCCGGGGCACCAATTCAACCGCAAGGAGATCACCCGTGGCGGTCAAAATCGTCCGCCAGCCGAACAAGATCGTCCTGTTGGGCTCACCCACAAGTGCGGCCGCGACGTCTTTGGGTCGCGAAGGCGCTCCCGCCGCTCTCCGAGCGGCAGGTCTCATCGATCGCCTCACCTCGATCGGTTATTCGGTTACCGACATGGGGGATGATTCTCCGCAGGTTTATCAAGCAGATGAGGAAAGCCCGCGCGCTCAGAATATCCCTCGCCTGCTCGCGGCGCTCGAAGCTCTGAAGCCGCGTGTCGAGCAAGCTGTTAAGTCGGGCGCGCTTCCATTGGTTTTGAGCGGTGACTGTTCGGTCGTTTTGGCGACGCTTGCTGCCGTCCGACGCTATTTTCGCCACGTCGGTCTAATTTACTTTGATCGTGACGCAGATTTGCTCACGCCGGCAACCACTTCTTCTGGCTGCGTCGATGGGATGGTGATTTCACATGTGGTCGGACGCGGTGCGGCGGAGCTCGTGCGCTTCTGGAGCGAACCGCCGCTGGTTCGCGAGCCGGATTTGGCCCTGTTTGGCGTCGCGCGACTCGATCCTGCTGAGGAGGAGGTGCTCAACCGAACACCGCTCCGGCGCTACTTGGCGGCAGACGTCCACAGCAAGGGGGCGGCGGCTGCGGCAGAGGCTGCGATTGATGGGATTCACGCCAGAGTACACGAGTTCGTTTTGCATTTGGACGTGGATGTCATTGCGGATTTTCAGGCCACCGATAATGCGGACGCCGGCGGGCTGACGCTTGATGAAGTGCGAGGTGCACTGGGCGTGTTCATGAAGCAGGAACACCTCGCTGCCATTGACATAGCGGCATACAACCCGGCCAAGGATGGGGACGGCTCGGGAGCCAAACTCATCGTCGAATTGCTTGAGGCCGTTTTCAAAGAACGCCTGCATGCACTCAGAGAAGAGGCGCCGGTAGCGCCCGAGATATCTGCGGGAGAAGAGGTCGCAAAGGGAGAGGTCGTGCCTTCGGCTCCGGTGCCCGGCGAGGCTTGGTCTTCGGATTCCGATCAGGAGACGTCGGAATCCGCCCAAGGGTCGGGCGGTGCGAATAGCAAAATGGAAGAGTCGTCCGGACCGAGCGACCGATCCGATGCGTAGTTCTTGCTCCGGGCCGAAGCGAGTGAATCGGCTAAGAGCTCATCCCGAGATCATTATTTTCGACGTCGACGGTGTGCTTGTGGACGTGCGCGGATCGTTTCATAAGACAGTGCTCGAGACCGTCCGCTTCTTTACCGGCAAGCGCGTGACGCGTAAGCAATTCCAGCGCTGGAAAAGTCAGCCGGGTTTCAACGACGATTGGAAGCTGTCGACGGCGTGGGTGCAGTCGCTCGGAGGCAGCCAAGGCTACGAGGAGGTAAAGAATAAGTTCGTCGAGCTCTACTGGGGCAAGAACGGCAGACGAGGCAACGTTTTGGGCGAGAAGTGGCTCTTGCCTCGAGCAAGTCTCGCGCGACTGGCAGCGCGGGCAGAACTCGCTCTTTTCACCGGCCGCGTCAGGCAAGAGACGGACTACACGCTCGAGCGGTGCCGCGTGCGCAAGTATTTTCGCCATATCGTTACGGTCGAGGATGTCACCCGCCCGAAGCCAGACCCTCAGGGTCTGCTCCAGATTCTGGGAGGCCGCGATCCGTCAAGGGCCATCTACCTCGGTGACAACATCGATGACGCGGTTGCTGCCCGAGCCGCTGAGATTTCCTTCCTAGCGGTGCTGCCGCGGAACAGTGAGGCGCGGCGGACCCGCGGGGAGCAGTTGTTCCGGTTTGGAGCCGTGGCCTTGTTGGACAGCGTTCGGGAACTGGAGGCTTGGCTCCGCCGCTTCGCGCCGAATGGGCCAGCGGAACGTTCGTACTACCGTGCATAACTCCTTCCGTTAGTTGCAAACAGGACACCAGTACCATTGCCGGATGGTAGCGTTACCCCCTATATCTGGAACTGACGGGTCTACCCGTCTAGACCGATATGCCCGACAGTGCCAATACGAGGGCAGCCGCCGCCCGGGGTTTCGTCCGCAGCCTCAATATTCTTCTGAAGTTCGCTCGGATGTACGACTTCGGCCATCCACGGACGGCCAGGCAGTATGAGACGGCCTGGACGGAGCTGAAAACCGCACTGGGGTCGGATGACGAGGCGGGCCTACTGCTCGCCGTTTCGGGCGATAATCTCTTGCTAGACGGTACGCCACTGGAATCGGCCGCAGCGGAGAAGAGTTTTGCGCGAATGCTTTCTTCGGCGGGCATCGCAAGCATTCACTTCTCACCGAAAATCACGCAGCAAAGCCTGGCGCGATTCGTGCGCGGCTTCCCAACGGGTTCAGGATCGAAACCTGTGCAGCTTGCTGAGCAGCTGAAGGCGGCCTTACAGGGTGACCCCCATATTCACGTTAACGAAATCTGCTTCGTGCCGGCCGATTCCGCAGTGGCAAAAACCACCGTGGCGGCGCAAATCGCCGCACGCACTCTCGGAATGAACTCCGAGCAGACCGACCAGCTGCTGAACGATCCTGAAAAACTGCTACAGCTGCTGGTCGCAGCGGACGGCGCAAAAAGCGGCGCTGGGCCAGGCCGTGGCCCAGGCGATGGCCCCGGACTCGGTCCTGGACTAGGCCCAGGACCTGGTTCCGGAACTGGAGCGAGCACGGGCACATATTCAGGAGAAGGCCATCGCCTCGGCTTGGACTCCGGAAGCGGTCCGATTGGCTCTTCCGGAGGCGCGTACTCTGGCTCGGGAGCAGCGCTCGATGGGCCGGTGGGCTCGATCCAAGGAGGCGCTGGGGGTTCGAGCCCGTGGAACATTGTTGGAGGCGGTGGCGGCGGTACGCCGATCGATCCAAATGCTGGCGGATTCTGGTTCTCCAAAGATTCAAGTGAGGCAGCACCGGCTCCCAGCGCCAGCAAAGACGGTACGGTCGAAGGTCCTGTATCGGCCGCTGGCGGATCGAGTGCGTGGAATATCGTTGGCGGAAGCGGCAACGGAGCGCTGATTGATCCTAATGTAGGAGGGTTCTGGTTCTCGAAGGAAGGAGCGAGCGGGTCATTCGTTCCAATTGGTCCTGGCAAAGGGGGGGGCGTTGCCAACGCGGCGGAAAATGCGAGTGCTGACGCCGGCGCGGGCAACAGCGGGATACCGGGAGGGAGGTTTCCAAGCCGCGCAGAGTCCGGCGGCGGCCCTTCGACACGATGGACGAGCGCCTCGGCAGGAATTCGCACGGGGCGAACGGCGCGAGGCGGCGCTGGCTCCATGGCGGTCGAGACCGGGCTCATGACGCTGCAGGAAGACGAGCTGCAAGGAATCATGCAGGTGCTAGCGCAGATCGCCCGAACCAACGAAGCGGGAAAAGAAAAGCTCGATCCGAGCTCGTTTCAATCACGGCTGTCCACGCTTCCGCGGCGCGCGCGGTTCACGGTCAGCCAGGCGCTGTCGGCTTTGGCAGCGCAGGCGCCTTCCGGTGCTTCGGACAAGCCAACCTTGCTGAAGCTGGCCGAGCACATCGCGATTCGCTTTGCTCTGGAGAGCTACGAGCGCGGTGACGTCCAGGTGAATGCGGTGCGGCAAGTATTGAACGACATGAACGTAGAACTCGACGGCCTCCGCAAGATTCTAGGCGTCTACGAAGAGAAGCTGTCACGGGCGGGAATTCATGTGCAATCGCCCGTCGAGCTACTCGCGCAAGAGTTTTGGGGGCAGGTGAACGATGAGAAGAAGAAAGAGGTGCTCGAGTCGCCAGAAGCCTGGTGCATTCCGCCGATGCGGCTGCGTGACTATTTGGAGGCGCTGATTTCTAAAGGAGAGACCGCGGCGGTCGAAAAAATCCTGACAAACTACGCCAGCTGCATCCAGTCCAAAGAAGCAGAAGGACGTCGGCAGACCGCTCTGGGTCTGGCCGAGCTCGCTGGATTCTACGCCAAGGCCGAGGAGAAGCTTTTCACCGACACGATTCGCCTGGTGGGGACGCAACTGGCCCAGGAGAAAGATTCTCAGCTACAGAGTCTGCTAGGCGCTGCGTTCGTCCGTCTCTCACAAGAGGCTGCCCAAGCTCGTTCCTATTCGGGACTGCAGAGGTCCGTTGAGCTCCTGGACCAACTTGAAGTCGACCGGCCGGGTGCCGGGAAAAGTTTGCGTCCAAGAATCAATGTAGAAAACCGGCTGCCTGAGTTTATCGACGAAGCGCTCAAAGCTGGCAGCGTGCCATCGGGATTGGGCGAGCTGCTGTCGCGGGTGCCTCAGCCTGCAGCCGAGCAAATCGCCGGGAAGTTCAGCCGTGTCGGATTCCGGGAGGATTGCGAGCTTTTGGTCTCCATGATGGATCGACTCGGCCCGGAAGGCCTAGAACATCTGCGAAAGCAGCTTCAGCAGGGAGGCCCGAGTGAGGCGATCGACACGGTGGGAATCCTGGCCCGCATGGACTTGGATATGCTCGAGCGAGTGCTGCCGGATCGAATGCGCGATTGGAAACGGACGGCGCACGACCGGATCGTCCGGCAGCTTGCTGCTAGCGGAGCGCCCGAACGCGGACGGCTGCTTCTCGAACTGTTCGACATTCTAGACACGTTGATAAAGCCCCTGGCGATCGATGAGATCGGGATGAGCGGGGAGAAGACCGCCGATATGCGCTTACTGCGCATCGCCGAGGGGGACTTGCCGCGAGGATCGACCGACTACCTGCGGCTGAAAGCGATTGAGGCGCTCGGCCGGTTGCGCACGGCAGGCGCAGAAGCGATCCTGCGCAGGGTTGCAGAGGCGAGGAAAACGTTCCGGTGGGCGAATCCCTCAGAGCTGCGTGTTGTGGCCGCCCAGGCGCTGGAAAAGATCGACCCGGAGTGGATGCGCGATTTCGTTCCCCGAAGCGGGCTGAATATCGCCGAATTCTCGATCGAGCTTCTCGACAGCGATCCAAACTCCTCAGCCCTCCGACAGCGGCGTTATCCTCGACTTCGATTGGAACGCCCGGTGCCGGCGACGACGATGAACTTAAAGGACAACTGCCACGTGGATATTGCGGAAATGGGGCTGGGCGGGGGTGTCGCAGTCTGCGAGCAGCGTCTCTATCCGGGTAATGTGGTTGAACTGAGACTGAACGCATCACAGAAGACGATTAAGGCTCAGACCATCGTGCGCGACGCGAATACGCAGGCACGGGCCTTTGAAGTGGTGGAGATGGACATCGAGGAGCGCGCTAAGCTGAGGAAGCTGCTCGTGCAACTCGGGAGCATACAAAAACAGTCCACAGTGAACGAGCGAAACAGGCACGGCGGTCGGACCATTCTCATCTCCAGCTGATCGCGCCTTCTGCCAACCGAGTAGACCCCGTGGGAAGCTAGAAACGATTGACGTGATTCGTCAGCGCCGTCGCTTTTTCTTCTGCTTTGCTTGAATCCGCTTGGCCAATAGAGCTTTCGCCCTCTCGAGTTCTCTACGCCGTGAGGCACTCAGCCCGCGTCCCGCGCGGTTGATAAAAAGCGTGAGCATCCGCATTCCTGAGCCAGGACCCTTAGGCGACACCTTCTTGGAAGCCAAGGTCTTGGCGATCACGGGGGCACTTTTCTTAAACAGCCCCGGCGGCGGGTGAGTCGAGTCGGTGTCGACTTTCGCGACCCATCTGGCCGGTTTTCTTCGGGTAACCATAGAAGCGCCTCAAGGTGAGCTCACGTTTTTGCAAAACCCAGCTCTCGGTCGTAGCTTAGGAAACGACCGGCCTTGCTGGACTGAGCCTCCGGATTATGCCCGGCGGGCGTTCCTCGACTAAGCTGTTTTTTGTAGTGCTTCGGTCGTGAGTGAGTCGCGAACATCAGTGGAATGTACGCGTCGGTAGAATCGCCTGTCACAGACCTCGCAACGATAGGGGCGGATCCTTAGGGCAGTCAAGAGGTAGCGTTCGATGAACCCGCGTCGGTGGGAGCGCGAAAGATGGTGACTCCTGCACGAAGGACAAACTCTTTGGGAGGACATCGGTGAAACCGCCTGCAAGACCCGGACACTATTAGTCACATGCCAGTCGAATTCGGCAATACAGGGTTTGCTGTAAGACCTGGTCTTGGAGGTTCGACGAAGCTTCACCACACTTATTGGGTTTTGAGAGAGAATGCGGAGGTGCTGCTTCCGCGATCCGTTTGCCGATACCGACAGTGGATCACAGCCAAGCAAGACAGGATTGGTTAAGGCCGAAAAGCCATGGCCGTTCTTCGCAGGCCGATCGCAATGCTCAACGTGCCGTTCCGAGTCTCGCCCATGCTGGCAAGCCTCATCGATCGGCCCTTTACCAGAGATCACTGGGTCTTTGAAGAAAAATATGACGGCGTGCGTATCCTGGCCTACAAGGAAGGCACCCACGTGTCACTGATCTCGAGAAGTGCGATCGACCGGACGTCGCGGTATCCCGAAATCGTAGCCGCCGTAGGAAAGCTGCGAGCTGTGACGCTTGCCCTAGACGGTGAAATCGTGGTGTTTGATTCGCGCGGAATTTCTCGCTTTCAACTGTTGCAGCAAGGCCGAGGCCGTCCGCAATACGTGGTCTTCGATTGTCTGTATCGAAATGGTGAGGACCTTCGAAGCAAGCCCCTCTCCGTGAGGCGTGCGGCGTTGGAGCAGTCCGTAAAGACCTCGGAAGTACTGCTTTGGGGGGCGCGATTGGCCGCCGACGGAAAGAAGGCATTTCGAATTGCATCGCGCCGAGGACTAGAGGGAGTCATTGCGAAAAATCTCTCCTCCCCTTATGTAGAGGGCAGGTCGCCCGAATGGCTCAAGGTAAAGGTGCACCAGGAAGATGAATTCGTCATTGGCGGTTTCACCCAACCCAGCGGCGCACGGCAGCATTTCGGCGCGTTGTTATTGGGTGTTTACGCCGACGACGGTCGTCTGCGCTATGTGGGCAAGGTCGGGACAGGCTTCGATGAAAAGACGTTGGGCTCGCTGCATCGAAAGCTTCAAGGGCTGATTCAAGCCAGGTCCCCATTTTCATCGGATCTTCGTGAGCGAGACGCGATCTTCGTGGCACCCAAACTGGTTGCGCAGATCTCCTATGGCGAGTGGACCGAAGAAGGAAAGCTGCGTCACCCGGTCTATCTGGGACTCCGAGAGGATAAAACGCCCAAAGAAGTCGTATGGCAGAACAGCAAATGGCGAAGAACTCAGGATCGACCCAGGTGAGAGTCTCCAATCCCGACAAGGTCTTTTGGCCAGAGGAGGGTTACACCAAGTTAGATCTCGTGAACTTTTATCGCGACGTCTTCCCCGCGCTCCGGCCTTATGTCAACGATCGCATTTTAACGCTCGAACGTTGCCCCAACGGCATGCTCGGCAACTGCTTCTACCAAAAAGAGATACCAGCAGGCATGCCCAAGAACACCCCCACAAAAACGATCTCTAGCGAAAGTGCCGGAAAGGAGATTCATTATGTGGTGGGCGGCGCGCTCGCCACTCATCTCGCTTTGGCCAATCTGGCTTGCATCCCTGTCCATGTGTGTGGGAGTCGGGCGAAGACATTTCCCAGGCCCGACTGGGTATGCTTCGACCTGGATCCGGAGTCGGGAAAGTTTGCCGATGCTGCAAACGCCTGCCTGCTCCTGAAAGAAGTGCTCGATGCGCTCGAGTTGGCTTCCTTTCCGAAGACCTCCGGCAGCCGGGGCATGCACATTTTCATACCAATTCGAGTGGGACCGACCGCGGATGAGGTATTGGATTTTGCCAGAGACCTGGCCCGGCGGCTGGCGGCATCCTATCCGAAGGAATTAACGGTCGAAAACGCGGTTGCGGCCCGTGGCGGCCGCGTCTATCTAGACGTTTTCCGCAACGGCTCTGTGCAGACGGTGGCGAGTCCGTACTCTGTGCGCCGTAGACCGCATGCTCCTATTTCGACGCCACTGGCTTGGTCGGAGGTAAAGCCTTCGCTCGATCCGGCGCGCTTCAATCTGGGCAATTTCCATGCTCGCTTGAACAAGACCGATCCGTGGGCCGAGTTTTTTCAAAGCCGTCAGACATTGCGGAATGCTCTGTCACGACTGAAAGCAGTATAGCCAAGCCTTCTCAGGACCGTCGGCAATCGGTGTGCGGTGATAAAGGTGGCCAGATGTCTCTCGATCATTATCGACAGAAGCGCGACTTTCAGCTCTCGCCCGAGCCCCGGGGAGGGGAGCGTGGTGCTGCGGTTCTGAAACCCAAGCTGCAGTTTGTGATTCAAAAACACCGCGCGACGCAGCTGCATTACGATTTTCGGTTGGAGTTCAATGGAGTGCTGCTCTCTTGGGCAGTTCCTAAGGGACCGTCGCTTGATCCCTCCGTAAAGCGCCTGGCCATGCAGGTAGAGGACCATCCACTGGAATACGCAGGCTTCGAAGGTGTCATTCCCGAGGGCGAATACGGCGGTGGCACCGTGATGGTCTGGGATCGGGGCTATTGGGTGCCGGAGGTTCGAGATGTCGCGAGGGCCCTCGAAAAGGGCGACCTGAAATTTATTCTGCACGGCAAGAAACTACGCGGTTCTTGGGTCCTGGTTCGCACACGAGGTTACGGCGGCGGTCGTGAGGGAAGGTCCTGGCTTTTGATAAAGCACCGGGACCAATATGCCTCGACGGCAGACATCGTGACAGAGAAACCACGATCTGTTATCAGTCGGCGCTTGCTCGCCCAAATTGCTCGAGACGAAGGTGGGAATGTAGCAAAAGCAGCAACCGGCGATCCCGAAACTCCACGCCCATCTGTCGCGAAGGTCCCCACTCGAAAACCGAGCGGTCGCGCGAAAAGCTGAACTGAGCGACGCAGCAGGCGGTGCCGGGCCGCTTGCCCCCAACTGCGAATCGGCCCTATCCAAGCATAGGCCCGGCGCTGTCAGTTTTGGCAGTATTCAGGGCGGGTGTGGTCTGCTAGGACTTAATTGTGAGTGCCTGTTCGAAAGACCGAAGAGGGCTCATGGAAAGGCGCAGCGATCCTGCGCGGGAATCTCGATAGAAAGGATACGGTTGATGAAGGCAATCGATTTAGCATGGATCCTTTGTCTGGCACTGGGAGCCACTGCGGGGCGACTGCCAGCTTCGCAGCAATCGACGCAGCAGCCCATACCCAAAGTCAAGGTAGGCGCAGCGGTTGGTGCAAAAGCGAATTCACCGACCCCGGCCCCGACGGCGAAGAATCAGAGCCAGAAGACATCTATCGGCGCGGGCAAACTCTCCGTAAAGGCCTCGCAAGCGTCCTCGTTCTGGACCGAGGAAGTAGATTTGGAGGATGACGGCAGCGTGGAGTCCACTGACTTCCTCTATGACGCCAGCCGGGGCGTCGTCTATATGTACAGGGAAGATGACTTCACTTGCCCAGACGGCCAGCCTGGCCGGGCAAAGATGATTGAAGCCGTCTACGCCACGGGAAACAAGGCGGGGAAGCCAGTAGGCTCAGGATGGTACGCAGTGGGACTGAACGAGGGTAAGTGCGGCGCCAAGAAAGCAGGTCAGTACGGCTGCAGATTTGATGCGAGTGGCAATCCAACCGAATGCGGGGCAGCCACGGTCAATTACGCGACGGGAGAGGTCGATGTAGTGGTGGTTCAGTAAGAAATTACTCTGCATCTAGGTCGGCTACGCGGTGACCATCCCTTAAGGAGAAGCCGGCGAAATGAGACGGTACTTATCGCCTGTTTTTCTGTTGCCCTTGCTGCTCGTCGTAGCCAACCTGTCCAGTACGTCGATTTTCGGAAGAGCTCCCAGATTTGTGCCTCCCGTTCTGGTGACGGCGAGCGATATCCCCTACTCGATCGCAAGCATTGCCTCCGGGATCGTAACGCTGACGGTGAATTTGGACGCCGCAGGGCAGTTCGAGAACGTGCAAGTCTTGCGCGATATCCCTTCTCTTACAAACCCGGCGGTGACATCGATCAAAGCCTGGACTTTTGCCCCAGGCAAACTCGACGGCAGCCCCGTGCCGTCCAGTATCAACATAAGCATTGTCTTTAATCCAGCCGTTCTTCAAACACGCAGTTTGAGTCTGCCGACTGTCCAACCAGCTCCGCCGCCCAATCCAGAGGGATATCTGCCGCCCGAGATCTCTGCCGCATCGTACGCGACGTATCCACCGAATAGCGTTGCCACAGGCGCTGTCGTTCTAAACGTCCTGGTCGGCGAGTCTGACCAGGTTCAGAAGGTGACGACGGTTCGCTCCGTCCCTTCTCTGACTTCGCAGGCCATCGCAGCTGTAAACCGCTGGAGCTTCAATGCGGGCACTTTTCAGGGCAAAGCGATCCATTCCAATCTCATCATCGCCTTTGTGTTTCGCTCTCCCACTGTCGTTTCTCCTTAGTCCCACGCTCGACCTGCCAAGGGGCCGCAAGCGCCTCTTGCGATCGGTAATCGAAGCAGCTACATTCACCGTGTGAAATGCTCCTTCTTCGTCCTGCTTCTTTTAGCGGCCGGCTTTGCGCCGGCAAGGGCATTCCCGCAGCAAGAGCCCCAAGCGCCAAAGCAGGAGACCGCCTACGTGTACGATTGTACGAAACTGCCCTATGTTTCAGCGGGTTGTCCGTCTTATAACGAAATGGTTGCCAAAGGAGATAAGGATCTATTCGGCTTAATCGATGGAAGTCACGTGTTCGCATGTTTTAGGCCTAATGAGGATGTGTTCTTCATCGCATCGTTGATTGAGCCGTACCCGGGTGAGTACACCGCACGATCGGCCACTTCTCCAAACAACCTGCAGTCCACCGGGATTTTTTCCTATGCGCGTTTCAAGAATGGCTTTCAGGAGGATGCCACGACGCTGACAGGCCTTTGGAGAAAGACAAAACTCATCAACGTCGCGACTTTTTCTGCAAAAGACGACCAGAACACCACGCACGCCGCGGCAAGCGACACAGAAATATCGTACGATAACTCTTTCCGGGGCTTGAACAACGCACGCACGGTGTACGCCTTACACATCCGACGTTCGACCCTCCGATTCAGCGAGACCTACACGGTTGCCGAGGTTGCACCCGACAGTAAGGGGAGCAAAGCGCCGACACGGCCTCCGACGAATGCGCCAGCCCAACTCGGCTCCAGCGGCTATTGTGCGGAGTTCAGCGCGCACTGAAACATTACCGGGCCGTCACAGGGCTGGGGAATTTTCTGGGCTGGCGTGCTCCGATTTGCCAAGTGTGCTTTCGCAGAACTTCGCAATCAATCCCAGTCGCTCAGAGTCGATTCCAAATCTTCCACGCGTTGTGGATTCAACCACGCTCGCGTGATAATGATAGCCATGACCTCGACCACAGCGTTTGCCAAAGGACAATTTGCCCAAACACCTGAATTCGAACAAAAACTGGATCGTCTAGCCGAAGTAGCGGTACGTGCTGGACTGGGGCTTGCACCTGGGCAGGAGCTCGTGATGACCGCCCCACTGGATGCGATCCTCCTCGCGCGCCGGATCACAGAACATGCCTACAAAGCAGGAGCCACGCTCGTCACGACGCTGTTTTCAGACGAACCGTCGGCGCTGCTTCGTTTTCGCTACGGCCCAAACGCCAGCTTCGACACGGCTCCTTCGTGGCTGTATGACGGGATGGCACAGGCTTACCGGAATGGCGCCGCGCGGCTGGCAATCACTGGCAATGATCCGTCTTTGCTCTCGAAGGAGGATCCGGAAAAGGTGAGCCGCGTGAATCGCGCGACCTCGAAGGCATACCGTCCGGCACTGGAACTGATTACGCGCCACGAGATCAACTGGACCATCGTCGCCAGCGCTACTCCCGCATGGGCGGCGGCTGTGTTTCCCGATCTCCCCGAGGACGAAGCGCTCTGTAAACTTTGGAACGCCATCTTCGCTGCGTCGCGCGCCGATCTGCCGGATTCGGTAGGTGCATGGAAAGAGCACGACGCCAATTTGCACGCTCGTGCCGACTGGCTGAACGAGAAACGCTACTCGGCTTTGCACTTTCGAGGACCAGGCACCGACTTTCGCGTCGGCCTGGCCGATGATCACCTGTGGCTGGGTGGAGGCACAACGGCAGGGAATGGGCGCTACTGCATTCCCAATCTGCCTACCGAGGAGGTCTTCACCACGCCGCACAAAGATCGCGTGGAGGGGCGAGTGACCAGCACCAAGCCGCTGTCCTACCAGGGGACGATGATCGAAGAGATTTCCGTGCAGTTTCAGGCGGGTCGAATTGTCGAGGCTCGTGCCGTGCGCGGCAACCAAGTCCTGCAGCGGATGCTCGAAACGGACGAAGGAGCGCGGCGGCTCGGCGAAGTGTCTCTGGTGCCGCACTCCTCGCCGATTGCGTCGAGCGGACTGCTCTTCCTAAATACGCTTTTTGACGAAAACGCGGCCTGCCACATTGCTCTCGGACAGGCTTACAGCACCTGCCTAAGGAATGGTGACGTCCTTAGCCAGGAGCAGCTGGCGGCGCGAGGTGCAAACAACAGCCTGATTCACGTCGACTGGATGATCGGATCGAACCGCATCGACGTGGACGGTATCAGTCGAGCGGGCAATGCCGAGCCCGTCATGCGCGCCGGGGAATGGGTCAGGGACCTCCAGTCCTAGACGGCGTCCAGGGTCTGCACCGTGACCGCGACTTTGAGAGTGAGATTTCCGCCGCCCAAGATCACGCCGCGCAGAGGAGTCGGATCCGCGAAGTCGCGTCCACGTGCCAACAATGTGTTCATTTCCGACCATCAGATTGTTGGTTGGGTCGAACTCAACCCACCCGAGTCTTTCTCCGCACCAGACGGAAACCCAGGCATGACTGGCATCGCTGCCGGGCCGCGCGGCTTCCCTTTCCGCCGACCGAGTGTAGACATAGCCCGATACGTAGCGCGCTGGCCGACCTAGGCCTCGCAATCCCGTCCCGCCCCGGTCCGCGCACGCTGAATCTATTTAAGAGTGATTTCCTGCAAGAGCTGGTTGCTGACGATCTCGCGGTATTCGGCACGCTTTTCGCCTAGCTGCTGGGCCTGCTGCTGTCCGCCCAAGATTTTCTTCTCGATCGCATCTGTTTTGGCGTCCAGGCCATCCATCGCCGCGTGATTCTTGTATTGGATGGCGATGCAGACATTCCAGTCCTGAGGATCGTTCATGGTTTCCTTGAGAAAGAGTTTGTAATCCAAGATTAGCCCTTCCTTCTTCTCTTCCTCAATAATGGGCTTGCTAGCCTGCTGCAAGCTGGCGAGATATTCGTCCAGGTGGTTCGGTTTCACGCGGATTAGCTCCACGCGCCAAACCGGACCTTCCGTGTAGTGTTCCTGGGCCATAACCGCGGGGGCGAGCAGGGCGACAGCGATAGCGAGCCACAAGGTTCTCATGGAGATCTCCTCAGTGAGATTTTGGGGACCCACAGGTTCGACCGACGGGACAAGGTACACCTTCAAATCTGTAAATGCAAATCGCGCGCGGACTCACCGACGCCGAATGCGCTCTTCACTACGACGACGACCGCAAGCCGATGGTGAGATCGTTCTCGATCCAACTGAAGGAGGCGCGGGCAGAATGGCAAGAAGGCACCAACCCAACGCGCGTTATGCAGGCTTGATGTTTTGGTTGAGCTGCAGCACGTTGTGTGGGTCGTACTTTTTCTTGATCTCTACGAGGCGAGCATAGTTCGGCCCATAGGCCGAGCGGACAAGCTCGTCACTCGTATCGCCCAACTGGTTTACGTACACACCGTGCGCAAAGGGCCGCAGACCGTTGCGCGTAGCCTGGACCCATCGCAAGACGTCAGCCCTTTGTTCCGGGGTGCTCCAGACTCCTGCTATGTCTACCTCATATCCGGGGTGCCGCAGAGCAAAGGCCATGTCACTTATACCTACGCGACTAACAGCACCACGCAAGGGCAGGATGATCATCTTGCATATCGCTGGCGCATTGTTGATTGCCGTCGTGATCGCCGCAATTGCAGGCCCGCTAAGTTCCCAAAGAAAGACGTCAGTTTGGAAGTGCGCAACTGGCGCTTGAAGAAAACCACCTGCCGCCTGAGCGTCCAGATAGGACATGACCTTGACGCTGTCATCCTGCGGTTTGAGCGCACGCAGCGTCCTAACCAAGTCACTACCCGCAGGTGGATCGCCGCAATAGCAGATATCGATTTGGACTCTTGCCCCCTGCTCAGACGGCAATAATTGAGCGAACGCGTGCATTTCATCCGGGGTCCCTTCGAGAAACCTGGTAAAAGCCTGCAGGAGCTCTAAAATGCGTCCCGCAGGATACGCAAACGTTCCCGACAGAACTTGGCCTACCTGATGAAGCTGGTACTCAAGCGCCGTCACTACCCCAAAGTTACCGCCTCCCCCGCGAATCGCCCAAAAAAGATCTGGATTAGAGTTCTGGCTAGCCTTGAGCAGTCGTCCATCCACGGTCACCACTTGCGCCGACAGCAAGTTGTCACATGCGACGCCATACTTCGTATCTAAGCGACCTTCTCCCCCTCCGAGCGTCAAGCCGGCAATTCCTACCGTCGGGCAGCCGCCTGACGTTGTCGCAAGCCCAAAGCGCTGTGTCGCTTCGTCCAGATCTCGCACGAGCGCTCCTGCTTCCGCGTGGGCTACTCGTTTCCCCGGGTCCACATCAACTCGTTTCATTGCGGAGAGGTCGATCACGACGCCGCCATCGCACATCCCGTAGCCTAGTCGGCTATGGCCTCCGCCGCGTATCGCTAACGGCACTTTCTGGCTCTCGGCAAAATCCAGAGCCCGCGCCACGTCGGCCGAGTCGGCACAGCGCACAATCAGCGCCGGGTGCAGATCGAATGCGCGGTTGAAGACCAGACGAGACGATTCATAGTCGGAAGCCTCGGGTGTGATTACGTGGCCAGCAATTTCAGCAGCGAGCTTGCGGATAGCCGCCGCGTCGATGGGAGGAGTGTTCTGTTCGCGGTCTTCGAAGATTGGCCGCGTCGCCGCAAGCGCTTCAATTGGGCGCCCCCAAAGCGCCGCTGCGGCAAATGCTGTTTGCTGGACGAAGTGTCTTCGGGTAATAAGCGCCATATTCAGCGCCGCCATCTCCGCCGAAGTCTCTCCAGTGCACCTATCGACGAAGCCTACGCGGCCTTGTTCCCTTCGTCAATCATCTTAGGTGGCCCCGCGGATGCCGTCGCGTAACGCTGCCAGAGCCAATGCCAGCTGACTATAGCGCCACAACTAACTACTGCAACTTCGCGTACTCCGCCTTGGCTGGGGCGGCGTCTGTCGGTTCCGGAAAACTGAAGGCTTCTCGAACCTATCATCTCTTCAACAAAGTAGTCGGAAATTCGTGGTCTAGAAAATCAATTTCAATCCGAAATAAATGCAACGCGCCCCTGCCGGGCACGAGTTGATGGCGGTAGAGGTGACCCGAGGGTCACCAAACGTAATGCCTGCGCCGGGTACCCCCGCAAGCTCAATAAAGGGATCTACGCCCCGGAAGGTGTTGCCATAGTTCGGATGGTTAAACACGTTATTAAAGGTCGTATTGAATCGCAGGGACCAGCGATCGTTAAATCTGAAAGTCTTGAACAGGGTGAAATTGGCGGTGTTGGTGTGGAAGTCCCGCAAAGTGTTACGACCTGCGTTGCCGAAAGGGGTTCCGAAGATGGAGTCCGCTTCGGCTCCATTGGCAATTACACGGACCTGGGACTTGCTGACCTGCGTGACCGTTCCGACAGGAACGGTGTTGTTCGCTCCATTCAAGTCGTTCAGGCTGATCAGTTCATTCGCGGGTAGAGTGCAGCCTAAGCCGTAGACCGAACACGCATCACCCGCGTAGATTCCCACCTGGGTTTGGGGCGCGCTCACGCTGCCGATGAAGGGCCGAGATGTTTCGGGGAAACCGATATAGGCAATGTTGAAAGCTATGTCGTTCGCCACACCCCCCGAGCCGGTGTTGATGAAACTTTGCGAAGCTGTGAAGGGTTGTCCGGATTGAAGCAGGTACGTTCCAGAAAACGCCCAGCCACCCAGAAGGTGCGCGATCGCGCTTTGCTGGGAGCGCATGAAAGGAGTGTCTTCAACGAAGGTCAAAGTCCATGTGTTTGGGAAATCGAATCCGGAGAGCCCGTACTCCTGGGCTGTGTAGTTCAAAACGTTCTGGGAAAACGCGCTCGTGTTCCCGGCGCCGTAAGTGCCGAAGGTTTCACTGACGTTATCCTCGGTCTTGCTCCACGTATAGTTGGTTCGCAAGGTCAACTGATGGAAAAGATTTGTGGACCGAAATTCCATCTGCAAACCGTTGTAGTGAGAGTACCCTGTGTTGGCGGACTCATTCGTCACACCCGCGCTGCAACTGGTGCGGCCCACTGCGCTCGGGACGATCGCATTTGCCGCCGGGCAAGGTGTGACGCCCGGGGGAACCATACTCGGATAGAATTCCGCCAAGCCCGCTATGTAGGGGTATGCATTGATGTACTGAAACAGGTCCGATCCCGTATTCCCGATGTATCGCACTTCGAAGGCAGCGTTGTTCGTGATGGATCGCTGGATGCCGAATGACCACTCACTGACTTTGTCCGGACGAAACGTGCTGGGGGTCACGCTTCGGTTGAAATTGCGCGGGTCAAAAACTCCGGGCGTCAGATCGCTGGCATACTCGGCGCGAATCGCCGGACCGAAGGGTGCGGCGGGCAGCCCAGCGGCGGGTGCGATGAGCGTTTGGGCGAGCACGACCGGGGCCGAACCCCCGTTTGGCGCGAAGGTGTCGTACGAGGGTGGGTCATAAGTTAAGCGATACCCTCCGCGCAAAACCGTCTTACCGTTCCCTCCAAACAGGCCACCAGGTGACCAAGCGAATCCAATGCCGGGACCAAACAGGTCATACACAGCGCCCACCACAGGGCTAGTGGTGACCGAAAGAGGTAAGGCGGGATTCCAGAACGGATTGGGGCCCGTTTGTTGCTTGACCGTCTGCTGATGAAAGAGATTAGCGGGCTGGCCAAAATAGCTCCACGTCAAACCTAGATTTAACGTCAGATTGCTCTTCACTTTCCAGTCGTCGCCGATGTAAAGGAACGTATCCCACTCCTTAAACGAGGAACTCGGGTCGCCGGAAGTAATGCTGACCGAGTTCGGGGTATTGGCGGCGAGTGCCCCATAATCGGTGAAGACGTAAAAACCGTTGTAATTCCTAAGACCAATGTCCGACGAACGCTGATTGATAAGGTTAATCCCCCACTTCAATTGATGCACCCCCAGCGAGTACTGAAAATTGTCCTGGAGCTGATACGTATTCACCACTCTGCCTTGAGGGATCCCCAACGGCACGCCAAACCCCAAAAGCGCGCCAGAGAGGAAAACGGCGTCTGTCAGAGCCTCGCCGGCCTGGTTTGCGCTGGGAACCGTATTTCCCAATGTGTTTGTGCCGAAGTCGACATTAAGACGCGAGTAGGCGATTCGCAGCTGATTGACCATTTGGTTGCTGAACGTGTGATCCCAGTCAATTAAGACGGATTGGCGGAGCGATGAGCCATTGAAGGGATACCCGCCCGCTATGTCACCAAGGTTGTAAACCAGGAGTTTCTGGAAAAGATAACGGAAGTAAAGGGAGTCAGCATTGCTTGCGACTATGTCGAGCCGAGTCACAAAGTCAAAGACATAGGAACCATTGGGAGCCGTGCGTTGTACTCCTGCGAGCTGGTAGCCGCAGGCCGGTGCACCGGTTGTCGGATCGGTCGTGTTATTGATGGGCGCATCGTCGTAGTAGGCCACCGTCGACACGCCGGAAATCGTCGGGCCGCCGCCGGTAATGCCAAAGGGGCCATAGGTCCGGAGCGCAGCCATGCTGGTGCTTCCCGGGAAGCAAGCGCTCAGCTGGTTAATTCCAAGTGGAGTGGGGGTCAACGCCCCGGATTGGAAGGTTGCCTTGGAGGACATGATTTGGTCGTCGAAGCCACCAAAGATGAAAACTCTATTTTTGGCAAGTGGCCCACCGATTGTTCCCCCGCTGAATTCCTGGTTGAAGCGAGGAGGCTTCGTCAAGGGTGGCGTGGTGTAGTATTTCTCAATGTTGGTCAGCGTGGTGAAGACCGAGTTGGTTTCCTGTCCGAAGATCGTCCCATGCCAGTTGTTGGTTCCGCTCTTCGTCAGAATGTTCACCACCGAACCGGAATTTCGCCCGTACTCCGGGCCGAAATTGCTGGTCGTGATCTGATACTCGCTGACAAAGTCCGGATCACTCAGGACCAGCGCGGGGCCTGTAACCGAATTGTCGTTGTTGTTCTGACCGTCAATCTGCTGGTCGTTGCTTCGCCCGCGAATGCCATTGACACTGAAACCCACCCCGTTTGTGTCGGCGAAGTTGTTGTCGCGGGTGTTCCCCACCCCGGGCACGGACAAAGCCATGAAATCCAGTCCTTCGTTCTCTCCCACCCCTGAATAGGTTTGGATCTGGTCGCTTGTGAAGGTCGTACTGACCTGCGCTTGCGCCGCTTCCACCAGCGGCGGCGCGGCGATCACTTTCACCGACTCGGTCGCCTGGCCGAGCTGAAGCTCCAAGGTGCCAAGGGCCCGTTCGACGTTGACATCCACCTCGATCTTGCCGAGCAGCAGTTTCTGGAACCCCGGCTTGCTGACCTCGAGCAAGTACTGTCCGGCCGGGATCTGTGTGAACCGGAACGTTCCGGTGTCGGATGTGACCGTCTTTTCAGTCGCGTTCGTAGCCGAGTTGGTCAGTGTCACATCCGCGCCAGGGACGAACGCACCGGTTCGATCCATAATTGTGCCGCTCACCGATCCGGTTACGACCTGACCAGCTTTTGCGACAGCTACAAAAAAAACCAAGAGGAGGGAAAGAACCCAAATACGCCGGAGGGTCATAGATCCCTCCATCGACCTACATCGGCACTGAAGTTTCCGGCGGCCTAGGCAAGCGACATTGTCCGTGCCTGGCGTCATTTCTTGAGTAGGGAGGGCCAGTTCAGCACGACCGTGAACTTTGGCAGCATACTGGGACCCTCAGCCGAGGGAGCGACCATCAGGAACCGCTTGCCGTCCGGTGAGACGTCCCAGAAAACCACGCCCGGTGGCACTTTGAACAGGACCTTGGGAACCCCCGCATGAAACACTCCGCGAGTGGTGACTTCCACAGCCATAGCGGTACCGCCCACGGTAGACAAATAGAACAGTTCGTTGCCGTCGCGACGCCAGAGCGGGTTGGCTCCGCCGTCCTTCGACACCATCCATTTGCCGCTCAAGGGCGTTGCGTTCGAAGCGGAGCTTCCTGTAGCTGCCGGTTTGCTGAACGGCCGCACGTAGATCTCGAACCTGCCGGATTCATTCGACTGATAGGCGATCCAGCTGCCATCCGGGGAAAAGCGTCCAGCAGACTCGTCGAACTCCGAGTGGTCCAACGGGACAAATTTGCGCTCTGAGCCGCCGCCCATAGGAAGCAACCACAGCCTATAAGGCGAAACGCTGGTACAGAGCAGATAGCGTCCATCAGACGACCAACTGGTCGGGAAGATGTCACCGCCCCATTTTGCGAGTAGCTCGTCTTCGCCTGTCAGGTTCAAAGTCTTTTGGTAAAGGTCAAAGTGGCCGCCGCGATTCGAGCCGAATGCCACGCGGCTACCATCTTGGGACCAAACCGGGCTAGAGTCCCAGACGGAATCGAGGGTGAACCGCGTAGTGACGCCACGCCCGAACTCATAAAGCCAGATATTCCTGAGGTTCGCGTCTTTGGGATCGGCCCTCTCGAGGGCGATACGCTTCCCGTCGGGCGACAGCGCGAGGCTGCGATAAAGGCCTGGTTCCCCGAAGTTTCCGAGAACTTTTCCGTCCCGATCAAACCAAGTCAATTGGCCTTGAATGCTGCCAACCGCCGCCGCACGCGCCGCATTTTGAGAGGTTTCCATATACACGAGAGCATCCGTGGTCGAAGCCGAAAAACCGAGATTTGAAACTCGTTCAGCAATTGGAACGGCATCCCCGATCAGTTCGAGGCGGCGGTTGTCAAAGGCCTGCGCCATCAAGGTGCCGGATCCCACGACCTTCCTGCCTCCCCGCACGAACAGCAGATACCCAACAGTGGGGTCTGACGACTGCACAAACACGGGAATGGAATTGTCGGACAACAACTTCTTCCATACGTGGTCTTTCGGTGTTGTACCTACTTGGCCCAAGTAGACACCACCGCCGCCTTCGAAAGGCGCATGCCAACAAACGAAATGGTGCCCATCCGTCAAGAAAGAGCACGCAGCGGTAGGTGCGTCATTCGTTATCGGCGTAAGTGAACCTCCCGACGCCGAGACTTGCAACGTTCCAAAGGGTGACCCGAAAACGATCTGATTGTCGCGGTTCCATGAGCCGCCCTGGTACCCGGGGGCGTCGCAGATCGTCACGACAGGGTCGCCCGACACCCCAATCTTTTTCAGCTTGCCCTGACTGGCAAACGCGATATAGCGACTGTCGGGCGACCACATTGGCCAAAGGGTTGCGCCTTCAGTGCCGTAGAGAGGTCGCACCTCGAGTGTTTCGAGAGACCGCAACCAAAGGCGAGTCTGCCCGTCTAGTCGGCCCATACCTGTGAATGCCAACTCGCGACCGTCAGGCGATACTGCGAAATCCCCGGTTAGAAAGACTTCCTCGGGCAGAGGAACTTCGAAACGGTTGACGGGCCGAGAAGGAGGAGCAGGCACTGGCTTCAGTATCCAAACGGCGGCACCGGTGATGGCGACGGCGACAAGCCCGAGTGCCCACGGTAGGGCGCGGCGCCAAACCGGCACTGCAGCGGCGGGCATCGGCGCGGCTTCTGGCGCGCCGGACAGAACTTCATCCAGCGAAATCCGCGCGTCACCGATGTCGCGTAATCGCTGCTTCGGGTCTTTCTGCAAGCAGCGCTGCAACAGCACCCGAACGCGGACCGGCGTTGCCCCCGGGAGCTCCGACCAATCCGGCTCTTCCTTGATGATCGCCGCGAGCGTGTCGGTCGCCGATTCGCCTTGGAACGCTCGCTTGCCCGTCAGCATCTCGTAGAGCACGCAGCCGAAAGCCCATATGTCCGCCCGGCGATCGACCGGCTTGCCTTTTGCCTGCTCCGGCGCCATGTAGGCAGCGGTGCCAAGCAGGACGCCCTCCCGCGTGGCCACCTGGCTGATTGCTGGTGATTCGCCAAGTCCGGTCCTCGTCACCTCGGTCTCCAAAGCCTTGGCCAAACCAAAGTCGAGGATCTTGGCCGTGTCGTTACTCGCCACCTTCACGTTCGCGGGCTTGAGGTCACGGTGGACGATTCCCCGCTCGTGGGCGCATTCGAGTGCATCGGCGACCTGTTTGGCGATGGGCAAGGCTTCCATGACCGGAATCGGGCCGGACTTAATTCGATCGGCGAGCGTCGGCCCTTCGGCCAACTCCATTACCAGCGCACAGGTGCCGCCCGTATCCTCAAAGCCATGAATCGTGGCGATGTTGGGATGAGTGAGAGAGGCGAGAACTTTGGCTTCGCGCTGGAACCGGGCAATACGTTCGGCATCTCGAGCGAAGGCTTCGGGCAGGACCTTGATGGCTACGTCACGGCCTAGCCTGGGGTCCCGGGCACGGTAGACGACACCCATTCCCCCTGCGCCCAGCAAGGAGAGAATCGTGTAGGAGCCGACTTGCTGCCCAGGTAAATAGGGGGGTTGGTTCTCGACCAGCATCTCGGCAACCAGCTCTACGGCGGGTCTTTCGAGAAATTGATCTGCACTGTCAGCTTCCGCCAGGAGCGATTGAACTTCCCGATATAGAAGATCATCCCCCGTGCAGGCTTCTTTCAGATAGGCTGCTCGTTGGTCTTCTTTGCGCTCCAGCGCAGCATGATAAAGGTGCTCAATTTTGTTCCAACGTTCGCGTGTCATGACCGGCTCTAATCCGATTCAACCCTGGGGTCCCCGCTCTCCTTTACTGAAAGGCGGAATCGGACGACGAAAGCTCGCACACGAGACCAATATTCCCTGAGTTTTTCGTGGCTAAACTCTTTCTTCAGCCGCCTGATCCGATTTTCCCCTGCTTATCTCGCGCTTTAACCATACTTTGGCCAATCTCCAATCGCGCAGGACAGTGTCGGTGGAAACCTTCAAGACCTCGGCGGTTTCTTCAGCGCTTAGTCCGCCGAAGAAACGCAACTCCACCACCCGACTTTTCCGGGGATCAATTTCCGCCAGTACTGTGAGAGCGTTGTCAAGTGCAACCAAATCCTGACTTTTGTCTTGCGGCCTGATCAAAGCTTCATCCAGGGTGACCTTCGACACCCCTGCGCCCCGTTTCTTAGACCTGTGGGCACGCGCGGAATCCACCAGAATCCGCCGCATCAGTTGGGCCGAGATGGCTAAGAAGTGGGCTCGGTTCTGCCAGTTGACACGCCTGGAGTTCACAAGCCGTAAGTAGGCCTCATTGACTAACGCCGTCGTTTGTAGGGTGTGGCCCACGCGCTCCCCGAACATGTACCGGCGGGCCAGGCGGCGGAGCTCCTGATGGACGATAGGGAGCAACTCGTCCAGTGCTTCTTGCTGCCCCTGGCCCCAGGCCTGGAGCAGCTTGGTAACCTCGGCGGCGGAGGGCCCGACCATAGACTCCTCCCGATTGGCCTTCGGACCAAGCCAAAAACGGGGCATGACGCCAACATCCAGGGTGATTGGCTTACGAGTATACAAGAATGTCTTTCGCGACTTCCGGTTTTCTACCTTCGTTTCCGCCTTTCTAGGTGAGCAGTGAAGGCCGATGCTGACTCCGGCTCCCAAAGGGCACGTCGGCCAATTACAAGGAGGAAACGAACCATGAAAGGAAATATCCAGCGAAAGGCGTTCAAATTGGTCGTGTTCGCAGGTGCGCTCGCGGCTTGCTTGTTCGGCAGCCCAGCGGGTGCTCAATCAGTTTTTCAAGGCAAATTCACACTGTCACATGAAATCCAATGGGGCCAGGCGGTGCTGCCGGCAGGCGACTATGGACTGGCGTTCACTCACGACGGTCCATTCCCGGTGTTGGTCGTTTGGGACGCGAAGAGCTCCCGGGTAGTTGCATACGAGTCGGTCGACATTCGGGAGAGCAGTGCAAAGGGTCAAAGCGCGCTGCTCGTCGGCAGGCGGGGAACACAGTTTGTTGTCTACTCGCTCAGAATAGCCGAACTTGGTGAAACCTTCGTTTATGAGCACCCGGTTCTTCAGCGCACACCCGCACAGGGCGGCGCAGTCGAAGCACGCCAAACGCAGGCTATCCCGGTACTCATTGCTAAGAAGTAAGGGCCAAGAGATGCAGCGATGGTCAGCTTGGATAGGGGGCAGTCGGTCTCGAACTTGTTCGATTCCGGCCCCCATTATCCTCAACCCACGTCGCTTCCAAACTTGGGATCGCGTGCACGGCGCCCTCGCCTATGCCACCAACTTATCTTCTTATCTTCTATTGAAAGCGTAGATACGACTGGGGTGTACCTTCAATGGCATGCACGTGCGGCTCAGACGACCTAAGCAGTTTCCAGGTACGCGTCAGCTTTCCAGGGTTTAAGAACATTGATGAACGCCAGGTCAGTTTGGCTGGTGAGTTCGTGGTTTGCTTAACCTGCGGCCTCGCGCAGTTTCTTGTACCGGAGCCTGGTTTGCGTCTTCTAGCGAAAGCCAGGCGTACCTCAGGATACCCCGTTGTGCGGTCCAATAGAATCAAGCCCTTTTGAGAGGTATTCGTAGATGGCGACATCACGGGCTAGCTTTGGATCACGGGCGCGTTAAACCTCGCCCATCCCGCCCGCACCAATGGCGGAGAGAATTTCATAGGGGCCCAAGTGGGTGCCGGACTGAATGGGCATAGGTCCCCGAACCTGCTAGTTGGATTCCGCGTAGTATATACGACGTGTGTTACGTACCAACCTGATTTATCTAGACTGGCGGTGGGTGTTGAAGGTGAGCTCCGGCGGAGGCTGCTTGCCTGGCGTTCTTGATACACTGCGAATAAGGAGTGCACTGCATGGCAAGCCGCAGAAAGTTCGTTACCCCGTCATCGTTGGGCCGTCCGCTTCCGCCCGGTTTTGTACAATGCCATGCTTGCGGCGAGTTCAACGGCACCACTGATGCCAAGAATCTGACCAACCACTTGGATAAGGCGGGACAAATCAGCGTCACCTGTTTGTGTCACGGCATACCGTGTCCATCCTGCAACACCAGATTGATCCACCGCCCAATTTCAAATACGTACTATCCCGCCACAAACAGGATCGAGCACTGGCCTTACTTCGCGGGATTAGCTAACTGCGACGAGTGCCGTTTGAATGCGCGCAACGAAAAGCACCTGGAGTGAAACCGCGACAGTATCAGGATGTCTGGTAGAACCTTGATCGCTACGTCACGGCCGAGCTTCGGATCTCCGGCACGGTAGTTTCGCCCATCCCGCACGCACCAATGGCAAAGAGGATTTCATAGGGGCCCAAGTGGGTGCCAGACTGAATGGCCATAGGTTTCCGGACCTGCTAGTTGGAATTGGGACAGTATATACGACGTGTTTTACGTACCTGCCCCTTGGTTACCCCGATGGTAGCTAACCTGTCGATTATCGAGGTGCTTTCTAAGTTTTTTATTTTCTTCGACTTTTTGCCTGAGAACTCACGCGCGGTCGGCGCGAAGGTCCCGAAATAAAAATCCCCTCCATACCCCGTATGGGTAGGGTCACCACGGTGTCGATGTTCATGCTCGTGCACCTGTTGCTTGTGGCTATGGTGCTGTCGTCGGCTTCGTGATTAAAGCCCCTTGCGCACAATGCGGACAGGCGCGTGGTGATTCATTATGCCTACTAAAAGTAGTCACCTGGCGCCGATCGGCGCGTGATTACCCGAGCCCGCTTGCCCTTCTTTTTCTTGGCGGTCTTTAGAATCTCTTCGATTAGGGGTGCGTTTCCTTCAAATTGACAGCTCTGGTTATTACATTTGAAGTTGGTCGTGTTGTTGATTCCTTTGAACAGGGCCGTACCATCATGCCCACATGCTGGACACTTGCGTACTGAAATATGGTTACTCATCCGTCTTTCTCCTCTCTCTCTCCCTCAGTTGCTCGTGCGAGGCGTCTTATGCTGCTCGCTCAATTCCTTAAGGGTGTGACTCGATGGTCATGCGGTGGCCTCCAGCCGCTGGAGTTCGCGCTGAAGTCTCGCCCGATCTGCTGGACGAAGGTCCGGCTTATCGAGGGCCCGTTGCAAACGAGCGACCTTATCGGTGCGGCATCGCCCTTGATGGTTTTCCAGGTTCTTCTTCGAGTGATAGGTATTCTGGCAGGTCGGACACGGCCAATGCTCCGCCGGGAACCGCCGCCCGCCGTTTGCTCGAACGCGAGAAGGTTCGAAAGGACGGTTCTCTTTAGGATGGTTCAATAAGGACGGTTCGGGTGTCCCAGCTTGACCCCCTGAATGTTACTCTGACACCCCTGGGAGTTTTGCTCAGAGGTGTCTGCGTGACACCTCTGGATTCTAGGAGTCCACGTACTGGATGTCTGAAAGCCAACCGATAGGTGGTGGGCCGGTGTTGCGCGGACTTACGCTCTACCGTGATGTATTGTTTCTGGAGCAGGAATTTGAGGCAGCGGCGAACGGTACTTTCACTTAAACTTGCTTTCTTGGCGATCCACGAGTTCGAGCCGCTGTCATCGGCGTGATCGGCCAGAACCAACAACACAAACTTTGGCATGTGCTTCAGGTCCAGCTCGAAGACCGAGCTCATCCACTTCACGCTCACGAGTCATGCACCTTTCGGAAAGTGCATGGCTCCCCTGCTACATTGTTGTGGTTCTCGGGACCGATCGAAACCACATATTGCCCTCCACCAAATTTCTGTTCCTACAGCTGCTGCTCAGGAATCCCTTTGGCCGCGCGTCTCGATCTTTCGCGGCGGCCTCGGTGCGTAGAGCGGATGCCGCTTGTGCTCCTCGAGGGAGACAACGAGGCCATGCTCGAAGGAAATCGTCACCGAGCCAGAACTGCGGTGTTATCTTTGCCATGTTCAGTTTCACCTCGTTTCTCCCTTTCACGCTTCGAATCGCCTCGCGCCGCAACGCCAATGCGGGCCGAGGCACGTCTTCACCTGCACCAGGGCGATGTCGGTTCTTGAGATCCCGATGACGTCGAAGATGCCCAAACTTGCAGCGGCCCGCGGTAGCCCAAATTCTCAAGCAACAAGATCGTGCGCCTCTCGTTCCGCGACCCCTTCGCCTTCGTGTTCATGATGCTTCCGCCTGCTGCTGGCGATCCTTGCGATGATTCCACGGTTGGACCTTCTTCACCCACGGCCGGGTTCCGCGCGCATACGGCGGTGCGAAGGAGAGCCTGCGTTCCATGTATCGGTCCACTTCGAGGCGATCGACGACGTAACCGGCGCCCGGGCCCGAACGCGTGGATTTAATTTCCCCTTTGTGCAGCAGATTGCTGGCGGCGGTCTCGCTCGTGTTCAGATAGAGAGCGAGATTCGGGATGCTCAGCCAGCGCATCCAGCCGGGGAGCGACTCAGGCTTTGTTTTCTTGCGAGCCGGAACCGACTGTTCTGTGGGCTTTGTCTTCCTGCGCGTGGTTCTCGTGCGTCCAGCAGCCATTTTGGGCAGAACTCCTTCCCCCAAGATGGCGGCGGATTCTGGCAAAGGCATCCGCGCGTGTAAAGCGAAAAATCCAGCATTTCTGGCAGCCCACTTCGGCCAAAGGATTTTCGTTTCAGCCTATCGGTGCGGGCGAACTCACGAAAAAATTGAGCACAGTCGGTCAGGGAGGGAAATGCCAAAAGTGAAAATAGCCAATGTTTCATTGGTGCCCGGGGCCGGACTTGAACCGGCACGGCCGGTAAGGGCCAGAGGATTTTAAGTCCCCCGCGTATGCCATTCCGCCACCCGGGCGCCGTTGATTCGACGTAGTTTACCGCACAAATCCCACGATTGCCGATTCTGGCGTAGAGGAACTGTGGCAGGCAAGAGTCTTGTTCGGATCCTTGCCTCTCCGAGCGGTGGCGTTCAAAACCTCGACTGGCCGGGATAGACGCCTTCGGAAAAGTAGCGCCGTCGAGCATAGGTTCCTGGTCGCTCACAGCTCTCAGGCGAGTGCGCAGGCTATCAAGGCCAACGGAGGGTTGCGAAAAAGCCGGCTGACCCTCTTCCAGCCACCCGTTCTTGCTTACCTAGTTCGTCGTAAAGCTAACGGCATAGTCTGAGCGAATCTTCGTCCTAAAGCGCAGCTTGGCAGGCGGTGGGAATTTTTCGGCGTTGCTCGCTGCATACAATCTCTGGCACGTTATGTACCGCCTCGATCGGAGGCGGATGAATGAGGTGCAGCGGCCCGCCGTCCGTCTTCGATTTGGGTGAATGCACAGGAGAAAGAAACGTGGCAATCGGAGCTACCTTCTTAGCGTCAAGATCGATTGCGGGCGGTTCACGAGGAGCAGAGAATGGTGAGCGGAATCCCCTATAGGCAGGCAAAGCTGTCCGACCATTGGGACGCCATCGTGATTGGCTCCGGCATCGGTGGGCTCACAGCGGCTGTATTGCTTGCGGTACACGGGGAAAAGCGCGTCCTCGTGCTGGAGAGACACTACGAAGTAGGCGGTTTCACCCACACCTTTCGTCGACCAGGATACGAATGGGACGTAGGGCTGCATTATATCGGCCAGGTCCAGGATGATGGCTCCAGGGTCCGCCGCGCCTTCGATCACGTTACCGCAGGCCGGGTACAGTGGCAGGCCATGCCCGACATATACGATCGCTTCATCTTCGAGGGCCAGAGTTTCGATTTCTCCGCCGGACTGGAGCGCTTTCGAGAGGGTCTAAAGCAATCGTTTCCCCGCGAAAGTAGAGCCATCGACCAGTATATTGCAGCGGTTCAGGCCTGCAACCGCGCCAGCGGTCTCTATTACGCGGAGAAGGCGATTCCGAAGCTAGCGGCGGCGGTCGTGGGCGCTCTGATGCGCGTGCCGTACATGCGTTGGGCAAAATGCACGACGCGCGAAGTTCTCGAAAGCCTTACAAGTAGCCGTGAACTGATCGGAGTGTTGACCGCACAATGGGGCGACTATGGATTGCCTCCGGCAATGAGCAGCTTTGCCGTTCACGCCACCATCGCGGAGCACTATTTTGCGGGCGGCAGCTATCCTGTAGGAGGTGCAGGCGCGATTGCTGCTGCGATCGTGCCTCAGATTGAGCGCAGCGGCGGCAGCGTAGTAAGCAGCGCCGAGGTCACCAGCATCATGTTGAAAGGCACGAAGGCCCTAGGGGTTCGCATGAGCGACGGGCGCGAGCTTCAGGCGGCGATCGTGTTAAGCGATGCGGGCGCTGCTAACACGTTTGAGCGTCTGTTGCCTCCGGAACTGCCCGCCCTGAACTCGCTGCGCGGACAACTGCGAACGCTCGAACCCTCGACCTCTCATCTGAGCCTCTATGTCGGCCTGTCGCAGAACGATGCCTCTCTCGGGTTAACAGGGACCAATCTTTGGATCTATCCCTCGTTTGATCACGATGCCAACGTCGAGCAGTTCTCGCGGGAGATGGATTCGCCTTTCCCGGTCGTTTACATCTCCTTTCCATCGGCCAAGAATCCCGATTTTCAGCGTCGTCATCCGGGAAAGGGCACCATTGAGGTGATCACCATGGTGCCCTATAAGGCATTTGCTCCTTGGGGAGAGACGCGTTGGAAGAGGCGCGGAAGCGAATACGATGCCCTGAAACAGCGGCTGTCCGCCCGCCTGCGTGCCGAACTGGAGAGTCAGGTGCCGGCAGTGGTGGGCAACATCGCATACACAGAGTTGTCCACGCCGGTCACAACTCGCCACTTCATGAACTATGGCCACGGAGAGATCTATGGACTCGCCTCTACACCGAAGCGTTTCGGCATACGCGATCTCGGGGCCAGAACTCCGATTCGAGGTCTCTATCTCACCGGACAGGATGTGTCCACTCTAGGTGTGGTCGGCGCGCTATTTGGAGGCGTAATCGCCGCCTCCGCCGCACTGAAAAGGAATCTGTTATCGGCGGTCTCGAAGCCCGCGCCACACCGCGTTTAGCTGGTGCAGACCAGCGATTCGCACGCAGACCTAGAACCGCTGGACACGGAATGGGATCACAACAAACGCCCATTGCTCCCCGGCAACGACAGATGGGCGGGTCCGGAGCTAGAATTTTGTTTGTCGCCGAGGCCGATTGCGAGCCGAAGCGAGAGACAGGCGGGCGCTGCACTTGCCCTGGTGGGCGCCCGCCGCATTCGCCGTCCCAGAGTGACGGATCGAAGTCGCTCTGTGATTTTGCCCGATTTTAATCGCTATAAATAAAGAATTTGAACTTTGACCCCTGTTAAAATTGACAGGGGAGAAGGGGCGGCTTATAAAAGGGGCGGCGTACGTTTTTTTCGCAAAAGCGCATCCTAAAGGAGTACCCGTGATTGCGGAGCTAAAGAGCTATCGTGGAGTGTTCTGTGTTCGATGCGGTGATCCGATTCCGGTTTCCGCAAGGGTTGCCAGCCTACAGGATCAGATCGCCCAACGAGAGCTACACACGCCCCACGCATTCGTCGTCAGATGCAAGCTGTGCGAATACGAAAGTGTGTACGCGGTTAGGCATGTTCAGTGGTTTAACGGAGAGCCGCGGAAACGAATCGCGCGAGTGGTCGAAGCATTCGGCCCATGGGAACGGGGAAAGGACAGAAGCGAGTTGGTCTGACCTGCAAGTGCGGTATGTCATATACCCTTCACACGATTCATGACCTTCGCAGTCATTGTATCAACGAGAGTTGCCGTGCCACGCTGAACATGAGCACCGATCAACTGTGGAAGTACCAAGAGAGCATCATAGCCCTGATGGGAGTTTTGGGCCTTGGACGCGATTATCAGAGGGAATTGGGCCAGGCCCGGAGGGTGTCAAAGCAACTGGCATCTCCCTACACCATCAACATATTCGAGATTCCATAGAGTGAGGGGGGAGAGCGGGCGTCTAACGATCTTGGGGGAGGCGTTAAGCGCCCGCTGCACAGGCCCCGGAGAGGGATCTCCGGGCGTCCCTTGAGGAGCAAGGTTAGCATCGCCGTTTGGTGACGAACGTTAACATCTGTTGACAAATCCTGCTGCGAGCGGCGAGACACGATATGGACGAGAGAGCGACCAGAACTCTCGGACTTCGAGCAGAGTGTGCTTCGGCCACGGGTGCAAAAACACGAACGCCCCGTCGGAGCCAATCGCCGACGGGGCGTCTGCACTCCTATCAGTTGGGCTACGAGATCGGCAGCCGCTCCAGGACGCCATAACTTGTGTTCGCCTCCAGGTACAACGTCGCGTTGAGCCCTTCGACGTACACCGCTTCCAGCTTGTGCCCCTCGTCCGACGTTCGCACGAGTACGGCGCTGCGGCTCGCTCCTTCATTCACCGGCACCACGCGCACTGGGATGTTCATGTTCGCTGCGTTACTGTGGATGTTAAGGACTCGATTCGTTCCTTCCGACTTCACCGAAATCGAGTACTGTCCCGGCTTCAGACTCTTGCCGCCGCACTGCACGTTATACGGCAACGAAAACTTGCCCGCAAAATCGGCCTTCGCTTCTTTCGCGCTAGTCGTCGGTACCGCGTGGGCAGCAATCGCCTCCGTGTTCGGACCTTCGTAGAGGTCAGGGTCAGGCTGCGCATCCACTTGAGCGTAGACCTTCGCCGGCAGCAAGCAGGCAAATCCCAGTACGGCTACAAGCATCGAAACCTTTACCACAGTAGTGACTTTCATCGTCCTCTCCTTCATCATCGATTGCTGTGAGTACGAATTTTGCATTTCGTTCCTCAGTGCAGGCGCAGTTTCCTACCAGACGGCAATCCTTTCAATGCAACGCGAGTCCTTTGTTTGTAAAACCGGGGTAAAGCAGTAATGAATTGATGCTAGAAGACTTAGGTAGCTTGAAGCGTCCAACTTGAATTTCGATCGCCTCCAGAGTACCCTTAGCCTCTCGTCAGGTTTTCGATGCGCGACGAGCCTCTACCTGACAGCCAGCTTCGCTTTGACGCTTACCACGTTGATCTGCGGACGGGGGAAGTCCGCAAGCACGGTCGAAGGATTCGTCTCGCCGGGCGGCCCTTTCAGATTCTCGCGTTGCTTCTTGAACAGCCCGGCGAGCTACTCACGCGGAAGGAATTGCAGGCTCGCCTCTGGCCTGCCGATACCTTTGTCGATTTCGAACACGGCGTGAACACAGCGGTCCAAACACTTAGGCGCGCCCTTTGCGATTCGCACAAGAGGCCTCGCTTCATCGAGACTCTTCCACGCCGCGGCTACCGTTTCATCGCTGCTGTAGAAAAGATTCAGTCGAGGGGCGCCACGATGCCTGTTTCTCCGATTCCCCACGACCGGCAAGGGGATGCTGCGCCTCGACCTGACTGGGTGGGACGAGTTGCAGCGATCCGCGACAACGCAGGCCGCAACTATGTGCTCCTCCCCATCACGGAGGAGGTTCATGATGAAGTGTGTGGTTGCGAAGCAGCCCAGGACGATCTCGGAATCTCTCTTCTGGTCGCTGCAGAGAAACTTCTCTTGGTCGACTGCGGAACAAAAGTAAGAATTCTCGACGCAACTAACCCGGCCCTTGGCTGTAAGGTCCGAATCCTTGGCGGGCAGTTCGTTGGAGAAAGAGCCTTCGCACCTCGCGCCTACCTTGCGGGGCTTTCTTAACACGACGCACGATTCGACAGAAGAGAGCGTGAAAGGCGTCGACGGAAAGGTTGACAGCGACCGCGCCGTGGTGAGCAGCGGACAAGAAGGGAGATATGGATTTACAAATCTCCTTGCGAAAATCCGGCAACGTTACCATTGTCGATGTGCGAGGTCGTATTACGAGCGGGCCTACGGGCGACGCATTTAGCGCTGAGCTTCGCAGGCTCGCAGAGAGCACGCCGGGCGATGTTCTCATCAATCTCGCAGAAGTCACGCAAATGGATAGCTCGGGAATCGGAGCCCTGGTCCAGTCGTACGTCATGCTAACCCGCAGCGGGGGCAGTCTGAAGCTTTTCAATCCTGCCGGGAAGGTCCTCGAAGTTCTGGAAGTGACGCGGGTGAACACCGCCCTTGCCACTTATGCGGACGAGGTAAGCGCCCTCGCGAGTTTCCGCGGCACTACCTAGAGGCGAACAGCTCCAGGAAGGATGGGTGCCAGCAGTCAGAATTATCTGGGCGGGCTAGCCCAGTACGACCAACGGTCTCGCACACCATCCGGGCATGCCCGATGAGGCGAGTAGCAGCGACGGACCCGAAATCACTTCCTCTTCGTACCAGCTGACGGCGTTTATCATGAGTCGGCTAGGTACGGCTTCTTTGTTCATGGGGAGCGTTTGAAATGATATGCTCTGTTTTCGTGGAGATATAACGCTCTCATATGTGGCGGCGGTGGAAGCATAAAGGTCCAAAGGATTGCGGCCAGGCGGCGTGCACGTCGCTTTGGTACAGCTCTTTGATATTGGCCTTGAGTTTCGCTTCTCAGGTTCCAGCGTACGCCGCTGGCCTTCAGAATGCCGCCGCCAACGTAGTCGGACCCGGTTCACAGTTTGCCATTGCCGATTTTGATGGCGACCTTCACCCAGATCTGGCCAGCATAGAAGCTGGCGGCAGCAAGTCCGACAGCGCTAATTACCGCATTCAGCTGCGACTCAGCTCCGTTGGGCGACAATTTATTCAACTCACTGCGCCTCGAGGCGGGTTGGTAATCGAGGCTCGAGATGTTAATGGAGACCATGCCGTTGACTTGGTACTGGTCACTGCTTGGTCGGGACAGCCCGTGGCGGTGTTTTTGAATGACGGCCATGGTAGCTTCTCGCGCGCCGAACCGAATGCTTTTCCCGGAGCATTCGCCAGCTCCAACGGGGATTGTGTTTCTACGACGAGCCAAAGCACGGACGTCGTTTGCATACCACCCCAGCCCGGCAGTGGGATTTGCGCTGCGGAAAACAATGCACGTCACGGCGGCTCGATGGAGGGATTCCTTCGCCCGGTGAGCCATGGTCTCACTGCTAGCCCTTTCTTGATCTCTCACGCGGGTCGCGCGCCACCATCCGAGGTCTACTGGTAGTCAGCCTACCCATCGCTTGGTAAAGGGCCCACTGCGTAGTGCCTTCGGCAGGATTACCGAACGATGTCGCGTACCATCAAAACTATTTCCCAGCGGAACCCCTGGGACTCAACGAACAACTGCAATCGTTTGCGGTAGATGAGGTTTGTCATGAGACTCACAGAACACCACGTAGTCCGAGCGGGATTGGCCGTCTTACTGATTCTTGCAGGCTGCGGCAGGAACCCGGGCAATGCCGCGTCGGAGGCATCCCAGCCAACGCAAGTCGAACATGAGCAGGACGGCAGTGTCGTTCAAGTCGACCATCCCGAGCAGTTTCCCGTAACAGCCGCGGTCGAACACGATGCGGCATCTGAGCTTGTCGTCACTGGCGTTGTGAACCCGGATGTTAGTCGGACCGTGCCAGTCGTGACTCTGGCTTCCGGCCGTGTCGTCGATATCCGTGCTCGTTTGGGAGATTCGGTAGAGAAGGGGCAGCTGCTGTTGCAGGTTCGCAGCGACGATGTTTCGGGAGGCTACGCGGGATATCGCCGGGCGGTTGCCGATGAACTACTGGCCCACAAGCAACTCGATCGCACCAAGGATCTTTATGCCCATGGAGCAGTGCCAGAGTCCGAATTGGAAGCTGCCCAAGACGCGGAGGACAACGCACGAGTCACGCTCGAAACGACCGCCGAACACCTTCGGTTGCTCGGGAATGACCCTGACCATCCGTCGGGGCTCGTGAACATAACTGCCCCGGTTGCAGGTGTTATTACCGACCAGGAGGTGACAAACGGAAGCACCATCCAGAGCTATTCGGCGAACCCATTCACGATCTCCGATCTGTCATACGTTTGGATCGTTTGTGACGTATATGAAAACGATTTGCGCACCGTGCACGTAGGGCAAGACGCCGAGATTCGCCTGAACGCATACCCCGATCAGATTTTCAAAGGGACGATCAGCAACATTGGAGCGGTTCTGGATCCGAATATTCGGACGGCGAAGGTGCGCATCGAGGTGAAGAATTCAGGGCTGATGCGCGTCGGCATGTTCGTGACGGCAACATTCTACGGTCGTAACAAGCAAGCACATGCTGCCATTCCAACGACCGCGATCATGCATTTGCACGACCGCGATTGGGTATTCCTCCCTGACACAAACAAGCAATTTCGCCGTACCGAGGTCGTTGCGGGATCCACGCTGCCGAACCAGATGCAAGAGATTCTGTCCGGCCTCACACCAGGCCAAAAGGTCGTGGTGGACGCCCTGACGCTCCAGAATGCGGTCGACAATGAATGACACGTCCAGGGCCGGAAACGCGCAATGATCGGAAGACTCGTAGACTTTGCACTGGAGAATCGGCTTCTTGTTCTCGCCGCTGCCATCTTGCTGTTTGGTTGGGGCGCCATCGCGTTTCACGAGCTTCCCGTTGAGGCATACCCGGATGTCGCCGACAACTATGTCGAGATCATCACGCAATGGCCGGGGATTTCTGCCGAGCAGATCGAACAGCAGGTGACCATCCCGCTCGAAATCGCGATGAACGGGATCCCACATGTGGTCCATCTACGTTCGTTTTCTCTGTTTGGACTTTCCGATTTGAAATTGATCTTTGACGATGTCGAAGCAAACGCTTGGGATCGCGAACGCGTCCTGGAACGACTCTCACAGGTCACCCTGCCGCCGGGAGTGGTTCCTCAGATGGGTACCGACTGGAGCCCTGTTGGCCAAATCTATTTTTTCACCTTGCGCAGCACGAATCCCAAGTATGACGTGATGGAACTGAAGTCTCTCGAAGACTGGGTCGTTGAAAAGAACTTTAAAGCCGTACCGGACATTGTGGATGTGGCCAGTTTCGGAGGACCGACGAGAGAGTACCAGGTTCGTGCCGATCCCAATAAGCTGATCGCTTACGGCGTTGGTCTGGGGCAGGTTGAGCAGCAGCTTACCAACAACAACGCCAATGCGGGTGGTAGCTTCATCGAGTCTGGCTTGCAACAGATCAACCTTCGCGAGGTAGGCCTGTTCAGAAACGTACAGGACATTGAAAAAACTGTGCTCATCGCAAAGAACGGAACTCCCTTGCACATGAGTGATATCGCGGTGGTCGCGCAAGGCCCCAAAATCCGCTTGGGACAGTTTGCTCGCGCGACGCATCTTCCCGAAGGCAAAGTTATTGACAATGACGATGTGGTTTCGGGCATTGTCCTCCTCCGTAAGGGCGCCGACGCCGAGGGTGCGCTCCAAGGCCTGCATGAAAAAGTTAAGGAGCTAAACGAACGCATCCTGCCGCGCGGCGTCAAAGTCGTACCGTTTATCGATCGCTCCGATTTAGTGCACTTCACGACCCACACGGTGCTTCACAACCTCACGGAAGGAATCATCCTCGTTGTTATCGTTTTGTTTCTGCTTCTCGGAAACGTCCGAGGAGCGATCATTGTCGCGCTGACGGTCCCCTTTTCACTACTATTCGCCGCACTGTGCCTGAACTTGAAGGGGATTCCTGCGAATCTTCTATCTCTCGGCGCTCTCGATTTCGGAATGGTTGTCGATGGCGCGGTTGTAATGGTGGAAAATATTGTCCGCCATATTAACAGGAGCCAGAGTGGAAATGACGAACGCAATATACGGGTAGTGATTCGTGAGGCCGCGCACGAGGTTCAGCGCCCGGTGTTCTATGCCATCGCCATTATTATTACGGCCTATCTGCCTATTTTCACGCTGCAGCGCGTCGAAGGGCGGCTTTTCAAGCCCATGGCCTGGACGGTCGCGTTCGCCCTTCTGGGAGCGCTGATTTTTTCGATGCTCGTCGCGCCTGCCCTTTCCACTCTGTTTTTCCGCAAAGGTGTTCGCGAATGGCGCAACCCTGTGATGACATTTTTGACCCGTCACTATCGCACGGCGGTTCGGTTTGCGATTCACCGCCGCGCTCTCATGGTGGGAATTGGAGTGGCTGGATTGTGCCTGGCCGCCTTCCTTGTGTACAGCGGCGTCATTGGTTCTGAGTTCTTGCCGCACTTAGACGAAGGCGCACTATGGGTGCGCGGCACGTTGGCTCCCAGTGCGGGTCCGAGTGAGGGAATTCAGGTCGCCAATCAGGCTCGCATCATCCTGTGTTCTTTTCCGGAAGTTCCCCAATGTACGAGCCAGACGGGGCGGCCAGACGATGGAACCGACACCACCGGATTCTTCAACACGGAGTACTTCGTCGATTTGAAGCCAAAGGAACAGTGGCGGCCCGTGTTTCACGAGAACAAAGAGGAACTGATCGCCGCCATGAATCGCGAACTGAACGACAAGATCCCAGGTGTGGTCTGGGGTTTTTCGCAGCCGATTGAAGACAACATGGAGGAGGCGGTCAGCGGAGTCAAGGGGGAGCTCGCCACCAAAATCTACGGTGACGATCTGAAGGTCCTGGAGGAGAAGGCAAACGAAATCGTTAACGTGATGCGCGGGGTCAGAGGCATCGAGGACCTTGGAGTGTTTCAGGTTCTCGGTCAGCCAAACATCAATTTTGAAGTCGACCGCGATGCTGCTGCCAGGCACCAGGTAAACGTCGCAGACGTTCAAGACGCAATCCAAACGGCGGCCGGGGGCAACGCCCTCACGCAAGTGCTCCAAGGCGAGGCCCGTTACGATGTGGTTCTTCGTTATCTGCCCGAATATCGAACTACGAGGGAGGCCCTGGAGAATATTCGATTGCTGGCGCCCTCCGGCGAACGAGTCTCGCTCGCTCAGTTGTGCAAGATCAAGGAAGAGGACGGCGCTTCAGAGATCTATCGTGAAGGAAACGAGCGTTACGTTGCCATCAAGTACAGTGTTCGCGGACGCGATCTGGGGAGTACAGTGGAGGAGGCGATTCGCAAGGTGAGTGCAGAGATTCCCCTGCCGCGCGGGTACCACATCGATTGGGAAGGCGAATACGAGAGCCAAAAGCGAGCGCAGGCGCGCCTGGTCATCATTGTGCCGTTAACAATCCTGGTTATCTTGATCATTCTCTATACCATGTTTCGCTCGCCTAAATGGGCCCTGCTCATCCTCGCTACTGTGGCCATGGCAAGCATCGGTGGACTATGGGCATTACTCGTCACCGGAACGAACTTCAGCGTTTCCTCGGGCGTCGGTTTTCTGGCGCTATTCGGCGTCTCCGTTCAAACAGGCGTTATTATGCTTGAATACATCAATCAGCTCCGTGCAGCCGGCCGTTCGATAGAGGATTCCGCCGTGGAGGGCGCCGTCCTTCGGCTTCGACCGATCATGATGACGATGCTGGTCGCGACATTAGGTTTGTTACCCGCAGCCACGTCACATGCCATCGGCTCCGATTCGCAACGGCCCTTTGCCATCGTCATTGTTGGAGGCCTGATCGTCAATCTCGCATTGAGCATTTTTATCTTGCCGACACTGTACGTTTGGTTTGCGAGGGAAGGCGACAGGTTGCCTGAGCGCGCCGAGAACCTCGAAGTCTAGACGCGATTGAGCGCATCCCACACCTTGTGGCTGCTGGCCCTTGAACAATCTCCTTTTGCGGACCTGCCACGTTGGATTGGCTGGGCGGGAGCCTCGCGCCGATTTCCACTCTCCCGGCGTCACACGTAAGCTCGATGGCGGTAACATATTCTGGAAGTGATGAAGCACGGACAAGGGGTCTTGGCTCGTGCCAGAACCGCGGCGAATCCGTTGCTACAAAGGGCCTGGGCGGAAGGCGATCATGCTGCGGGCAGCCACTTGCTTGCTATCGAGCTTGTCTATCGTTGGAATTCTAGTCATGAACCATTGGTCTCGTAACCCGTTGAAAGCCAGAGAAGCGGAAGCTAGGCAAGAATCTTTCGAGTCGTTGGACGACATCCTGCAATACATTTCAGAGGACTGGGACAATCTGAAGCGCTCGCTGTTGGATTGCAAAACGTACGAAGATGCCAAGATTTCTGAGGAGGCGGTCCTCTATCTTCCGGCCGAAGGAGCAAATCCTACTACGGTCGGCGAAATGCAGAAGCAATGTAGGGTTCACATCGCGCGCCTTCCAGCGAACATAACAGAAGACGAGGCGGGCAAAATCCGGCCGTACGGTCTGCTGTATCTCCCCAATCCGTATGACGTGCCGGGCGGCCAATTCAACGAAATGTACGGCTGGGACAGCTACTTCATCATACGGGGCCTGCTCCGAGACCACCGCCGCGACCTGGCGAAGGGAATGGTCGAAAATTTCTTTTACGAAATACAGCACTATGGGGGAGTTCTCAACGGGAACCGGACTTATTATCTCGGCCGGTCACAACCCCCGTTTCTGAGCTCGATGATTCTCGCCGTATATCAGGCAGATCAACTCGCCGGTGAGGCAAATTCTCAATGGCTCGAACGAGCTTATCGATTCGCGGTTCAGGACTACGAACAATGGAGTCGACCGACGCATCTCGCCGGAGACACGGGACTCTCGCGCTATTTCGATGAGGGCAAAGGGCCGGTGCCGGAGATCATGGGCGACCCCAGCGACTACTATCGCGGCGCCGCTCACTTTTTCCTGCTGCACGAAGGCCCCCAGAGTCCGCATCTTGCAAAAGCAAGCTCACTCACGGGACTGAGTTCCGAGGTTTGGATTTGCGATCGCGGATCCGATCGAGGTGACAGCGCAAGCTGCCCGCCAGAGGACCGCTTGGGATTGTCCGCCGACTCCTACCAAGGCGACCGCGCCATGCGCGAATCCGGGTTCGACGTGTCGTTTCGATTTGGTCCCTACGGCGTTGAGACGCATCATTTTGCGCCCGTCTGTTTGAATAGCCTGCTCTACAAAACCGAAAAAGACCTCGAAGAAATGAGCCAGGCACTCGGACAGAACGATGATGCAAGGAGGTGGGCAACCAAGGCGGGCGAACGGCGGAAACGAATGTTGCAGTATTTCTGGGACGAGCGTCGGGGGCTCTTTTTCGATTACAACTTCAAGACGCACACGCGTTCTTCGTATGAATACGCGACGACGTTTTATCCCCTCTGGACGGGATCGGCTTCGAAAGAGCAAGCGCGCGCTGTGGCGGCGAATCTTCGTTTGTTCGAGGAGCCGGGCGGGCTGGCGATGAGCCGATACGAAAGCCAGGCGCAGTGGGATTACCCCTACGGTTGGGCGCCTATTCAACTACTCGCCATCGAGGGTTTGCGCCGCTACGGATACAACCGCGACGCAGACCGAATCATAGAAAGCTTTCTGTCAATGGTGCTGGAGAACTTTCGCATCGATCACACGCTGCGTGAAAAATACGATGTCGTCACGCGCTCGAGCGCGACGCATATTGTCGCCGGGTACGGTCAAAACGTAACGGGGTTTGGATGGACGAATGGGGTCTTTCTGGAGTTGTTGCATGAGTCGCCGGCCGAATTGGTAGCGCGGCTGAGGAAAGACTAGCTCCTGCGAGAGAAAGTCCCTCCGTCACCGAGAACAATCGCCCATTCCCCCAAATCGGCCGTCCGCGGTCTAGCGAGTTGTGAATGAGCCTCACATATCCCGCTCCCAGAGGCCCGCGGAAATCGCTCGCTTTCGCGATCGCCTATTGCCTGGCCGCAGCCGCTGAGGCGGTAACGGGCTTGTATCCGCTGCTCGACGCTTTCCTGGCCGCTTCCACCGCTTCCTCGGCCGTGAGCAAAGGCGTCGTCTTAACGGTTCTGCAGCTGCCACCCCCGGCCGCCGCGATGGCGAGTGCAGCAGCATCTACATTGTTGGGCAACTCGGCGATTAGGATCGTGTCGTAATCGCCAAATGCCGCCCATCCTCCTATGAGCTTTCCGCCGAGACGTTCGATTGCCGGACGAACTGCCTCGATGCGACTGTGCGGGCTCTTGATCATGGTCTGCCAAGCTTCAGAAGTGTAGGCCGCCTGTATCAAGTAATGAGGCATGCAGTCCCCCTTTGTGACCGAAATTCGCCCCACTCTGACAGACGGCTCCTCCGAAGTCAACGAAACGATTGATTCCGGCCGACCGATGGCCACCTCTCTCAGCCGTCCGCTGTGCCTTCCCGGTTCGTGAATGGCGGGTGGCTGATGATAGAGTGTTGACCCTGCTTCGCCGGGTTCACCTTGTCCAGTCAACGCGTATCTGGTTCACGTCGTATACTCCCATGGGCAGGGAGATGGCCATCCGGATCGGCAGCCACGCAGGCTTCTACGAAATCCTCTCCGCGATTGGTGCGGGCGGCATGGGAGAGTCTACCGCGCCCGAGATTCCAGACTCGGTCGCGGCGTAGCTCTCAAGGTATGGGCCGAATCGTTTGCGCACGACGCCAAACGCATGGCGCGCTTTTTGATGCTCAAGCCCACCGAACGGATTGCCTCGCTGACGCAGATCGTCGTTGTGCAGAACTGGTTTGGAGAGTTGAAGCGCCTCGTACCGCCCAAGAAATAGCCTCGAACCGCGTTGGCCTTTTTGCCGCCATTCGTTTCGAAAGGGGTTCCATACGATTGGAGCGACAAGGAAAACCCATGGATAAGAACGAACGATCGTGCTATTATCTGCGCGCATGAGCTCACAGACACACCCACGTAAGACGGGCCCGCGGCGCGGCAGGGCCGCTATCGATGACGCAGTGGCGAAGGGCCGCGCGCAACGACAGCGGGGTCTCCGGACCCGCCGCGCCATTCTGCGTAAGGCGGTCAACATGGCCTCGGTCGAAGGGCTTGAAGGGCTGACGATTGGAAAACTTGCGTTCGAGTTGGGAATCAGCAAAAGCGGACTGTTCGCGCACTTTGGATCCAAGGAGGATTTGCAGTGCGCCGTCGTCGAGCAAGCGCGCGAAATCTTTGTCGAGAAGGTCGTGCGCCCCGCCTATCGGTTTCAGGGTCTGAAGCGGTTGCGGGCGCTATGCGAAAACTGGCTAGCGTACGGTGAGGAAGGGGTCTTCCCGGGCGGCTGCTTTTTTTCCGCAGCATCGCTCGAATTCGACGACCGACCAGGCCGGGTACGGGAACAGATTGTGGGGCTGATGAAGAAATGGCTGGGGAATCTGGAACAGGCCGCCCAGGACGCCCAGGCGGCAGGTGAAATCGCCCGGGAGGCAGACGTTCGCCAGCTCGCTTTTGAAATCCAGGCGCTGGCGATGGGAGCCAATTGGAGCTCGAGGCTGTTCCGCGACCCCGGCATTTTCCGTTCGGTGCGCAGAGCTATTGTCGAGCGCATTGAAAAAGCGAGCGAAACAACGCCGTCGAGGCCGTGATGCGCATTCGCCAGAATCTTCTGGCTTGGGTTTCCGCGGGATTCCTCTTCCCGCTGCTTGGGCCGAGTGCCGCCGCTCAGACGGAAATCCCCATGCTGCGCTGCGATCGGCTCCCCGTAGTGATCCTACAGGTAGACCAGGAAGACAAGCGCTTCCTTGTCGATACCGCCGCGACCTCCTTCCTGAATGCCAACTCCTTCACCGGTGGCCGCACCAAGCCAGTGCACGTCCAATCCTGGAATGAAACGACGGAGCTGAGCGCGGGAGATGTTGCCATCAGCAAACTCGCATTGGGCAGTCACATCATTCGGAATGTTCGGCTGCCGGCAATTGACCTAAGCGCTATCTCCAAAGCGTGCGGTGGGCAACTGGATGGGATCTTGGGCGTGGATCTTCTCGAGCAGTTGGGGGTGACCATCGATCTAGAACGCAGCGTGGCGCGCCTGGGCGTGGGGCCGGACGATTCCGAACTCTCTCTGATCGCGGATGTGGAGAAGGCGATAGGGTCCTGCTCGGCAGCGTTTAACAGCGCGGACCTAGAAAAGCTTGTGTCCTGCTTCGATCCAGAGTTCGTGTTGAGTTCACCGGGCGGAGAGCTGCACGGCAGAGACCAAGCCGCTAACTACTTTCGGCAGTACTTCGGCATGAGCCCGCCGGCGCGTCTTCAGATGACCATGAGCAATCAGCGCGGCATCGGCGACTTGGTGTGGGGCCTCTACGACTATACGATTGAAACGCCGTTCGCCCGTACAGCGGGTCGAGGGATGATGCTCTGCCGCAAATCGGGAGACCGCTGGTACATCGTGAGCATGCGCGAATCCCCGTTCGTCGGCGTAGGGAAGCCCTAGCGAATACGGGTAGCACGCTTTCGCTTGGAGCTGAACGCGGTGGCAATCTCTTCCCTGGCGCCGACGTCGCCGGGCGTTGTATAGTGCCCAGCACACGGGCAGATCACGCGTCCAGCTCCTTTGGCGCAGTGAGATGAGGAGAGTCTGCCACATGAACACCTACGTTGTGCTGTTGCGAAGGATGGCTTACCGAACCGACCATGTCGAGGACACCCCTTTAGACGCTCGCGTCATCGGCGAGATCGCGACAGGAGCGGACGTGCAGCTTGAAAAGTTTTTGGTAACAGCGGGCGTCTTCGACGCCGTGATTGTTTGTCGTGCCGCCAACAATCGCGCCATGGGCCGACTGTTAGATGCGCTCCATGGCTGGCACACGGAGGCCTTAATCGCCACGCACGACGTCCGCTTCGAGACGATTCCCGTCGGCTAGACGAGTGGACCGAGCCCGCTGCTAGCAGCAGAATCGTTGCATGACTCGATATCTATGGAGAAGGATCGCGCGGATCTGAAACGCCCGCTCACCTACTGGATCGGAGAAGGAGCCGGATGGCTCCTTCACCACGTCGTCACGGGCCTTGCTGCGACCGGCATTACTCCGAACATGTTCACATTGGTCGCACTCGGCGTGAACTCGTGCGCCGCAGCCCTATTTGCCATGGGGCAGTTTCGGACAGCCGCCGCCGCCCTGTTCCTGGCAGCGTTTCTCGATATGGCGGACGGCCAGGTCGCGCGCCGCTCCGGACAGGTGACCGCCTTCGGCGCGTTCCTTGACTCCACGCTCGACCGCTACTCCGATCTGGGACTGTACATGGGGCTGGTTGTTTACTACACGCTGATCGGGCGCGCGTTTTATATGGTGCTTGCGGCGATCGCGATGGCCAGTTCCTTCATGGTCAGTTATTCGCGGGCGCGGGCCGAGTCACTCATCCCTTCCTGCAAGGTCGGCTTCATGGAGCGTCCGGAACGGCTCGTACTGCTGATTTTGGGTGGCCTCGCCAGCCGCATGGCACCAGTTCTGTGGGTGATTGCGACCGTCTCCACCATCACCGTGGTCCACCGTGTCGTTTACACCTGGCAGGAGTTGAAGGCGGGGCGCTCGCTGCCGGAGGCCGGCGTCTCGCAGATGTCTTAGTCTTCCGACTGCCGCAAAGATTCCTCGACCGGCGCCGCGACGATTTCCTGGACTCGACGGCGGAGATTCTCGACTTCGTTGCGACCGATCCTGGATGTGTCGATGGTGTCGTGCAGATACACTGTAATTTTCCCTGGGTGCAGCATCCAATGGCCCGTCTGGAAAAATTGGTACGAGCCGACGATGCTCATCGGCACGATCGGAACTCCGAATTTTTGCGCGAGACTGAAGATGCCCTTTTTGAATTCTTGGACGTGGCCGTCGCGCGTCCGCGATCCCTCGGCGAACGCGATCAAGCTAGTGCCAGAATCGAGTGCCTTTTTGGCGCGGGTGCTCATAATCTCGAGTCCTTCGCGGCTGGGAACGTCGGGCACAGGTACGTTGCCGAACCAGCCCATCATCCAGCCATACACGGGTACCTTAAAGTGCGATTCCAGCTCGAAGCCGCGTACGAACTGCGGAATCGCTGAGTAGATCACAAACGGATCAAAGATGTTCACGTGGTTGCAGATGAAAATACTGGTACGCTTCGGATCGAAAGCGGGCGACTGTCGGACTATGAATTTGACTCCTGCAATCCGCAGAATGTTTCGGAAGAAGCCGCGATTTAGAAAATCGAATTCTTGCCTGTTCACGCAGAGACCGAAAAAAACCAGCACGATGCCTACGAGAGCAAAGTGCGCCACGCTGGCAACCCAGAGCACGGCTGAGCGAAGTGTCCACCACAGCTTGTTCATACGATCACGTCCAGTGCCGACGGCAGGACGTCTACAGAGCGGCAGGCCAGCTGCATTACCTCGCCGTCAACGATGACGTTGACGGGTCGTTTCAGATCGAATTCAACCTTTGCGATCGCCGCCCGTGATGCCAGGCGATGCCGGATGTGCGTGCCGGTGAACAGCCGCGGAAACGTCCAGAGCAACTGCATTCGGCCGACCGGTGCCCAGCGCACGTATTCGATCTGCCCATCGGCCGGGTCCGCGTAAGGCGCCATCCTCATCCTGCCGCCCGTGAATTTGCTGTTTCCGAAGGCGAGGAACAGGCACGCCCGCCGATCCCATTCACGGTCCGCAAGCCGATGTGGAAACGCTGTATGTTCCAGACGGGCGAGGCGCGCAAGCACCCCGAACACGTATCCCAGTTGGCCCCAGCGTTTGAACCTTCGGTTGGCGACTTCGCCGGCATCGGCGGCGAATCCCAGGTTCAGCATATTGAGGAAGTAAATCGCCCCCGCTGCGTGACGCAAGCGAAGTACGTCACACGGGCGGTGGCGGCCTTCGCGCAGTGCCTCGATCGTGTGTTCGACGCCGTGCGTCGTGAAATCACGCAAAAATGAATTGCCCGTTCCGAGCGGCAGAAAACCGAGTGCCGCGCGGCCTTGGGTCTCGGCCTCGGGAAAGATCCCATTGACGATCTCAAACGATGTGCCGTCGCCGCCGACGGAAAGAAAACGACGAAAACCGCCTCGGTATGCATTACGAGAGAGCTCGGTTGCTTCCGCCGGGCGCGTGGTCTGCGCGACTTCCAGATCGATACCGATCGCACGGAGCCGTGCCAGCACTCCCGGAGCCAGTTTTCCGCAGCGACCACCTCCTGCCGCGGGATTCACGATGGCAAGGAACTTATTCACGGGTGAGAAGCCTCGGAATCAAGCGCCGGGGCGGGCATCAAAGCGGTGCCACTCGCTCGCGCCCGAGTTTGTCCCGAATCTGCGCGGCCAGTTCCGTACGTTTGATCTTGAGTGAGGCAGTGCGGGGAAAATCTTGCTCCCAGATCAAGTATCCGCCCACGCGCTTGTAGTTGAGCAAGCGCTGATTGCACGATGCGATGTGTCGAGCGAGGTCCTCTGGGATCGGCTTCCCCTGTTCAGGATGAATCACCAGCACGAGTTGCTCGCCGGTCATTGTTCGCTCCTGCCACACATAGTTCGACGCAAACACGCAGGCTTCTTTCACCGGCAGGCCCTCAAAGGCCACCTCAATCTCTTCGGGGTAGACGTTTTTCCCCTCTTCGGTGACGATCATGTTCTTGACTCGGCCAAAAAGTTGGAGATGTCCAGCCGGGTCGATCCGCCCGAGGTCTCCGGTTAAAAGCCAGCCATCGACGATCGTCTCAGCCGTCAGCTCTGGGTCATCGAGATAGTGCGACATGACCGTTTTGCTGCGCACAGCTACCTGTCCGACGTTGTCATCGCCCCCATTCAGGATTTTGATCTCGGTTCCAGGCAGTGGTTTCCCCACCGTGTCAGCGCGAAACGGCTTTAAATCGTTCACCGTAATGGCCGTCCCAGCCTCTGTACATCCGTAAGCATTTGCGACAGGAATTCCGAGATCATAGAAGAATTCGAGCGTGGATGGCTCAGTGAAGGCTCCGCCTACAAATAGGGTGCGCAGCTCACCGCCGAATGCGGCGTGAACCTGCTTCAACAGGGCGCGGCTGATCCATACCCGTGGCCGGTGCCGCGTCAACGCGCGGTTCAGACCAATCAGGCCCTTCAGCAACCTTTGCCGGCTTGCCGGCAGATCTGAGAATCGCTTGCGCAGATTTTGTTCGAGCGCCTTGAGAATCGCGGGCACAAGCGTCATATAGGTGATCTTGTAGCGCGAGAATGCATCGCGGATGTATTCGGGCCGCAGCGTACGCAAGTGCACCACGGTGGCCCCGCAGACAAAGGGGCCAATGAAGCCCACCATGAAGTCAATGGCGTGATTTGTCGGCAGGATACTGAGATAGCGCACACCGGGCCAGAATGGGTAGAGTGACGTAAGCGCCATGCACTGCTCGAGATAATTCTCGTGTGTTAACACGCAGCCCTTCGGCCTGCCCATCGTCCCGGAAGAATACACAATGCAAGCGGGATGGTGTCGGCTGCGCGCGACAAAGGTGGGCTCGTGGGAGTCGCGGAACTCCTCCCATCGCTTGGCCCCCGCTAGATCCGTACTGGCTGGAGCTTCGGTGACCAGCACGGTGCGTGCTGTGAGCGTGCCGAACTCCGGCGATTGCGTCATGGCTCGCCACAGGTGGTACTCGATGATCAACACCTCGGCCTTGGCATGCGCCAACAGAGCGAGCTGTTCGCGGGGCGACAATTTGTAGTCCAGAGGGACGAGCACACCGCCAGAAAAAAAGATCGCATACGCCGAAATCAGCCATTTCGACTGATTCGTCATGAGAATCGCCGCGCGCGAGCCCTCTCGGAATCCCGCACGCTGCAAAGCGCTGGCCAAAGGAAGCGCAGCTTGCTTGAACTGGGAGTAGGTGAGCCTTGCGTTTTCGCGCTCACGGTCTGCTTCGATCAGACAGGTCCGGTCCGGCCAGCGATCGAGCGCCGCGCGCAGGGCTTCTCCCAAGCAATTGTATTGGCGGAGATCCAGCATCAAAGGCGGGATTGTATCCGTTCTGCGAGCGTGCGGAAATCGCTTACGCCCTGTAGCTCATAATCCGGCAGCTCGATGTGAAAATGATGTTCGAGACGGGTGAGCAGGTCGAGAGCGTCGAGACTATTGATGCCCAGCTTGGTGAAGAAATCATCGGTCGCGCTCAGTTGTGCGCGCGGCACCTTGAAATGTTCCGAGGCGAGCCGCAAGATTTCTTCCGTGGTTTGATCCAAGGTCGTCATAGGCAACTATCTTGCCACAGCTTCCTTTTGGGCTCGCTTAGCCCCCGCCCTGTGGTCATGGCAAATAAGGCTGAGCATCGGTGCTCTCGGCAAACTTCCGCAGACCTGTCTCTACGGCCGGACGTGTAAACAAGGCACAGAAGATTTCAATTTCTCGCCGCAGCTCGTCCTGTAGCAGCGGCTTGATGAAGCGTTTCGCAGTGCGGGTTGTTTCACGATCGAACTTGCCGATCTGAGCGGCGGTCGCGCGGGCCACTCGAAGCGCTTCGCCTTCCCCTGCCACTTGGCTAACCAGCCCCACCGACTGCGCCTTTGCCGCGTTGATGCTTCGGCCTGTGAGCAACAAGTCTCGTACAACAGCGTTCCCGAGATCGCGCTTGAGCCGTGGAATCCCCCCAAATCCCGGGATCAACCCCAGTCGCAACTCCGGAAAGCAGAAGCGTGTCATCTTGTCGGCGACGATTAGGTCGCAGACGAGCGCAAGCTCGAATCCTCCGCCGAAGGTCACGCCGTGGACAGCAGCGATCGTCGTCAGGGGAGCGGCATCGATCGCATTCATCACGCGGTGAATTCGTTCGAGAAAGTCGCGGACACCTGCGACCCTCTCGGCCGGTCCCAGCTCCTGGGAGCGCTCGTAGAGCTCGACCAAATCGGCTCCTGCGCAAAAGCCCTCCTTGCGTTGACTGGCAATGATGAGCGCGTGGGTGTCCTCCTCGATCGATTCGAGCCCCATCGCGAATTGCTCCAATTCCATTAGGGTTTCCGATCCGATTTCGTTGCACGGCGGGCGATCGAGCAAAAGCTCGATCGTGCCGCGGGTCGTTTGCCAGGAGAGGGTCTTGCCCTGAAAATTCTTCACAGAGGCCTCTTCTGATAGAGGCTCTCGATTTCCGAGGCGAAGCGTGCGGCGATCACGTCACGCCGAAGCTTGCCATTGGCAGTCAGCAGGCCGCTTTCGATGCTGAATGGTTCCGAGACGAGGTGAAAGGCGCGAATCTGCTTGTAGTGCGGCGCCTGGGCATTTATCGCATCGAGCGCCGACTGGATGCGCGCTGTGTCGAGAGCCTTGGAAGACCCATTCGCTCCGGCGGCCACGATCGCTGCCAGAAAGCTTCGCTGGTTGCCCACAAGCATCACCTGTTGCGTCCCTGGTAAGCGCGCCTGAAGAAGGTCTTCAATCGGCTCCGGTGCGATGTTGTGACCCGAATTCAGAATGATCAGATTTTTCAAACGCCCCGTAATTCGCCAGTTGCCCCCAGAGTCCACTTCTCCTTGATCTCCCGTATGAAACCACCCGCCCGAGAGGGCTTTGGCCGTCTCCGCGGGGCGTAGCCAGTAGCCCGGGAAAATGTTCGGGCCACGGACCAGGATTTCACCGTCATCGGCGAGTGCCATTTCGATGCCGGGAATGGCCGGGCCGACTCTCCCCGGCACAAAATGCCGCGGATCATCCATTGTGCAGATCGCTGTCGTTTCCGTTAGTCCGTAGCTCTGCAGCACCGGTATGCCCAACATGATGAAAAATGATTGCGTCTCGACGGAAAGCGGTGCCGAACCGCAGATCAGCGCCCGCAGATTGAAGCCGGCAATGTTCCGGCGAATCGTGGGGAATATGGTCCGATCGGCAAGCCACAGGCAGAGGGAGCCGACCCGCGACGTTCGCCCAGCGTCCCGCTCACTGTATTCCATCTTCGCGCGGCAGAAAATCTTGTGGATCCATCCCCCGCGTTGGGCGACTGACGCCTCCACTTTGCTGCGGACGCGCTCCAGTAGCATGGGCACGTTTAGGAAATAGTCGGGAGTTGCGAGTTTGAGCTCATCGGCGAGCTGATTCAGGTCGGTCGACAGCGTCAGAACGCTCGAGCGCGACAGCGCTGTGAGCAGCAAAATCCAGGAGCCGGCAAAACAAAACGGCAGGTAGTGAAAAACCTGATCGGGTCGCGCGCTGGGGCCCATCAGTTGATCGAGCCGGCCGTGGGTGCACGACAGCATGTGGTTCACGTTGCCCGTCGTCAGCATCACACCCTTGGGCTCACCCGAACTGCCGGACGTATAGATGATCGTTACCACGTCATGATCGGCGTGGTGAAAAAGCGGTGCAGACGTACGTACGGGTGTTTCAAAAACACGATCGACGGAGGCGATCGCCGGCCCGTCGGCCCACCAGGTTTGAATCTCCCGGAGGAAACTTAGGTCGCCAATGACGAGCCGAGGCGTCGAGTCCTTCAACATCGTGGCGAGTTCGCTAGGTGCCTGTCGAGCGTACATCGGCACCGTAATCAGACCTTCTCCCAGGATGGCCAGATCGAGTGCCGCCCACCGGACGCTGTTCGGCGCAAGGAGCGCGCAGCGATCACCTGGTTTTAATCCCTGCCCTGCGAGAAATGCACGTGCCTGGCTGACGAGCCTCAAGAATTCGGCCGCTGTCACGGCGACCAGGCGCCCGTCGCGGACCTCACGCAGCACCGGCTGATCGCCGGCGCTCTCCAAGCGCCTGAGGATGCCTTCGACAAAGGTCATGCCGCGAGCACTCCTGTGTGTTTTTCGAGCAGCCGTTCGAGTGCCGGGTCCAGGGGCGGAAGGTATTGTTCCCAACCGAAAACACCCTGGCGTACGGGAAAATCCGGATATTGCCGGGCCACATGCTCCTCCAAATAGATGCCCATACGGGCCATTGTGCGAAGGTTGCGCGCCACCGTCGAACCCATGTCCTCGCGAATCTCGTCCGCCTCGGCGTCCAGCGTCTGGAGCGCTGCAAAAATCTTGTCCCCGAGTGCCGGTTCGTCGACTCTCATCAGCAGATGTTCGTGCCTGCGCTCGCGCATTAGATTGCGGATACGCTCATCCATGGTGACGCCAGCCGACACTACACCGGCTGGCATGGAAGCGACGATTGCGTGAAAACGCGAAGACAGCATGCGGTGGCACTGCCGCAAAATGCTCACGATCTCGTACATGTTGAGTTGGTCGGAGGCAAAGATCGGCGCGCCGCCAAGTTTTGCCGCCACTCGCTCGCATGCATCGCGGTCGAGCATTTCCATGGCCACCAGTGTCACGAAAACCTGTCGCTTCTTTCGATATCCCTCTACACCGGCCGCCATTGCCGAGAGATATTTTTCGTAAGCTGCATCCACGTCGCGGCCGGAACGATGAAAATAGATTGTCCGATAATGGCTTTTGCTGTATGCGCCGCCGATCGCATGTGCCGCCCACTTGACCAGGGATGGTTTCACCGGCCACCAGAATGGATTGATCGGACAGACGGCCAACACCGGCGTTTGACCGTCCCAGCCCGCGTCGCGGAGCGCCTTGCGGCCGAAGGCCGCAGGCAGGGGCTGAAAGGTCCAGGCGGTGTCTGTGCCCAGTTCGGTAGCCACCCCCAGCTTTCCTAAAACCTCCTGCGACTCGATGTTGCGTGTGATGACGGCGGAGTCGCTGCAATATCGGCGGCACATCTTCTCTAACCAAGCGTCCATCTGTCCGGCCTCTGCGCCGTAGCCGATGCTCAGCTTGTTTTGCGCGGAGGCAATTCCGAGCGCACCAATCATCATCGTCGTCAGCGCGTTGGCGAATTTGCTCTTGAACATGGATCCTTCGCACGCAATGACACCATCGTGCTGCCTCACCACCGAGTGCAAGAACGGCGGGAAAACGTCGGGCAGATGCACTTGCCGCGCGTCGGCAAAATATCCGCGCGTAAGATTGAAATCCTGCGTCATGACGCTAAAGGCAACGTTATCCGGTCCCAAAATGCGCCGCACCTGCCGTAAAATTTCCTCGACGCGGATGTCGGAGCCAGTGTTGCGCGTTCCGTTGTAGCCGGCGAAAAGCAGCTTCAGTTTTTCGCCGCGCTTCCACGGCTGGCCCGCTCCCAGCACCCATTGGAGCTTGTTTAGTTCGATGAGCGCGCCGACCCAGCCCTCGAGAATCAGATCCATCATCGGCGTACGTCCTGTGACACAACGGCTCGAGGAAGCGCAGTCGTGGCATCCCCGACGGCCGGGTGCGCGGGCAGTTCGGTGTACTTGTAGGTGAAGTTGTTTTCGCGACTGAATCGCAGCAAAGGAAAGCAGTATTGAGAAAAGGGCGCAGGACGCGCTCCTATTTCCTCCACCACGCGCCGGTTGTCAAAAACCGTATTCCAAACCAGGTACGGCAGGAACACCTTGAGCAGGGTCGCCAGCCCGCCGATTTTCCCGGCTCGTCCCGCTAGTGCATTGATCGCTTTCGACGACGGTCCCTCAAGCCTCGGCACATACAAAGGGCCGCGCTTGCCCTGGGCTTTCGCGAGCGCGTCGGTCAACTGAACGAACGTCTCGGAGGCGATGCCGGAAGAGAGATGGTAGATCTCGTGCGCGGGCTTTTCTTTGCGGTGTAACGCGGCGATGCTGCTGGCGACGTAATCGACGGGCACGATGTCCACTTGGTCGTTGGGGCGAAAGGGCAGCACGGGCAGCCCCGCCAGAAATACGAACGCGCGCACCATCTCGAACTGATTTGTCTCGGGGCGCCGGCTGTCGCCCAGCACAATGCTGGGTCGAAAAATCGTCTTGGTCACATCGGGCAGCAGTTGGCGCACCATGTGCTCACAGAATTTCTTGGTCCGAGCGTAGGGATCGTAGTCCGAGCGGTTCCAATCGATGGCCGCGTCTTCTTCAACCACTTCATTGGCGCGATGCCCGGCGACCGCCACCGTGCTCACATGGCTAAAGCGGCGTAGACCATGCTGGTCACGCGCGCGCATCGCAACCTGAACGACCTCCAGGGTGCCCCGGAGATTCACATTGAGACAGGTTTTCTCGGACCTTCGGTTGAGCGAGGCGGCGCAGTGAATGACGGAATCCGTCGTTCGGACAAGCTGTTGGTACTCATCTTCGCACAAGCCGAAACGCTCATAGGTCAGGTCGCCTCGGAAAACCCGTATGCGCGAGTCCAGGGCATCTTGAAAGCGCCCGAAATCCATGTGGAGTTGCAGCGCGTACCAGAGACGGTTCCGCGCTTCCTCCATGTCGCGCGCGCGGACCAGCACATTCAGCGGCTCGGGATGATCCGCCAGCAGGTTCGACGCAACATAGGCACCGATGTAACCGGTGCTGCCAGTCAGGAAGATGGCCACTGTGTTGGGTGTCAGGTCGTCGCCGAAGATGCTCCCGCCGCCCCTAGGGCGCTCGCCTCGGTGTGGGGGGCGAAGGGCACATTGCGCCGCGGGCCTGTTTCCGGTGGACGCCCCTCAATCAGAGGATAGCACCACTTTCGCAGAGCCGGAATGTGCACGTTGATCCAATAGTCCCACCAGTCGATGGATCGTGTGTCGTAGCCGAACGTGGCGCGTTCCTCCGCCAGGAGAGCCGCATTCAGCCTTTCGATGTTGGCCGCCTCGAAGACGTGGTCATTGTGCAGAATGAACGGCTCGAACAGATTAATCAGCTTAATTACCTTCTCCAGTTCGCGCTCCTGACGTGCTAGCGGCGCACGGACGAAGGGGATTGGCTCGACAGTCCGGTTGATTGCCTGGACCAAGATCATCTGCGCGGGCGCAGAGAGCTTTTCATAGCGCGCCTTTGAGACGGGGATGGCATCGAACCGCAGCCTCAGCCGGTGCTGGAACCCATTCTGAGATCGGTAGAACTTTCGATGGCCGAGCCCTGTGAGCTCGATCGACCGCCGCATGTCACAGGGATTCGCGACCGAGGTGGCAAGGTGGTACATGCGTTCGTGCCTTCGTTCGATGAGCGCGGCAGCAATGAGTGTCATTCCTCGGCACACAACATCGACCGGAATCAGATCCAGGCATTTGCTGGCGTTCGTCGGCAGCTGGCGGAAGAAGGTCCCCAATAGATAGGAGAGCGATGCGGACGTGTTGACCCCTTCGTTCCAGCCGCAGAACGGTTTCTCGATCGACGACTCGACGATCGAGGGTCGCACGACGGCGATGGCCGCCTGCGGATGCTCCTGGAGATAGTCGCAGATCAGCGATTCGGAAAGGCTCTTCGTGAAGGTGTACGTGTTTGGCCACCCGAATTGATTTGCCCGCCGCGTACCTGCTTCAATCATCGTCTGTCGCAGCCAGCGGACGCGATTCTTTCGAATCTGATTGTCAAGCGCGGCTCCGTGAAGGTTCTTTGCGGCCTGCCGCTTATCGAAAGCCTGTTGCCGCAGCGTTTCGCGAATCTCGGCCGATTCCGACCGCGCTTCGATTTCGCGCGCGAGATCCTCGAGCTTGCCCCATTCCTTTTTCGCACTGAAGTCGGGAACGTCGCGAGGAGTGTAATTTTTGGGAAGCTCCTCCAAAATTCGGCCGTCTCGCTGTCCCACGGCATAGCACGTCGAAAGATGGAGCAGCGCGGCGTGATGGCAACTGCTCAGAAACTCCAGTACGTGAGCCACCGAACGCACATTCGTTGTAAGGGCGTCGCGCAAGTCTGGGTTGAAGTCGGTCAGACCGGCGCTGTTCACGATTACATCGAGCGATCGCGCGAGCCGCTCGCGAACATCGGCCGCCATTCCCAGACACGGCTTGGTCGCGTCTCCGTCGATCACCTCCACACGCTGGCGCAGGAAATCTGCGAAATTTTCGCCGTGTAGTTCCGCCAGCGGTTCAAAAACGGGCGACTCCTCGACGATCCGTTCGAAACGCTCGACCGCCGTGACCGTGCGATGGCTTCGAATCAGAAGATATACCCGGCTCACTTCACGTAGGTCGGTGAGAAGACTCGCGAGCCAGACTTTGCCGATAAATCCCGTTCCGCCGATCAACAGAATATGTTTTCCGCAGAGTGCACGCCGAACGGAAAAGGGCGTTTGGTTACCGTTCGCGTCGAAGCGCACAACCGGCGCGTTGATCTTCGGTAGAGAGCGCTCGGCTGGGCGAATCGTTTCCTCGAGCACTTCCGGTTTTTTCGCAAAACCCAGATCCTGAAGCAGTTGTTCACGCGCGATGGTCCCATCGGGCCTGTCGGTGCGCAGTTTCGCAAGCGGGCTTCGCGGCCGGATCACGGGGTCGAGCAGTCGGCCAGTGGCGATGCCGTCGCGGAAATCGAGACGGTTCGAAAGGATTCGCTCGACACCCAAGTACCTTGCGAGGGGCCGCGTGATGTGGTCGAGCCCCTGGCTGACGAGCACCACGCTCGCACCCGAGGCCATCACCTCACGCAGTTTTTCCATTCCGCGCGGCTTGAGCCGCGGCTGTAAGTGGTAGTGGAAATACTCCTCTCCTAGCAGATCGAGACGGTCACGGCTTTCGCCGCGCAGCACCGCATGCATCACGCGTGTGGCGAAAACCCGATCCGCTGCATAGAGCAACGGGCGCGTCACGGCCATCGTGCCCATCAGTCCACGGCGAGCCCAACGCTCGAGGAAACTTTGCGCATTCCAGGTAAAGAAGGCCACGGGTCTCACGGCGGTTAGATCGAGCAAGCTGCCTTCCACGCGCCAAAACACGCTAGCCCCGCCGGACTCTGGGCCACCGGTCTGGTCCGCCTGCGTCTCCAAACCCGCCGCGATGCCTTGTGATGAGGACATGTTTCTTCTTGAGTATGCAACAGACAGGGATCGCTACGGACAGCGGGAACTTAGCATGCTTCTGTCATGGCAATCAACCTGACTTCAAGGTTTCGTGCCCTCGACAACCCTCCGCCGCCCGCTGGGCACTTGCATCTCATCTTGCAGAGCGCCGCTCGGCCACAGAATTCGCAGCACGTCTGCGGTATCTTCCTTTCCGAGTCCGGCCGATACCCGTGCAGGGCCCTGACCCAGGTATCCGGAAGCTCCGGATACTTGTAGCGTTTGCCGCTCGGTGCCGGCAAACAGGTCGATGCGAGTTTCACTGGCCAGGCGGTGGTCGGCGTTACCGGTCAGCGTTAGCTCCAACCAATGGTTCTTATTCCCGCCGACATTTTTCAGCAACACCAGCGGCCCGCCATTCTGCGTGATCAGCAGATCTACCGCTCCATCGCCGTCGAAGTCAAAAGCAAGTACGGTGCGCGGGTGGCGCAGCACGACTTTGTCCAGACCCGTCTCATGCGTGGCATCGCGAAATCCAGCCGAACCCTCGTTGCGGAATAGTGCGATACGCCCTTCGCCCGAAAACGTTTCCCCCACGGCTACCAGATCTGTCCAGCCATCGTTGTCATAATCGATTGCCGCGATGCCCCAGCCACGCATCCATCCCGGCCCCACCAGCGGTAGGCGCTGGAATGATCTTCCGACAACATTGCGCCACAAGCTGATTCCCGGCGAAGCCCAGTGTGTAAACGCGAGGTCCATCCAGCCGTCGTGACTGAAATCGAACGCGACAGCCCCCGCGGTGGGCCCCGGCATGCTGATGGCCCATGGGTTCGAAGCGCGGAAACCGCCGTCGCGCGAGTTCAGGTATACGGCAGGGAACTTCTGCCAGCCCGTGAGGACCAGGTCGATGGCGCGATCGTTGTTGATATCCGTTCCCACGGCACTCACAGAAGGCGCGCTCCCCGCGACGCCTGTTTCCTTGGTGACATCCACAAAGGTTCCGTTCCCCTGATTGCGCCATAGGATATTTCCCGGCGGCTGGGCGTCGTCGGGAAACAAGAAAGGCTGGTCCGCATGATCGAGGGGGAAATCATTAAAGCGCGTGACGAACAGATCGAGGTTTCCGTCCCCGTCGTAGTCGACAAATGTTAAGCCGAGTACGAGGCCAGGGGTGCGAACGCCGGCCGAGTCCGTGACATCGGCGAATGTCCCGTCCCCCTGGTTGTGATACAGGGTAACGCCATTGCCGGAACTGATCGCAAGGTCCGGATAGCCGTCGTTATCGTAGTCGCCGACGGCGCAACCGGTTCCCTCGCCTCGGAAATCGAGTTTGGCCGCCTTCGTCACATTCAGAAAGGACCCCTTTCCGTTGTTCCGATAGAGCGCCGAATCGCCCTCCCCATCAGCGTTGACGAGGAAGATATCCGGCCTGCCGTCGCCGTCATAGTCGATAATGCACGCACCACTCCCGAGAAATTCCGCAAGCGTCGGCGAGGAAGCTGCTGTGTCCGGATAAGCTGCGCTAGCTCGTCCACCGTGAATTCCGGCAGGTGCCCGGCGAACGGTCGTGCGGGGGCCCGCCGGAACAGGAGAAACTAGGCGCCACGGAAGCCCCGAAATAGAAGTTACGTCAACGAAGCGAACCGGGATCACAGCCGGGGCGGTCCGGGGCGGGATCTCCATCTCCTGCGCAAGCGAGTATTTCCCTTCTTCGCCATAGACAAACCGCAAGGGCTTGGCGAATCTGCTGTCGGAGAGGTGCTGGAAGCGTGCGAGGTGAGCCTTGGCGCCTTCGGCGTCTCCTCTGTGTTCCTCCGTCTGGGATAGACCGTATTCGGCCGCGGCATTTGAGGGATCAAGGCTGATGGCGTTTTCATAAGCGGTGGCAGCCTCCTCGTAGTCGTGCGCTTGCTCCGCCAAATATCCGAGAAAATACTGAGTATCGGGGTCGTCCGGATCGAGCGCCGCGACCTTTTCGAAGTCCGCCGCTGCGTCTTCGAGCCTGCCCGATTCCCGCTCCAAGAGGCCCAGGTTGAACCACGTCCGCGGGTTGTCCGGATTACGCTCGGCGGATTTCTTTAGGATTGTCGAGGCCTCATCCAAATGACCCATATTCAGCAACGCGATGCCCATGTTCAAGCAGCCCGTATCGGACTGCGGATTCAGGATACAGGCCCGCTCAAACCTCGCCAGCGCTTCGGTGAAATCGTGGCGCTCCATGAGTGCCATCCCTTTGTCATTTTCGCGGATGGCGTCCTGGTAGATTTCCGGATGGGCTCCTGCGGGGGCACTGCGAGCGGACCCGGCGGGTTTGCCGGTTTTGGGCGAGGTGTGGCGTGTCTGCGGCGGATTGGCCTGGAGGAGAGCGAGGGCCAGGCCGCACAGCAAAGCGGCGCACGTTGCCCGGCCGAGGTCCTGAGGAGCAACCATCACAAAGGCTTGGCCAGATGCCCAGCCTGGAGGCGCGTCTGCAGAACACGGAGAATCGCGTCACGGCCGATCATGCCCACAATGTGCTGTCCGGAGACGATCGGCATCTGATTGATGTCCTCGCTTTGCATGCGCTCGAGGATGTTGAGTGCTAGATCTCCCGGCGCAGCTCTCTGCACCTTCGCCATCGGTACCATGACGGCCTGCACGGAGGTGTTTGACCACTGCTCGCGCGGCACCGATTTCGCCGATTGAAGAGTCACCAGGCCGACGGGCAGGCCCGCCCCCGTTACGATATGGCAGCGCCGGCCCGTTCTCAAGACCTCGTGGACATAGTCATCAATCGATATATCGCGCGTCACGGTGGGGATGTCGCGGACCATGATATCTTCGGCTCGGACATCGCCCAGCGTGTCCCGAATTGCGACCTGCGCAAAACTCTCTCTCGCCGCCTCCAACAAAAACCAGCCAATAAACGCCAGCCATAGCCCGCCGACCCAGTTTCCATTGAGTGCCTGCCAGACTCCGATCGCAATCAGGAAATAGGCAAAGAACCTTCCCGCCGAGGCGGCGATCTGCGTCGCACGCATGAAATTCCCAGTGATGCCCCACGCGATTCCTCGCAGGACCCGCCCTCCGTCGAGCGGAAATCCTGGCACCAGGTTGAATATCGCCAGCACGAGATTCGTCAGTGCCAGCCACTTCGCCGCAGCGGTCACCATTTCGCTCCCGTGAACGAAACGCCAAACCGACCAGAAGCAAGCCGCGAGAAAGAGGCTGGAGAGCGGTCCGGCGATAGCGATGGCGAACTCCTGCTTGGCATTGGGGGCGTCGCGCTCGATTCGAGCCAGCCCGCCGAAAACGAACAGCGTGATCGACTGCACACTGATGTGATATCGCATCGCCACAATGCTATGGCTCATCTCGTGGAAGACGACGGATGCGAAGAAAAGCAAACTGGTGATGATCCCGAGAACCCAATGCTGTGTGGCGGTCCACCCCGGATGCTGGGCCGTGAATTGCGTCCGAAGGGAGAGGGTGATGAGTAAAAAGATGAGGAACCAGCTGGTATGCAGGTAGATCGGGATCCCTAGAATGCGCCCCAGTCGAATTCCCGAGCCATGTTCAGCCTGCGCCATGTGCGCCTATGTGGATTCTAGCAAAAGCGTCTCGTCGCGTACGATTTTCCACGGCGTGTTCGTCGCCCCACGCGCTTGTGATCCCCTGTGTCTTTAAGTGCTTTGACACCAGTCCTCGCTGTTTGGCTCGAGCGGTGCAGATAGCCCTAGCGCAAAGCGCTTGTGGGCACGAAGACGCGCTTTCCGCGATAGGACACGGCTATGAGCAGCTTTCTTGGATATTTGGAAGTGGTTGGCGCAATTATCGCAGCGTTTGCGCTGGCGGTGGGGCTTGAGTGGATCGGGCTGTACGGCTTGACCAGCTTAATGCCGGACCGTGGCAACGGCCCCCATGGCGGAGCCAAAAGTGATGGCGTAAACCCGTGATTGAAACGCAGTCGTGATTGGGTTGACTCACCGCTCGCAAAGGGCTGCGTGTCGGCACCCATCACAGCAAAGGAACGAATATGCTATTCCTCAAATTCACGCTGTTGCTGATCAGTTCCGGGCTTTTTGCCTGTGCCGCGGGCATCGTCGCCTACGACGTCTACTTCGCCTTCGAGCTTGCTCGGATTCTGCGCCGCGGCGAACCTTCCGCTGATTCCGCCGGCAGTTCGTCGCGCCCACGACGCGGAATTCGCTGGCAGGCGGCGGCAAAACTAGCAGTGATCGGCGCGCTGGCAGGATTGTCGGGCGAAAGCCTCCTTGTTGTGCCGGATGGTCAGGCAGCCATCCGCGTGAGCCAGATCTCGGGCATACGCCCGGGCACGCTCTATGCGGGAACCCACTTGATAGTTCCCCTGATTGAGCACGCCTCGTTCTACGACATTCGCGATCACGTCTTCTCAACCGCCGCCCTCGACATCCGTGGGCAAAAGCTCGAGGTGCTGAATGTGCAGGCGCGCGAAGGTCTGCAGGTCGGTCTGGCGGTGAGCGTGCGATATCGGATCGACCCTTCGCGGCTCAACTACATCCAAGCGAACCTGCCACAGCCTGTGGACGCTGAGGTCGTGGCCCCTGTGGTCCTCAGTACCTTCCATGCTCTTGCGCCGAACTACATCGTCCGCGACGTTTTTTCGACCAAACGCGAGGAGTTCCGTGCAAGGGCTGCTGAAACCATCACAGCACGTCTAGCGAGTGACGGCATCGTAGTGAAGGAAGTTTTGCTCAGGCAGGTCGAGCTACCCGAGGAATACGCCAAGGGCCTCCAGGATCTGCTGCTAAAGGAACAAGAGGACGACCGCACATCGGTCGATGCGAGTATCGAAAAGAAGCGCGTAGCCATCGCTGAGTCGCAGGCTGAGGCGCAGAAGATTCGAGATGTCAAGCATGCCGAGGCGGCTGCGCAATCGCAAGTGATCATGGCCAAGGCCCAGGCCGATGCGATGGTCTACACTCTTCCGCTGAAACAGAAGCAGATCGAACAGTCACGCCTGGAAGCCGAAGCTAAGAAACAAACGACACTCGAAGATGCCAGCGCGCAAGCCGAGGCTAAGGTGATCGATAGCAAAGCCGAGCAGCAGCGCCAGAGTCTACTCGCCGACTCCGAAGCGAATCGCATCCGAGTGCTCGCGCAAGCCGAACAGCAGAGGGAAAATCTCGAAGCTGATGCCGAAGCGAACCGCATCCGCCTGACAGCGCAGGCCCGAGCCGAGCAGATGCAACTCGAAGCGTCGGCACTCAAGGCAAATCCACAGCTGGTTCAGCTAACCGTGGCTCAGCGGCTTTCTGACAAGGTGCGGATCATGATGGTGCCGAACGACGGAAAATTCTTTTTTACCAATGATGTGCTGCGCTCGGCCATGGCCGTCGACTCGAGCGAATCAGCACCGCCTGTCAAACCGAACGCGCGACCATAGAGATTTCCGGCTAGGCTCGCCTGCCTTGAGGTCCAGGCTAAGGCTCGAGAACGGGGGGCCGGGTCCGGAAGTCATGCCGGCAAAAACCCTGCCGAGGCTTCGTTCGGTGAGCGAAGCGGGCGAAGCCTCGCCGGCTGCCATGGTGATGCGGTTAACAAAGTGTCCCAGTACCGATGCGAACGGGCCACGGTGAGGCCCTCAAGCGGTGTGCTATGATGGCGCTTTACGAACTCGTTGCGCAATTGCTCCAAGCCGACACGGCCGCTCCGACGACCCCGCCTCGCTCTTCCTGTCGGATTCTTTCTAATGCTCGCTCTAGGCGGGTACGGACTAAGGGCGCAGGCTTTATCCCCCCTGGCCCCTCCATCGGCAGCAGATGGCACAGATCAGACGACGAGCTTCCCTTCCAGCCAGTGGGCGGAGAAACTCGGTGCGCTCGGCGATCTGGTGGCGCGAATCTCCCCTCCGCCTGAAAACGTCGAGCTTCTGGTGAACAACATGTCGTCGTTGAGTGCGGACAAAATAGCGGCGATCGATGAGTGGCTTCGTACGAACCTGGCAAGCCGTCGCTTCCGGTTTGGGGAAGCGGAAGCTGTCAACACGCATTTGAAGGTCACGCTCTCAGAAGGGACCCAAGGTTATTTGATCGTCGCTCAAATCCGGCGCGGCAAGGATCTGCAAGTAGCGATTTTCCCCGTGGGGAGGCCGGAAGCCGCCGAGAAACCTGTCGGAGGGGTGCGGCTGGAGGATCAGTTGATCTGGGAGCAGCCGGGAAAGGTCCTCGATTTCGCGTTACCAGAGCTAGGAGCACCCCCGACGCTGATCGTGCTGGAAGTTGGGCGCATCGCCTTTTACGTTCGCAGTCAACAGCAGTGGCAGCTCAACGGTTCAGTGACCATCCCTCCCATGCGGCCGTGGCTTCGTGTACCGCGCGGCTACCTCGATCTGTCGCGAGGTTTAGCGGAAACGACTGCGATCCTTTCCGGTGTCGACTGCAAAGGTGACTTCGGACATCCTGAGACGATTCAATGCGATTTCGTTTCACAGCAAGACGCTCCATGGGCCCTCGAGGAGGAGTGGAAATTGAAAAATCTTGCTTCTGCCGGCGATGCGGCGCTGATCTCGCTGACATGCCACGGTCGGTCCATCGCCCTTGCGACAGGAAGCGGCGATTGGACGGAGACAGACTTCGTGCAGGGATACGAAGTCGGCACACTCAAAGGGCAGCAGGCGATGGCGTCGGGCGAGCCGCTTGAGCTGAAAGGTCCCGTTACAGCACTTTGGCCGGCGGAAGCGAGCGGGCGGGCGCGCGCTGTGGTTGAGAATCTTCAGACCGGAAGTTACGAGGCGCACCTTGTTACGGCGACTTGTAGCCAGTAGTCTCACCGTTGCTACGGTGCTTGCCACAGCGGGGCCCGTGGAATCGGCGCGGCGGCCGAAGTATGGTGGGACGCTCCGCGTTGAGATCGGCGCCGTCGTGAGGTCCCTCGATCCCGCGAACGGCGTCGCTACCGCGGAAGAGGCCGCCGCGAGAGACGACATCAACTCCCTTCTCTATGAGGGCCGGAGCCCAGAGGGAGCATACACGGGTGCGACCGGATCGGGTCCTTTTCGCCTCGCCGAATGGGAACCAGGCCAGCGAGCCGTAGTCGTGGCTAATGAAAACTTTCGGGAAGGGCGGCCGTTCGTAGACTCCGTCGAAATTCAAATGGGCCGCGCGGCGCGTGATCGGCTGCTTGACATTGAACTTGATCGGGCCGACGTCGCTGAGATTCCACCCGAAGAGGTGCGTCGTGCCGCCGAGCGTGGTGTGCGCGTGAGCGTCTCGCTGGCGGACGAACTCGTAGCCATCGTGTTTGTTCCGGGGCGATCCGCAGCCGACGATGTGCGCTCCCGCGAAGCTCTCTCGCGCTCGATCGACCGTGCGGCCATCGTCAACTTCATTCTACAAAAGCAGGGTGAGCCTGCCGGAGGGCTCTTGCCGCAATGGTCGAGCGGCACGGCCTTTCTTTTCTCGACGGCCGTTGACACAACAGAGGCAAGGAACATCTGGTCGGAAATCAGTGGTCCTCGGAGGATTGTGTTGGGATATGATGCGGGCGATTCGCTCGAACAGTCCATCGCAGAAAGAATTGCCGTGGACGCGCGTGAGGCGGGGGGCTCGGTTACCGTCGTAGCAACAAACCCCGGGGCCGGTTCACTCAATGCGGATGCCCGGTTCGTGCGCTTGCGCATGGCGTCTCCCAATCCAGGCGAAGCGCTAGCGCGTTGTATCGCAACTCTTGGTCCGATCGTGGGAGTTACGGCCGACCCGGCGCCGGCGGCAATGCCACAGCAGATCTACGATCAGGAGCGCGCGATCGTGAGCACCTACCGCATCGTGCCGCTCGTTTGGTTGCCCAGAGCGTATGGCCTGGGCACACGCGTGCGCGATTGGAAGGTGCCGGCCACGGGGGCAGGTTGGCCGTTTGCGGATGTCTGGCTGGGGGAAGGGCAGTGACGTTTCGCACAAAACTTTTCGTCGTATTCATGCTCGCGCTCCTTCTGTCGGTGGCAATCGTAGCCGTCGGTGTGGCGGCCGTGACGCGCCGCGTCTTT
>CAYOXF010000045.1:0-10508 GCA_964407845.1 uncultured Acidobacteriaceae bacterium | reverse complement strand
CGCAGCGCGTCGTAGGCCGGCAGAATCGCACCGCCGGGATATCCGAAAACCGTCCGAACGCCTTCGCGCTCCAAACCCTTCCAGAGAGCTGTCGCCCCCGTCATCACTTTCTCGTGACTGCCCATGATCATCTCCCCTCAGTCCCCGCAAATAACAAAACCCACCTTGCCAGCGTCTCTGGCGGGTGGGTTTCTTGAGCTTTTCCGATTTCCTATTGCCTCAGCTCAGTCATGCCCTCCGGGCAGAGACGCACACTCGATCCCTACTACTACGAGCGGAAGTCGAATCGAGATTGCCTTTGCCTTCACGTCGTCGCGTCCCAAAGGTTCGCGCCCATCGTTCGTTGCCGGGGGCGCTGCGAAACCTACGGTAACCTTGTCTTGCAGACTCTGTCAAGTGAGTCGTTTCGCCCGGGGTGCTCGACAGGGACGCGGGGTTGACGGGCTTCCTCATTTGACCGGGAAACCTGACACCCATCGTGTCCATTTGACGTGAACGGCTGACACGTTGGGGTGTGCAGCTTCGAGCTGATAGGCCTTTATATCAAGCAGATACGGCAAAAATGCTTTGGCACGATTCGTGCTCAACCCGATTCGTAGCAAAGGGAGCAGGGTGCGAAATGGTGGCGTTGCTGATCGGGATTCTGGCGTTGCTCTTGTTTTTGTGCATCTCTCACACCATCCCAGGCATCGTGCCGTCGCGGCAAACCACTGCCCCACGCAAGCGGCGCCGTGCGGCACAGCGCCCGCGCAGTTGGGGCAGCTCGAGAGTGGTAGCGCGCAGGGAAAACAAGGCGGGGATCCGTTTTCTAGTTGAGAAATCGTAGTACCCCGGTCCTATGGCCCGAGGCAGGATCTGTCGGTACGCTCAGGCTTGCGCTTGATGAGCACCTCCAGGAGCAACGGCATGGGCACTGCGGCGTGGCCGAGGTCGAGGGCAGTCGAATGGTGGGCAGAGAAAACGCCGGGCGAGGCCCGGCGCAGGAAGCGGCTGAAGGTCTCTCTGCCGGTGCATCTCCGGCCCTTCGACCCTCGATTCTCTGAGATCGAAGACATCGGCCAAGTCGTCGATTTCACCCGCGACGGACTCTATTTCATCACCTGCATGCCGCACTACTTTTTGGGCATGCGATTGATTGTCACTTTCCCGTATGGGGACAATGTCTCCGCCCATCGGAAGTTTCTGGCCTCGATTGTGCGTCTAGAACATCGGGATGATCAAAAGCGCGGGATCGCGCTGCGGTTCCTCCTGTAATTCCGTGGCTCCAGTGAATTTTTCGAAAGCTCACGAGACGGCGGTGCAGTTCGACTGGATTGGCTTTTGGACAAAGACCCAGGCGATTGGCCTTGTCACTCGACGTAAGCGGCGGGGACAATAGCATGGCGATTCGGCGCGGGTTGCGCGCGCCAATGCGGAAGAATCCCGATAATCAGAAGGCAGGTTCGTGATCATGCACAAACACGTAAAGAATTCACCTCATGCGTCCTCGGAAACAGACACTGCCACGGCGGATCGCCGCAATGCTGACCGCCACATGATTACAGCCTCGGCAGAAGTTGTAGAGGTCACCTCAGGGGCGCGGTTCTCAGCGCGCACGACCGACCTCGGACCCGGCGGTTGCTTCGTCGACACCATGCTTCCCTTCCCCGTCGGTGCGAAGGTTCACGTGACGGTCCGCAAGGCCCAGGCGCATTTCGAGACCGACGGCCTGGTGGTCTACTCCCAAACCGGTCTGGGGATGGGGATCGCCTTCGATACTATGGAGCGCCACCAGATTGACGCTCTGGATACCTGGCTGAGGGAGGTAACCGGAAACAAGCAGAACCTTGCCATGGCGGGACAAAGTTCTGCTGCCGTGAAGAAGCCTGAAACTTCCGCCGCCGTCGTCAGACTGGTTCGGCTAATGATCAGCAAAGGCATCATCACCGAGGCCGAAGGTGCCTCAGTTCTCCACGACCCCGTTTTGTAAGAACTTTCCCTACCCCCGCGAAAACGGGAAAGGTTATAGAACCATAACGATCGAGGGCACTTAGACCGCTGCTGCCATGCAGGTATTTCCCAGTCGAGCAAGTTTTTCCTGGCCATTGATCGTTCCTGTCCGGTCATAGCAACCTAAGTCCCATACAATCAGTAGACGCCCGTCTCCTTGCGTGGCACGGCTCGTGCAGGGCTCGAGCCAGAGGGGGCTCTATGGGTGAACGGAGAAAAGCTCGTCGGTACGAAGTCTATCTACCGCTGCAGGTTTCGATGTCGCGGAGGCGGCCTGCCGAGTACTATACAGCGCAACTTCGAGATATATCGAGGACCGGCCTGTATTTCCACTCCCACGTGGCTCTTCAGCCCGGTGCCGGCCTGGAGCTGACGTTCGCGTTGCCCACCGATAAGGATCGTGGAACGTCGGTTTTGGTGCGCGCCAGTGCCAAAGCGCTACGAATCATTCCCATTCCCGGCGAGACGAGCCCCATGTACGGTGTCGCAGCCACGATCGACCGAATCGATTTCGTCCGCCCCGTTGCAGCGAACGCGGCCGCCTGAGGCGGGTCGGCCCATTGCTCGGTCAACTTGTGTAACTCCCTCCTTCTCTTCCCCTCTAGCGTTCGCTACAAGCCGCGGTGATTGTCGACATACAATAGGGCATGCGTTTGATCGCGCCATGGCTATGAGAGAGCCGGCGGCGTTGGCGATCGTTAACGCCGAACGTCTGGTGCTGCGCGCTCTTTCGACTCGTTCTGTGGAACCAATCGAGTGGATCGAGATTGATCGCAAGCTGGCCGGATACTCGTGGCGGGAACCGGACCACGCCGTCATCTACAAAGCGATTACCAGAGCCAGGAGCCGTGATCCCAAGCGCTGGCGTGAGCAGCTCGCTGCGCAGACCACGCGAATGGGATTCCCAGACTTGGACTGGGAATCTTTACTCAGACCATCACCGGTGGGCACGGCGGAACCGAGTCTTCACCAGCTCATTCAAGCATTGGAGCTGGCTTCGGATCGGGCGGACTAACTCGAGTTCACTTATCTTTTCTGCGCTGCGAGCTCGAAATCGATGTATTGAGATAACGTCGTCACGTCCCCGCCAACCACGGGACGCCCGTTGACGTAGACGGTCGGCGTGCTGTTCACCCCGAGGGCCACTCCTTCCGCGCGGCTGGCGTCGACCTGTCGTTGTGTGTCGGGCGCCGACAGACACCCCTTGAATATATCGGAGTTAAGGCCGGCCGCTGTGGCGAACTGCACCAGCTTGTCCCACACGTTTTCGGCCGAAATCAGATCTTGGTTTTCGAAGATGGCGTCATGGACTTTCCAGAACGCTTGCGGGGATTGCTGAAAAGCGCAGCGCCCGCCCAGCGCGGCGGTGTTCGCCCATGGATGAATCTGCGTGAGCGGAAAATCCTTGTACACCACCCGCACCTGCGGATACTTCCCTTCGATGCTGGTCAGTGCTTCCCAAAGCTCGCGGCAGTGTGGGCACTCAAAATCCGCAAATTCCACCACCGTAACGCGCGCATCGCCCGGACCTTTACTCGGGCTACCGTCGAGGTGCATTTTCGCCCGATTCGCAGCAAACGGGTCGGCCGACATGTCGTAAATATCGCCACGCAGCAGCGTTTTGCCGTCCTTGCTGACGTACACCTCGCCCGTCTCCTTCTGCTCGTTGAAGGAAATCTCGATCGGCACAGTATAAAAGTCGGCTGCAGCGGACGGTCCGAACGGTCCCAGTCTTACTTGGATGTTCGGGCCCCAGCCGAACAGTTGTCGGACGAACGCCTCGGTGGCCTTGCTGAGCTGCGTTTGATCGACAGAAACGGGAGTCCCCGTCGCTCCCGACGGCGGATCCGCCTTTTTCGAATCCTGAGCGGTGGAGGGAAGCACCGCGAGAAATACCGCCGCCACACCCGCCGTCACTGGCTTATGCCGCATGCCCATCTCGCTCCGCGAGACCTGTTTGAAACCACGTATCCAGAAGCATAGAGAAAAACCGTCGGAAGAGCAAAATGGAAAACCAGAGGAAACGAAGGCAAGGATTCTGAGGCCTTAGGCAACAGCCAGTCGGTTCGCTAGCCAATCACCGGCCTCGCGCGTGCCTAGCGAACCGCCCAAATCGGCCGTGGTCTTGTTCTCGCGGATGGCCGCACGAACCACGCCCTCCATCGCGCGCGCCTCGCGGGTCCACCCGATGTAATCGCACATCATAGCGGCGGCCAATACCGCACCGAACGGGTTGGCGACGTTCTTCCCAGCAATGTCCGGAGCCGAGCCGTGGACCGGCTCGAACAACGAGACGCGGCCCGGATGAATGTTGCCCGAGGGCGCAAGCCCGAGACCTCCGATCAGGCCTGCACCCACGTCACTCGCAATGTCCCCGAACAAATTGCACGTAACGATCACCTCGAATTGGTCCGGGGCGCGCACCATCTGCATCAGCAAATTGTCGATGTACATGTGGCTCGCTTCAATTTCGGGATACTCTTTGCGTATTTCCTTAAACACTCGCTGCCAGAGATCATGGCCGTAGGCCAGCGCGTTTGACTTGTCACTCATGCACACGCGCCGACGGTTTTGACGACGCGCCAAATCGAACGCGTAGCGAATAATCCGCTCAACTCCCTTGCGCGTGTTGATATCTTCTTGCGTGGCAATTTCGTCGGCCGTTCCCTTCTTAAAGAAACCGCCCACTCCGGCATAGAGCCCTTCGGTGTTCTCACGAATCACCCAGAGGTTGATGTCGTTCTCCGTGCGACCCTTGAGCGGCGTAAGCCGCTCGTCAAAAAGCACGCACGGGCGCGCGTTGACATAGAGATCAAGTTGAAAGCGAAGGCCGATCAGAATGTCGGCGCCTTGCCGATTCGAGGGCACCCGTGGATCCCCCAGAGCGCCCAGCAGAATCGCGTCGTAGTCACGACGGAGCATTTCGACAGCATCCGGCGGCAGCGTCGTGCCGTCGCGCAGGTAGCGGTCCGCCCCCCAGTCAAAGTCGGTGATCGAAATTTCGCGGCCACCCGCCTTCGCAGCCACCTTCAAAGCCTTTACCGCTTCGGGAATGACTTCCTTTCCGATGCCATCCCCCGCTATGACCGCGATCCGCTTGCGTGAGGACGAACGTGTCTCCTCCATTGCGTCGCGGAACGTAGCACGCGACCCAGGACCTCGTCAACGCGAGGACCTCGCTCGAAAACGCCGAGCGGAGATGCTAGAGGGTCACACCCGATTTGCGGTAGAATCCCGCCGAAAAAAGCCGATGCTGGATGCTTCCAAGAATGAGCTTCTGACCCAAGTCGGCCGCGGCACGCCGATGGGCGAATTGCTGCGCCGCTATTGGATGCCCATCGCGGCGATGAGCGAATTCGATAACGAGAGTGTAAAGCCGATCCGATTGATGGGCGAAGACCTTACGCTCTACAAGGACCGAGGGGGAACCTTCGGCTTAGTGGACCGCCACTGTCCGCATCGCAGTGCGGACATGTCTTACGGATTCGTCGAGCCGTGCGGTCTCCGCTGCAACTACCACGGCTGGCTGTTTGATCACGACGGTCGCTGCATCGAGCAGCCTTACGAGGACGTCGCGCAACCGGAGGCCCGTTTCCGCGACAAGATTCGAATCAAAGCATACCCCGTAAAGGCTCATGCCGGGCTGCTGTGGACCTACCTGGGTCCCCAGCCGGCGCCGCTCGTTCCTAACTGGGAGCCTTTCACCTGGAAAAACGGCTTCGTTCAAATTGTCTTCGCCGATGTTCCCTGCAATTGGTTTCAGTGCCAGGAGAATTCAGTCGATCCCCTGCATTTCGAATGGATGCATATGAATTGGAGCGTGCGGCTCGCAGATCAAGGGGGTGCCTATTCGCCGCGTCACCTCAAGCTCGCTTTCGACGAATTCGACTACGGCATCGTCTACCGACGCATTCGCGAGGGCATGAGTGAAGAGGATCCGCTTTGGAAAGTGGGCCGCGTCTGCTTGTGGCCGAACGCGCTTTTTACGGGCGACCACTTCGAGTGGCGCGTCCCGGTTGATGACCAAAATACCCTCAGCGTCACCTGGTGCTTCAGCCGCGTGCCGAAGGCCCGCGAGCCCTACGTTCAGCAGCGTATCCCAGCATGGCGCGGACCGGTGCGTGATGCGGAAACAGGTCGCTGGATTTCCAGCCACGTGATGAACCAGGATTTCATCGCTTGGATTGGTCAGGGTGTAACCGCTGACCGCACGCGCGAACACCTGGGCACAAGTGACGCCGGAATCATCATGATGCGTCAGCGGCTCTTAAAAGACATCGAGGCCATCGGCCGGGGAGAAGACCCTAAAGCGACGATCCGCGATCCCGAAGTCAACCGGTGCATCGCGCTCCCCATCGCCGACCGCAAACGCCTGGTGGAGGGTATGGCTCCCGAGGAAATGACACGCAATCCCTTGGGCGCGGGCCGTCTCGCGGCAGACTATATTTTTCAGGCTGGGCAGCCTCGCGAGGTTCGCAAGGCCTACGCCGAAGCGATGGGACTTGCCGAATGACTCGCCGGTCGACGAACATGTGACCAGCAACCCGCCTTCTGGTTGACCGCGCGAGAAACAGGTATATACTTCCGCACGGCCAAAGCCCTAGGTCTCACGAGGTTTTGCGCGGCGGCGTGCCGCTGCGCTCGATCGAAGTCGAAGCTGATCTGAGGAGGCAACCAATGAAGAAGTTTCTCGCAGCTGCCGGTTTGGCAACGGTCATGGCGATACCGGCGTTTGCGGCGACCAGCACCTGGAATCTTGATCCCGCTCACTCGAACGCGCAGTTTTTCGTTAAGCATCTGGGGATTTCAACCGTGCAGGGTGATTTCACCAAAGTTGCTGGCACGGTCGTATTGGACGATCAGGACATCACCAAGTCCAGTGTGAACGTCACCATCGACGTCAACTCCATCGATACGCGTGTGCAGCGCCGCGATGACGACCTGAAGAGCGAGCACTTCTTCAACGTTGCACAGTTTTCCACGATTACTTTTCAATCCACCAAGGTCACCAAAACGGGCGACAACACGCTGAAGGTAACGGGCAACCTTACGATCCGCGGGGTCACCAAGGAAACGACATTGGATGTTACCGGCCCGACCGCGCCGATCTCGGCCATGGGAACCCAGCGCCGTGGTGTTTCAGCGACCACGAAGATCAACCGCCAGGATTTTGGCGTCAGCGCCGATCCGGGCATGGTGGGCGACGACATTTCGATTCTGATCGACTGTGAGATGACGCCAGCGAAGTAGCGGCGAGCGCAGTCGGTTCACTTTCCGTAGGGCGGCGTTCTTGGTAGCGCCGCCTTTTTTTCTTGACACCTTAACGGATCACGCCGGGACCCGCTCGGCCCAATACACCCCCAAGATCACCAGTGCGGCACTCACGACCAGGCGCGCCGTAGGGCGTTCGCCCAACAGCGGGATCGACAGCAGCACCACCAGGACCGGCTGAAAGTAGTTCACTGCGACGACCCGCGAAGCGTCCATGTGGCGCAGCAGCCAGTAGAACAGCAGATACCCCGCCACCGCACTGAGAGACGCCATGTAAAGGAATCCGGTCCAGCCCACCCATCCCACGCTCCTCCAATCGAGCCGCAAACCCTGTCGGACCGCTAGCGGCATTAGCAGAATCGCCGCGGCGGCGGCGTTGAACGTGTTCATCGAGACCGTATCGTAGGTGCGCGCCACTTTTTTCCCCAATACTGCGTAGGCCGAAAAACCGATCACTCCAGCCAGCGTGACCAGGTCCCCCGTCAGCAACGGCGAGTGCATGGGCGATCCGTGCTCGGTCTCGAGAATCACGACCCCGGTAAAGCAAAGCGTCATGCCCAGAAGTTTGGCCAGGGTGAGGCTTTCAAGTTTCATCGCGCTCGCCAAGAGCAGGATCATGATCGGTGACGAGGCGATCAGGACGGCCGAGTGACCCGACGTGGTGCTTCCCAAACCCACGATGAAGCAGCCCTGGTTCACGACATAACCGAAAAAGCCAAGGTAGGTAAATACCCAGATGTCGCGCCCTCGCAAAGGCGTACGCTCGCGCTGCGTCAAATAGATGATGAGCAGTAAAACGGCAACGAGTTCGGCCCGCAAAACGGCCAGGGTGAGGGCATCCATATGCGACAAGGTGACCTTGCCCACGATGTAGTTGAGAGACCAAAGCGATAGGACGGCTCCCAACCCGAGCGCGAGCGCAATGGAACTCGGCCGGCGCAAATTCGCACGCGAAATCAGCTCTTCCTTGGGGCTATCGGCAGTGGAACTCACTTCTATTCGAGGACCTCGCGACGCTTAGTCAGCGAGTTGATGCGGTCGAGCCGAGGCGTAAAGCCGATTCCGGGCGTCGATGGAACGCGAATTGTCCCTTGCTTTGAAACTTCTACTTCCGGCTCGATGATGTCCTCCCCCCAATATCGACGGCTTGCCGAGATATCGCCTGGGAGTGAAAAGTTTGCAAGCGATGACATTGCGATGTTGTGTGCGCGTCCGATCCCCGATTCGAGCATTCCGCCGCACCATACCGGGATCGACTTCTCCTGGCACAGGTCGTGTAACCGTCGTGCCGCTGTGTGTCCGCCGACTCGCCCGAGCTTAATGTTGATGATACGGCACGCGCCCGTCTCAATCGCGGCGCGGGCGTGCTCAACGCTGTGGATGCACTCATCGAGGCAAATCGGAGTTTCGAGCTGGCGTTGGAGTTGTGCATGTGAATAAATGTCCTCCCAACCGAGCGGCTGTTCGATCATCATCAAATGAAACTGGTCCAGCTGCTTCAGCAGCGCCGCGTCTTCAAGGTTATATGCCGAGTTGGCATCCACCATCAGCCGCAACCTGGGGAAACGCTCGCGCAGGGCGCGAACGGGATGGATGTCGAGCCCTGGCTCGATTTTGATCTTGATTCGCTGATAGCCGACGGCAACGGCCTCCTCGACTCTGGCTATAAGCTCCGCCATGCTTGGCTGGATACCGATCGAAACACCACAGGGAATCTCCTCGCGCGGTCCGCCAAGCAGCGTCCGAAGCGCCACGCTTTTCTGCTTTGCCTCCGCGTCCCAAATTGCGGTTTCCAGTGTGGCTTTGGCCATATTATGCCCACGCACACGCGAGAGCAGATCCCATACCCGCGCGGCTTCGACGTCCTTGCCGCGCACCAAGGGCCAAAGGTAGTCGCGCAGGATCAGCCAGGCAGTCTCGACCGTCTCGTAGGAATAGAACGGGTTCTCACCCGCCGTGGATTCTCCCCAGCCTGTTACACCATCGGCTTCCACTTCCGCGATCAAAATGCGGCGGAGATCGGACACGCCGAAGCTCGTCCGAAACGGCGAGAGCAGCCTCAGATGAACTTCGCGCAGCGTAACGGCTCGCATCTTCATTGCGTTGGCTCAACCATTGTCAATCTTCGGGAGACGTAGGCCTGCGATCGCTGCACTTGGTTCGAGAAGATAGTCCATGGCCCCGCCGCTCGATTCAACCGCGACCGCTACATAGCCTTGGCCGAACCATTGCACAAACTGGCCGCGAGTCTCCGCTTGGACGCGCAGGGCTTTGGCCCGGTCCCCCGCACGGATCTCGTCCACGTTGGAGGGTAGTGAAATTCTTGCGACCTTGCCCGCGGCCGGGAGCGGATTGTCCGCGAGGATGGATTTCACTCGCTCCGAGCTGAGCCACCACTCGGCTACCAGTCTGTCGGTTGGCAAACCCGCGTGCAAGGGGCTGGTCGTCACACCGTAGCAATTTGGAATGTAGCGGCGTGCAATGGCGCCGAGCCGCTCAAAATTGAAATGTGCATTCTTGAACTGTAGCGGATCAAACGTCCACTCGATCACCTCGATGCCGCGCTGGAGAGCATCCTGGCGTTGAAACAGCTTCAATTGCCGACCGACGCCACGGTTGCGATGTTCCGGCAGCACGGCTGTCATATGCGAATGCAGGAATGGCGTCCTGTGCCGGGCACCAACGACCGCCAGCGTAAAACCAACCATTTTCTCTTGATCGAAAGCTCCGAGCACCTGCCCGCCCGTATGATGAGCCACGACGAAAATCGCCGATGGAACGGAGATATCTTCTCCCCAGGTCAGGTGTTCAATCTGAACACATTGTTCATATTCCTGGATGCCCGAGCAGTGGCGGACTTCAATCGGCTCCATGAGAGGCTCGCGCTCGCGACTGCGAAGGAAGTATACGGGAAACTTGCATCGGATGGTGGTTCCGTCAAAAGCTGTTTTCACGGATACAAGTCCGGTAGAATGCCGCGGGAGATACCGATGCCCTCCTTTCCCGGCGTGGATTTTCTTGAATTTGACGCTCTGCTCAGTGATGAAGAAAAGCTGGCGCGAAAGACCGCACGTTTGTTCGTCGACGAGAAACTGCTGCCGATCATTGTCGAGCACGATCGCGAAGGCAAGTTTCCAATGCAGCTGGTACCGGAAATGGCCGAGCTCGGGTTTTTCGGCGCGAGCCTGAAGGGCTATGGCTGCGCCGAAATGTCCAATGTCGAGTACGGACTGGTGACCCAGGAGCTC
>CAYOXF010000044.1:0-52497 GCA_964407845.1 uncultured Acidobacteriaceae bacterium | reverse complement strand
TTTGCTCGACGCGGTCCACGGCGATTCGGGTCACCTGGTCCATGTCGATCATCCGGTTTTCCTCTTCCTGAATGAGGTAATCGAACGCCTCCGAGACAGTCATCTTGCGCTTCTTTTTCTGCTGCCCGAACATGCCGGAGAGCATGTCCTTGACGTTGATGTCCATTTCCTCCACGCCCTGGTTTGTGATGATTTCAAACGAGGGCATCGAGCGTTCCCGGACCTCGACTTCGACCAGGCGCTGATCGAGCTTTCCCTCACGAAGCTGAACGCGAAGCTTATCGCGGGTGCGCTGCGCCTGCTCGCGGCGCTGTGCCTCCCCCCCTTGGGCGGGATCGGGGGAAACCGACAGGGGCGGCAAAAGCAGATCGAGCAGGCGCTCTTCGGCGGCCTGCTCGGCGCGTTCCGCAACTTCGTCGAGCTTTTCCTCTCGAACCATGTCGATCGCCGTCTCGACCAGGTCCCGAACCATGGATTCCACGTCGCGCCCCACGTAACCAACTTCGGTGTATTTCGATGCTTCGACCTTTACAAACGGGCAGCCTGCGAGGCGCGCCAGGCGGCGAGCAATCTCGGTCTTGCCTACTCCGGTCGGACCGATCATCAAAATATTTTTGGGCAGGATGTCTTCGGCCATCTCGGGCTGTAATTTCTGGCGTCGTACGCGATTGCGCAGGGCGATCGCGACGGCTTTTTTCGCGGCATTTTGGCCGACAATGTATTTATCCAATTCGACGACGATTTCCCGCGGAGTGAGTTCGTCGAACGAAGGGATCACCTCTGCTTGTTCCGTTTGCTGGTCGCCTGACAAGTAAATCACCATAGCTTTCTCCGACCGCCTACAGCTCTTCGATGCTGAAATTGGCGTTCGTGAAAATGCAAATCTCGCTGGCCAAGCGCATGGCTTCCTGGGCGATGTCTTTGGCGTTCATCTTTGTGTGCTTGGCGAGAACGCGAGCGGCCGAAACAGCGTAAGGCCCGCCTGAGCCAATGGCGCAAATGCCGTCGTCCGGTTCGATGACATCGCCATTGCCCGAAAGGAGAAATGTTCCCTTCGCATCGGCCACGATCAGCAGGGCGTCGAGGTGGCGAAGCGATCGATCCGTGCGCCACTCTTTCGCCAGTTCCACGGCGCTGCGCGCCAGATTCCCGTGATACTCCTGCAACTTGTTTTCAAAGCGGGCAAACAGGGACAGTGCGTCCGCTGTGCTGCCTGCAAAGCCAGCCAGAATCTTGTCATTGAACAAACGGCGCGTCTTCCTGGCGCTGTGCTTAATGACGGTCTCTCCCAGAGTGACCTGTCCGTCGGCTGCCAAGACGACCTTGTTGTCCTTACGCACACACAGGACCGTCGTGCCGTGCACTTGCGGCGATTTTCCGTTTCGTGCCATCGTGCGATTATACTCCGCACCGCGGGAATCGAGTATCGGCCATCGGTTCGCTGTTGTCGTCGACGAGCCGAGTGGAGAGCGCGTCGGAGGGGGTTTTCTATTGATCTGAAGAGGAGTTTTTCTTCTTGTCTTTGGCTTCCTTTTCCATCTCCTTCTTGCCGACCTGCGACCAACGCTCTTCGAGAGACTCCTTGGTGAAAAGCGATTCGGAAAGATTGGTGTTGTATTCGCACTTGTCGAAGAAGGCCTGGAAAATCTTGATCCCGTTTCGCTCCCGGGTGATTTGCATCGCCGTTTGGATTCCGTCGAGCGGATGGTAATTCGCGTAATACTCGATCTCCTTTGTCCTTAGGTGCGTCTTGGAGTCGTTGTTGTCGGTTGTCTTGCGAACCGGCAAATGCGTGCTGCTTTGAAAAGCGATTCGGATGGTTCGGTTCTCGCTATCGATGAGCTCCACCCAGTCGGCCTGCCATCCGTCAATGACGTCGGTTCCGCCATAGCGAAATGTCATATCCGGTTCGTGGATCCGGTGGCGCAAGATGTTGTCGAGATCTTTTTGAACGGTTGCCTGAAAGTCGGCCAGATCGAGTTGGGGTGCATCAGAAACACCCCCGCGGTCGAGTTCCCAACCTTTGTCACCGTTGTAAACCTCGATGATATTTCGCTTGGGCAGATTCTCCTGGCGCTCCTTGAAAGGAGGGATCGTGTAATCGATGAACTGGCCAAAGCCGGTGAGTTGGCCTGCATGGTCGAAAGTTCCGATGCGGCCGGTGCAAGTCGCGTCGCGAACATTCAGATAGGCGGCGCCGCCGAGTGCATCGATGGCTTGTTTCAACAGCTCCTTGGCTTTGGCTGCGCTCTCTTCGGGCATGAGGAGCTCGTCATCCTGAGCCTTCGCACGCACCGGCCCAGCTAGGGCGACACCGCACAGAGCCAACACAGCCAGCACGTCTCGCCACGTCACCCGCACGGGAAGGAGCCTCCGTTCACATTGATCACTTCACCGGTGATGAAGGTTGCCAGGTCGGAAACGGCAAACAGGATCGGGCCAGCCACTTCCTCCGGCGTGGCCACGCGTTTAAGGGGGTAGGCAGCAAGGAGTTTCTTCATCTGGATCTTGTCCTTTAGGGTCGGTTTCAAGATATCGGTATCGACAAAGCCTGGAGCGACGCAGTTTACGAGAATGTTGTACCCGGCCAGTTCGACCGAAAGCGCCTTGGTAAAGCTGATCACACCGCCCTTTGTTGCCGAATAGTGCGAGTGAAGAGGCGTGCCACGCTGGCCGGCCACCGAGCTGACGGTCACGATTCGGCCGCCGCCTTGAGAGATCATGTGAGGGACAGTGAAGTGAATTACCGTGTAGACGCCTTTTGAATTGACCTGCATCATCTCATCCCAAGCGCGTTCCGTGAGATGTTGGATGCCTATGCCTTGCTGGTTCCATACGCCCGCGTTGGCCACCAGAATATCGATTCGGCCGAGACGGTCACGCGCGAACTCGACAAGTTTGTGAGTATCCGTCATGCGGCTCGAATCGGCCTGAAACGATTCGATGCGCGTGCCGTTTTTCCGCGCTTGCTGTCCGACCCGCACCGCAGCCTGACGATTTCGATGATAGCTGAAAACTACGTCGGCGCCCGCCCGCGCAAACAGCTTCACGGTCGCAGCGCCAATGCCGCGCGAGCCGCCAGTAACCAGTGCCGCCTTGCCTGCCAGCGAAATCATGTCCCCCCGCTGGGTATGAGTGAAGGTCTGTTGTTGATAAGAGCGGTTTCCCCGAGGTGCGGACAAGCTAGGCGCGAGCGGGCATCTTCCGCATGCCAGCGACGGCGACCAGGTCGCTAAACAGTCTTCGTGCCAGAACGTCGGTTTCCGCCATGCGTTCCGGATGCCACTGCACACCCATGACCCAATTCGTGTGGCTATCCCATTCGATGGCTTCAATGACGCCGTCGCTCGCGCGAGATACAACGCGCAAATCGCGACCCGGCTCACGAATCGACTGATGATGAGAGCTGTTCACCAGCGCCTGCTGCCCGTCCGCCATCTGGGCCAGGCGCGAACTTGCTTCGATCCCAATGTTGTGAGTCCGGTCCGGAGCACCTGGCTCGTCGTCCCAGTCATGTTCAATCGCCGTCATGAGTTCGCTGGGAATGTCCTGGATCAGTGTGCCGGAGCGAAAGACGTTCAGGCTTTGCAGCCCGTAGCAGATCGCAACAACAGGTTTTTGCTCGCCCAGGCAATGCTCCAGCAGAGCAAAGTCGGTTCGCTCTCGGTCTGGATCCGGATCGACACATTTGGCATGCCTTATGGCCCGAAAATGGGAAGGATTTACGTCCGCTGGGCTTCCTGGCAACAGAAGACCGTCGAGGGTGCGTGCGATCTTCTCCAGATGTGGCGAGGAAAGCCCGAGCGAAATGACAACGGCCTCGGCTCCCTCTCGTCGAACCGCGTCAACGTAAGTCTCCAGCTTGCCAAAATCGCCCTTAAGTTCTTCTTTTCGAGTGCGATACGGAATGCCTATTCTGGGCTTCTGCTCGTCGCGAGAAATCATGGATGCGTCATCGTATCATCGCGGCTGCCCCACGGCAACCTGACACCGAGCGCGTTCCCCTAGCAGAGTTCGGCGGAAAGCGATATCAGGCGAGACGAACGAGGAGATCCTTCCGGTCGTGTTGCAGATTTGCGCGGCGGGTGCGTCCCAAGCCAATCCCCATAGTTCTGTTTGATTTGGTCGATGTGATGAGGAATATGGCGCTCCTGCCTTTGGATCCATTTTTCTAAGCTGATTTTGCCCTGTTGGGGGTGTTCGAGCGTGTGCAGCCAGACCAACTCGGGGAGTCTGACGATCAAGCTGTAGGTCATTCGCCGCATACGGCGAATGATCTCAAGCGCCTCTCGAGTGCTTTGATGGAGATAGCCGAGCGTCGCCGCCCATTTCGCAGGGTCAAAGTCAGGGATTGTGATTCCCGGTTCCGCAATGAGATGGCGACAGCACAAGTAGGACCTTGCCTCGCTATCGGCCAAATGCAGGATAATCTCGTGAATGCTCCAGCGATCAGGCGATGGCTTGTAAAGCCACATCTTCTTGGGAAGCTGGTGCAGAACGGTTGAAAGCAGCACAGGCGCGCGGCCAAATGACTCAAGCACCTGTCGCCGTTCGTCACGCGTCATCTTTCACCCCACAGCTGCTGCTTGATAGCTTTTAGACGTGCGAGTCGTCGTTTCGCTGCTCGGTTTTAATGACCGTAAGGGATTTTCGGCAAAAACACCATCTCCGGTAATACAGATGGGCCACATACGTCTTTTCGGAGGTTCCTAGTCGTTGTGGGTGGCTGGGTTCGATTCGGCCGGGACCGGAAGGGCCCTCTCGGCCGAATGACGCTTCAACCAGTAGGAGCGGAGGTCCCCCACAAGGTAGAGTGAGCCGGTCGCGAAGATGGCGTCGTCAGGCGAAGCGATGTCGAGGGCATGCCTGAGGGCTTCGGCGGGATCGGGAATGACGAGGGAACTTTTGGCGAGATGCCCCGTCATTTCCGCGAGCAGAGGCGCCGAAATCGCCCGGGGCTGAAGGGGCTGTGTGAGAATCACCAAGTCGGCTGCGGGAAAGAGGAGGCCCGCAATTTCATCGACCGCTTTGTCTCGCATCGCGCCGTAGACCAGCAGGATGCGGTGGCCTTGGAGATTCTCCTTCCAGAAGGCGAGCAATTGGGTTGCACCCGAGGGGTTGTGCGCGCCATCGAGAAAAACGGTGGGGTGTTCCTGAAGCCGCTCTAGCCGTCCCGGCCACCGGGCCGAGTGGATTCCTTGTTCGATCGCTTCGTCCCGTACAGGGAAGCCGCGCTCGGCTAGCAGCTGCGCAGCGGTGGCTGCCGCGAGGGCATTGCGTATTTGGAACCGGCCCGCCAACGACGGCTCTAGAGTGATCTTCGACACAGGCGATCGTGCGATGGCGCGATAGCATCCGCCCGAGGCTCCGGTCACCTCCACCTGCCAGGCATCGTCCACTTCCACTAGACGAGCGCCCACCTCGTGGCAACGGGCGCGAATGACAGCGCGCGCCTCGGGCCTTTCCACTGAGCTCGCAACCCAGGCGCCGGTCTTGATGATGCCCGCTTTTTCAGCCGCAATTTCCTCGATGGAATAGCCCAGAAAACTCTCGTGGTCGAAGTCGACCGAAGTAATGACGGCGACTTGGGGCTCGACGATATTGGTTGCATCGAGTCTGCCGCCCAAGCCGACCTCGTAAACGGCAAAATTCACGGATGCTTCGGCGAAGGCCACAAAAGCCAGCGCCGTGATGCACTCGAAGTAGGTGGGGTGCGCAGCGAGTTTACCGCTTGCGAGCAACGATTCGATTACGGCCTCCACGCGCGTCCATGCGGCGGCGAACTTTTCCTCCGATATATCTTCGCCGCCGATCCGGATGCGTTCGTTGATCCGCTCAAGGTGCGGTGAGGTGTAAAGGCCGGTGCGAAAGCCAGAAACCCGAAGAATGGAGTCGAGCATAGACGCCGTTGATCCCTTGCCGTTTGTGCCCGCGATGTGGATCGAGGGAGAAGCGCTGTGAGGATTGCCGAGAACCTCGACGAGGGTCCTGATATTGACGAGACCAAACTTCTGGACGCGAGCTTGTTGGGGCGCAGCCAGTTCCCGCCCCAGCGCGATGAGCGCTCGAACGGACTCCTCGTAGGTCATGTTCAGTCGAGGAAAAACCCGAGTGCTTGTGCGATGTAGGGCTTCAAATCTCTGCGGGAGACGATGGCGTCGAGAAAACCATGATCCAGAAGGAATTCCGCGGTTTGGAACCCTTCGGGTAGTTTCTGGCGGATGGTTTGCTCGATCACGCGCGGCCCTGCGAAGCCGATCATGGCTCCCGGCTCGGCGATGTTCAGGTCGCCCAGCATGGCATAGCTCGCGCTCACGCCACCCGTCGTGGGGTCCGTCAGAATCGAGATGAATGGTACGCGCGCGTCATCGAGCCGCGCCAGAGCCGATCCGACTTTCGCGAGCTGCATCAGGCTGACTGCGCCCTCCATCATTCGCGCACCTGCCGAGCAGGAAACGATGATAAGCGGGATTCTCTGGGCGAGTGAGAGTTCGATCGCGCGCGTGACTTTTTCACCAACGACTGCACCCATCGAACCTCCGATAAAGCCAAACTCCATGGAGCAGCAGATTACAGGCCTGCTAGCGAGCGTCCCTTGGGCCGTTATGATCGCGTCTTTCATGCCGAGTTTTTCCTGCGCTTCTTGAAGGCGCTGTGCGTACGGTCGCGTGTCGGTGAAATGCAAAGGGTCGTTCGAGGCCAGGTCGGCGTCATGTTCGGTCCATTGGCCCTCATCGAACAAGAGCTCCAGTCTTCGCATGGCGCCCAAACGGAAATGGTGGTCGCACTTGGGACACACCTCCCAATTGGCCTCCAGATCCTTCTTCCATATGATCGCGCGGCACCTGTTGCACTTTGTCCAAAGACCTTCGGTACGGACACGACGCTCATCGACCGGCGTCGGATTTTCGATCGCGCCTTTTTCGCGCTTAAACCAGGTCATAGTGAAATTCCCACAGCCGTCCGTTTCTAATAGTCAATTCCGCGCATGGCCAAAATGCCCTTCGCATAGGGATGCTTCACTTCTTTCATTTCGGTCACCAAATCGGCGGCTTCCACAAGCTTCGGGTGTGCGTTTCGTCCCGTACAGATGACGTGCACGCGTTCCGGTCGCCGGAGGAGCGATTCGACGACCCCTTCCGGATCCAGCATTTTGTAGCTGATCACGTAGTTGATCTCATCCAAAATCACGAGATCGTACGTGTCGCCATAGATTTGTGCGCGGCCGTATTCCCAGGCCTCCTGACACAGGCGAATATCCTCGGGATCGGTTTCCGCTCCACCCAGCTTGACGAACCCCCTGCCCATGGGACGAATTGCGAACTTGTCGTCGCCCAGCATCTTCGCCGCGTCGAGCTCGCCATAGTGCCATGAACCCTTGATGAACTGTACCATCAGCACGCGCAAGCCTTGCCCGACGGCGCGAAAACCGGTTCCGAGAGCACACGTCGTTTTGCCCTTGCCCGGCCCGGTATAAACGATCAACAGTCCCTGGTTTTGCATCGACAGCGATATCCGGAAAAACAGCTCCCCATAGTGGCACAGGGCCCCGAAAGGTCAAGTCAAAGCCCCTGTATGCGGATGAGCGCGTAAAAGCAGGGAGAGCCGATCGTGCCCGTGCGCGGGGTGACCGGATCGGCCGGGTGAGTGGCGCTCATTTCGAATACGGGTGTCCGGCGAGAATGGCCAAAGCTCTGTAAATCTGCTCAGCGAGGACAACGCGCGCCAACTCGTGCTGCATCGTGAGCATGGACAGGGAGATTTTCTGCTGGGCGCGCGCCCGAAGCTCGTTTGGGAAGCCCTCTGCGTCACCGCAGAGAAAGATGATCTCGCGAGTGCCGCGGTCGCGAAGCTCACCCAGCCAAGCCGCAAATCGTTGTGATGAGAGTTGCTGGCCCGCCGCATCGACAAGGACGGTGAGTGCCCCGGGGTCAAATTTCACCTTGCGCAGAGCGGCAGAGGAACGGTCACGGAGCTCGGAAACTTCCAGCTCGGTGTAATGGCGAATACGTCGAACGTATTCGTCGAGCAGTGTGCGAATGGCCTCTGGACGAGTCTTACCGAGCATGACCAGGCGAATTCGCATCCCCTACATGAGCCCGAATTTCTTGCGCTTGTCGAGAAGTGTCTTGCGGCTGATGCCCAGAATCCGGGCGGCCTCACCGATCTTGTAATGGACCGCCTCGAGCGTCGCTTGGATGGCCTCTCGCTCAATTTCCTCCAGGGCCCTCAGTCGCTCCGCCGGTTGCGCGCCGCCCGATTTGCCAATCTGCGGGAAGTCCTCGAGGCCCAGCAGAGGTCCCTTCCGAAAGACGAGGGCGTGCTCGATCGCATTTTTCAGCTCCCGCACGTTTCCGGGCCAAGCATAGGATTCGAGCAGGCGCGGCACGTCAGGTTTGAGATCTGCGTGGCCGTGAACGGGCGCGAGTCGGCGAAGAAAATGGTCCGCCAGCGGGGCGATGTCGGCTCTCCTTTCGCGCAGCGGTGGTACCGCAATGGCGAGCACATTCAAGCGGAACAGCAGGTCTTCGCGGAATCGTCCGCTCGAAACGGCCTTCTGCAAATCGGTATTTGTCAGTGCCATCAGGCGTGCCTCCAGGCGAAGGGTCTCCGTGCCTCCCAGCCGTTCAAACGTCCGTTCTTCGAGCACGCGCAGCAGCTTGGCCTGGATCTCTGGCGCGAGCGCGGCGACTTCGTCCAATACGACGGTGCCGCCAAGAGCCAACTCGAATCGGCCCGGTTTGCGCGCCACGGCACCGGTGAACGCCCCCCGCTCGTGGCCGAAAAGCTCTGATTCAACAAGCTGGGCCGGTAAGCTGGCACAGTCAATCTTTAGCAAAGGAGCGTCGCGGCGCGATCCCTGCTGGTGAATCCACCGAGCCAGTTGGTCTTTTCCTGTCCCGCTTTCCCCCGTAATGAGCAGGGTCGTCGACGTGTCGGCGATTCTTTTTGCAATGTCGATTATGCCGAGAGAAGCCGGGTCGGCGGCAACCCAGAGGACGCTTGCGTCGTTCATGGTTGGATCGTGTCGTTTCGAGATTCAGTGTGCGGTTCCGAAGGAGCCGGCGCGGGAAAGTCGACGCGTTCGGCTGTCCGCCAGAGTCGCTCGAGATCGTAGTATTGGCGCGCGCGCTCGCTGAAGATGTGCACGACAAAATCCGCATAGTCGAGCAGCACCCATTCCGCGCCGGCCTTTCCTTCGCGATGCATCAAGCGCACGCCCCGATCGTCGAGCCGCCGTTCGATCGCTTCACTGATGGCCTTGATCTGCGGCTGGCTACGTCCGGAGGCGAGCACGAAATAATCGGCAAAAGCGCCCGAAAGCTTCAGCACCGTAATATCGATGGCCTGCTTGTCCTGAGCCGCTTCCACGGCCCAGCAAATTTCGGGGCGAAGGGTGTCCTGTGTCACCGGTACAGGGCCTGACCGAGAATGTATTCCTCCACAAGCGCCGGCACAAGTCCGTGGATGGACTGCTTTCGTTGAAGTCGCTCACGCACTTCGGTGGATGAAACGTGGCATGCGACGGTGCTCAGCAGGTGGATAGCCGATTTTCTAAGCGCGATCTTGTGCGGATCCCCCGACGCTGTCCGTCCCAGTTTTTCCGGTGGAATCACAAGTCGTAGCGCGTCCAAATGAAAACCGGGACGGCTCGCGATGATGAAATCACACGCGTCGAGCAGCGACTCGTAATTCTTCCAGGTTGGGAGTTCAAGAAACTGATCTGCGCCGACGATGAAGTAGAGGTGATCGTCAGGATGCTCGCGATGGTACCGCCGGAGGGTGTCGATGGTGTAGAAGATATGCGCGGGGCCGCCGGCCGGAGCCTCGGCCAGAGAGGCCACAAAACCGGGATGCTCGGCACAGGCCAACGCCACCATCGCGTAGCGGTGAATGAACGGAGTGAGTTCCCGCTGCGACTTGTGCGGGGGTCGAGAGGAAGGAATGAAGTACACGACATCGAGGTGGAAACGCCTCTGCGCCGCTTGTGCGACGGCCACATGCCCCGTATGGGGTGGGTCGAAGGTGCCGCCAAAAAGTGCCACCGCGCGGCGATGCCCTGCGCTGGACGGCCTATGCCCGCCGTGCGATGTCAACGCTCCTCCCGATCGGTGGACAGAGAACGGTGCCCTGCATCTGACGGAGCGTGCGATCGCTCGGTCTCGATGGACAAGCCTTCCTCCTCCGGCTTTGACCCTTCTAGGGTTGCTGCCGGTTTCGGGAGACGGTCGAGCATGTTCGCCATGCCGCGTACGAGTTCAGCAACACCCTCTCCTGAGGCCGACGAAATGGCATAGAACTCGAGCCCACGCCCGGAGGCAAACGCACGAAGCCTTTCCAGACGCTCCCGATTGGTTGTGGCATCGAGTTTTGTCGCGACCACGATCATGGGCTTCTGGGCGAGCGTAGGACTGAATAGAAAAAGTTCGCGTTCGATGATTTCAAAATCGTGGACCGAATCACGGTCATTCGCATCACTCGTGTCTACCAGATGAGCCAAGAGGCGGGTTCGCTCGACATGCTTCAGGAATCTGACTCCGAGACCAACACCCTCATGCGCGCCCTCGATCAGTCCGGGCAAATCGGCAACCACAAACGTCCGGCCCGTGCCCAGTGGAGCGCCTGGGTCCGCCGATACGACGCCAAGGTATGGCTCCAGTGTGGTGAACGGATAGGCGGCAATCTTCGGCCGCGCTGCGGAGATGCGTGAAATCAATGTGGATTTTCCGGCATTGGGGAAACCGATGAGCCCAACATCGGCGAGCAGTTTCAGTTCGAGACGCAGGTGGCGCTCTTCACCTTCTTCGCCGTCTTCATGCTCTCGCGGAGCCTGATGCCATGGCTTTCGGAAGGCGGGATTCCCGTTGCCCCGTCCGCCGCGCCCGCCATGGGCGGCGCGAAAGCGTTGCTCGGGTTCGGTGAAATCAAACAGCTGTTCGCCCGTGTCGGCGTCGAAAATGACCGTACCAACCGGCACTTTCAGAATGGTATCGGCGCCGGAACGGCCGTGGCAGTTGGAGCCTTCACCGTGGCGTCCGCGTTCGGCTCGAAACTCCCGGTTGTAGCGGTAGCGAAGCAGCGTGTTGTCATTGGCGTCCGACTCTACGTAAATGTCGCCACCGTGACCGCCATCTCCGCCCGATGGGCCTCCTCGGGGAACATACTTCTCCCTGCGAAACGCCACGCAGCCATTGCCGCCGTCTCCACCCTTTACCAGGATTCTTGCCTCATCCACGAACATGAATTCTCCAGGGGACGCGCCACGATCTCGAAGAGACGGGCTGTATCGCTGAGGGTATCGAGACGACGCTGTTGGACAGCGCAAACTCTCGCGCCCTGAAAATTTGAAAGTGGAGCGAACGCTGGACCTTTGACTCGGTCATCGTGGCAGGAGAGGAAGAACGAAAACGCTAGCGAGCCGCTGACTGAGCCGGCTCCTGCTGGGCGCCCGACACCTTCTCCTCGACTGGCAGGACGCTGATGAAGCGGCCTTTTCCGCCCTTGTCTTCGAAACGGACCACACCGTTGATCCGTGCGAACAGCGAGTCGTCCTTGGCACGTCCAACGTTTCGTCCTGGTTTGTAGTGCGTGCCGCGCTGGCGAATGAGGATGCTGCCTCCGGTTACCAACTGGCCGCCGAAACGCTTAATGCCAAGGCGCTGTCCTTGTGAGTCGCGCCCGTTCGTAGAAGATCCGCCGCCCTTCTTGTGTGCCATGAGAACCTCGAAGCAAGTTGCGCGATAGCGCGCACTACGGGAGTTGAATGTCGACTTCCACGGCCGTCAGATCTTGCCGGTGGCCGCGCTGAATTTTGTATTGCCCGCAACGCTTGAACTTGAGTACTTGCACTTTGGGACCCCGAAGGTGCTTGACGATCGTACCAGTTACCGTCGCTTGGGCGGCATCGTTACCACTCAGAATCTTCCGCTCATCGGTGCGAACCGCCAGCACATCGTCGAACGTCACCTTTCCTCCGACCTTGCCCTCCAGGCGCTCCATCTCAATGGTTTCGCCCGGTGCGACGCGGTATTGTTTTCCCCCACTGCGAATCACGGCGTACATGCTGCCTCCTGGCTCAGTTGACAAATTTTTATTATAGGCAGCAATCGCAGTCTTCGTCAACGAACAGGCAAGTTAGCAAGTGCTTAGGTTCGAGGACCGGCGGCGTTCGCAACCATCCTAACCTTTATCCTTTCCATTCTGCATATTTTTGTATTCATCCCAAGCAGGTAGCCAGCGTGTCGACCGGTTACCTTTCTACCCCAGGGGGTTTGGGACGACCGCGGACAATCTCTGTCATCTTGCATAAGTCTTTTTTGTTGAGTCTCTTGTAGGGGCGTCCCGCTGGACCTATACCTGCACTTCTCCTCGGGTGAGGGAAGGTTGAGCCTGTTCCGAGGTGGCAGAGTGAAACAGAAAGAATCGAAAACGAGGAAGGCCGAGCGGCGGGTGGATCCCGAAGCTGGTTTTTCAGTCCTCGAGTTGATGATGGTGACGATCATTACTTTCATCGCCTGTGGTTTCGCCGTCATTCGTCTCGCGCCCGCCTGGCAGCAGCTGCAAGCGAATACCGCCATGTCGCAAGTGAAGAGCGCTCTACGTCAGGCGCGAGAGACAGCAATTTCACAGCGGCGCACCATCCTTGTCCAGTTCATTAAGGCTACAGCGGGTACGTCCTGCTCCCCGACCGGAAACGTCACGACCTGTGTTGCTCTCACGCAAATGGTCGTCACGGCGGGAACGCCGGACACGCAGGCACCGGCGGCAGCCCCGTTCGCCATCATTCCGCTCGAGCCGAATGTGCAGTTGTTGTCTTTCGCCGGGGAGCCGGACACACCGGACGGCTTCGTCGGTCAGGCGCCCAATGCTCCGAACGGTCTGTTCTCGGGTGGAGCGGCCCAGGCTGTGCCGACGGCTTTAGGAGCCTTGCAGTTTCAAAGTGACGGAACCTTTACAAACGGCGTTGTCAATCCAATCAACTTCACCATATTCCTGGGCGAGCCCAACATTCCCTCCACGGCCCGAGCTGTCACCGTTCTGGGCAACACCGGCAAAGTGACCGGATACGCAGGCTCGGGTTCTGCGTGGTTCCAATGAGAAGGAGAGAGCGGATGAGATCGCGACCGGCAGAAGCAGGTTTCTCTCTGATCGAGACGATGATTGCGATGATCATCCTTGTCGTCGGCGTTTTAGGCGTCGCGGCGATGCTGGCGAACGGTTTGGCATACATGAATTCATCTCAAGCCGAGTATATCGCGCAGCAGAAGGCAGCGGAGGCCGTTGAATCTATCTTTACGGCCCGCGACATCGGACAGACAACGTGGAACTCGATCTGCAATGCCGGGCAAGTCAACGTCTGCGCCAGCGGCATCTTTCTTGTGGGTGCGATGCCACTCTGCGGCCCCGGAGCCGACGGAATCATCGACACAAATGACGATTTTAACGGAAATTCGTGCGCGGGAGGTGTCTATGCGCAACCGGATGCGATCCTTGTACCCAACAACAACGGAAACTTTAATCCGGCGCAGAGGTTAACGCTTTCTGGGTTCACGCGGACCATCACGTTTGCCACGGTGCTCGACCCCAAGGGAAACACAATCGCCAACCTGCGCCAGATTACGGTGACAATCAATTACTCGTCGGGCAACTTCAAGAATCGATCGTATACGCTCACTGCTTATATTTCGAACGTTTCGTAGCGCCACGGGAGAAAAACGAAATGAAACGCCAGAAGGGATTCAGCCTGGTAGAGGTTCTGGTCGCGACAACCATCACGGTCGTAGTTCTCGCGGCCACTCTCGGGACGCTCAATACGGCGCTCAACGCGACCCAAGCCGTCACCTTGATGGCCGACACACAAGAGAATCTGCGGGCTGGGATGAACTACATGGTGCGGGATTTCATGCAGACCGGTGCCGGTATCCCGCAAAGCGGCATCACGATCCCCAATACCAATGGAACTTCCCTCATGAACAGGCCTGGACCTGGGACGCCACCGCCAGGGGTTTTTGGAACATTTAATACGGCCTGGACGGCGCTGCCCGCCATCGTCCCAGGACCCAGCTTGGGGCCCATCACGACCACCTCCGGGCTAGCCACTGATATGGTCACAATCCTTTACGCCGACACCACTTTGCAGGATGTAAATGGTCACTGGCTCAATGAGTTTCCCGTCTTTCTGGCCCCGCAGAATGGTGGCGCAACCGGTTGCGCGGCCGGAAATCCCAATCCAGCGCCTGCCGGAAATATCGCCACGGGAAATGGCACGACCACGGTCACGTTTGATCCCAGCTGCATTGTCATCAACACGGGCACTACCGGGATCCAACCGGGCGACCTGATCTTGCTCCAAAACAACAACACCATTGGTGACGGGAGCGTCACAGGTACCGATACGGCCATCACCGACAGCAGCGGCCAGATGGCCTTGCTGACTGTTTCCAACGTCAGCGTTGCCGGCAATTCGATAACCTTCAGCCCCAACGACGTCTTCAATCTCAATGCCTCGGGCGCCACCGCTGGAACCGTCGCGCAGATCGAAATTCAGGCGGGACCGAGTAAAGGAACATTTCCGACAACCACAGCAACCCGCATCTGGATGGTTACGTATTACATCAACAATCAAACCCCCGCGCGTCCGCTCCTAATGCGCCAGGTGAATATGAATCCGCCGGAAGCGGTGGGGGAAGTCATTGAAAACATGAATATCTTCTACGACATCCTGGTCACCGGGGTGACGCCGGCAGCAGTCGTTCCTGCGGTCGAAGCCCCAACCGACGCGCAGCTGCCGGACATCCGCGATGCCTACATTATTCTCTATGCTCGGTCTCAGGACATGTTTAACCGGACGAATCATTACTTTCGGAACAATCTAGAAACCGTCGTCAGCATCCGCGGTTTGGATTTCTACAATCAATTCCAATGAGCACCACACCTTGGAATGCGGCTAAGACCGTGGGCAGGTATGTATCGCTGTTCAGCGGCCTACTCGGCAAAAGGAGAACGTCTGTGAGGAAGCTCCGGGAACAGGGAATCGCATTGATCACAACGCTGTTCATACTCCTACTGCTCTCCACCATGATTGCCGGAATCGCCTGGATGGTAATGGGCGATCAGAAACTCGGCGGCAACAACGCCGATCGGCAACTGGCCTTCTATGGCGCTGAGGCGGGCATGGAGTCTCTCTCAGCGAGCCTGGAGAACCTGTTCAACGCAAACTACGCGCCGGACAAGAACGCCATCAACAACTTATTGCAAAACCCCGGCCCCCCGGCCGATATCCCCGGCGTTCAATACATCGCTCCGGGAGAAACTGCTGCTGGTACGGGCTATCAGATCACGTTTACGCCCAATCCGAACAATGCGAATCTTCCCAACACCAGCTGGGGGACGATTCCCACGGGCACCTATGCAGGTCTTGTCGGGCTGACGACTCCGTACACACTGACCGTGACGGCTCGCACCGCGAGCGGGTCCGAAACCAGACTTCAGCGTGAGGTTCAGACCGTCGGTATTCCAGTCTTTCAGTTCGGCTTCTTTTCTCAGATGGACCTTAGCTTCTTCGCAGGTCCCAACTTCAACTTTGGCGGTCGCGTCCATTCCAACGGCAACCTGTGGCTTGCCGAGGGAGACAACTCCACGCTCACCATGAGCCAGAAGGTGACGGCCGCGGGCGAGATCATTACGGAAAACCTGGAAAATGGATGGCTTCAGACCAATACCTACAATGGCGCGGTCAACATCACGGATGGATCGGGCGTAAACAATTTGATTGCCCAGACTCCGAATCAAAGCGTCACGGGAAATGCGAACGTTTACGGAAACATCGGGGCCTACAACAACGCGTTTGCGGGAATGGCCAGTAAGTATTTTAATAACGACATCGCCGTCGCCCAGACCGGCGTGAAGCCCCTCAACCTGTCGATCGCCACTCCGGCCATCGCCGCGAGCGGAACACCTTTTGACTTGATCCGCCGACCCATGCAGAACGAGAACAACACCGCCGGCGCGGAGCTTGCGGAAAGATATTACAGCCAAGTGAGCCTGCGGATCTTGCTCTCCGACTACGGTGCGGATGGAAAGTGCGATCAGAGCGACATTAGCAGCACAAGTCAGACGGCGCTGCCGCTGCTTGCCACGAACGCGGCGAACAGTCCTGTGGATTTGGCCACGCTGTCCTGGGACACTTCCTACACTCCTCCGGGAGGTCATACGGGTGCTCCGTACAATGCCGCTCCGGGCTGGCTCGCCAACGTCGGAAGCGCCACCTTCCCCTTGCCTACTTCCGATGCGACCGGCGCGCAATACGACTCGGGCTCGATCGCGGATGGCTATTGGGTACAGCAGTGGTTCCCGATTATCTCCGGATGCATCAAGATCGACTACCAAAAGAACACGAGTACAGGCGCTAACCCAGTGTGGGTAGACGTAACCACCGAAATTCTGAATCTCGGCTACACGGGACGCAATTTGTGGCCCCAGACGAAAGCAACGATGAACTCTGCTTCCAACCAGTCGCCCCACGTCTTGGCTCTGCCGGCCACCCAAGTCGCCGCCTCCGGCCCCACAGCCAACACCAGCGTCACGACCGTGGGTTGCAGCGATCCCAGCACAAACGCAGTCATCCGCTTGGCTCGCGAGCGAGACAATCCGTCGTTTGTCAACGGTGTGGGCGGATGTGGCACGGCCACGGCCCTACATGGGTCTGACTATTGGCCGAACGTCCTGTTTGACACGCGCGAAGCTCTGTTGCGGGACAATGCTCTCGCAGGCAGCACACAGCTGCCACTCGAGGGCGCGATGTATTACGTCGAACTGGACATCAACAATTTGACGCAGTGGTTTCTGGGTAAGATTGGTTCGAGCGGCGCCAATGTTCTCGCAACGAACGGGTATTCTGTCTACTTTTCTGACCGGCGTAGCGAGCAAACCGACCCGAACCCGCCTGCTTCTGTGAGCTCCCTGATGGCAGTGCCGGGGGCTGCGCTAACAGGTGGAGTCGGCTACGACGACATCGTCAACTCCAGCGATCCCAATGGGTGCCCAACGGTCGTGCCTGGGGCGCCACAATTGGCTGAGGACTTTGAAGACGATACCCCGAGCACCAACGGAACGGTCAGGACATACGGCAACATTCTGAACCCCCCTGCCCCGCGCGTGCCGGCAGCTGGGGGATGGTACATGATGTCCAACGGCGTCTTCACCCCGACCAACATGAACACGTTTTCCGCGCTCGCGAATTACCCCACTTGCACGGGTCTCGGCGTAACCTGGCCCTACGCCGTTGCGAAGGGATCGGACTTGCGAGAGAACCCTCCCATCTTCTTCCGCCGAGCGCTGAAGCTGGTTCACGGCGACACGATTAGCCTTGGAACGTGCAATAGCGTGCCCTGTGGCCTGGCTGTCATCGCCGAAAACCCGGTGTACGTGCACGGCTGCTACAATAACACCGGTAGCTGCGCTGCCGGTGCGTTTGGCAATACCACGGCAGGAACTTCGGTCATCGGAGATGCCGTGACGTTGCTCTCAGACAACTGGAACGACATTAATTCCTTTGCATTTCCCTACGGCATAAACAATGGCGGCTACAACGTAACCAACGGTGGCCGTAATGCCGTCACGACCACATACCGGATGGCTGTGGCGGCTGGTAAGGGCATACCCTTCCAGCAGCCAACCGTGGGTACGCCGCCGAAGGACTTCGGCACCGATGGTGGCGCTCACAACTTCCTACGCTATATCGAGAACTGGGGCAATCAGACCCTATACTACGAGGGCTCGATCGTCAGCATGTGGTACAACCACCAGGCGGCCGGCATCTACAAGTGCTGCAACACAGTGTACAGTCCGCCAAGCCGCGGCTATCAGTTTGATACGAACTTCCTGACGCCGAGCTTGCTGCCTCCGCTGACACCGATGCTGCGCACCGTCGTTACGGTCGGTTTCACGCAGATGCTCCTGCCGACGCAGTAGACTTTCTGGATCGGATTAAAGACCAAGCGGCTCCCGGATTTCTTCGGGAGCCGCTCCGTTTTTTTCTTCTCTATTGCAAGGGCGGCAGTCGGGAGGCAGAGGGACGAAACATCGAAAAACCCTTTACGGAGGGCCGTTGCCATTCGGTACAGGAGTGACGAGCATTGCTTTGAGCGCACTCGCAAGATCGGCGAACCGGAACGTGAAATTCCGAGACAGTAGCTGTTCGGGGCGCACGCGTTGGCTTGAGAGCAACAGTGGATCGGCCATTTCGCCTAGTGCGACACGCAGCAGAAACGCAGGTGCCCGGAAAATGGCTGGCCGCCTGAGCGCACCTGCCAGGATGCGCACAAATTCTGCGTTGCGCACTGGGTTGGGCGCAACGACATTCACGGGGCCAGAGACAGCGTCTGTGACAATCGCCATGTGCGTGGCCCGAACGGCGTCCTCGAGCGCAACCCAAGACATCCACTGCCGGCCATTTCCGAAGCATCCCCCAACGCCCAACTGAAACGGCAAAAGCATTTTCGGAAATGCGCCGCCTTGAGCCGCCAGAATGATGCCGAACCGGAGGCGTACGGTGCGAATGTGGGCCTGCTCGGCGCGCCTTGCCTCCGCCTCCCAGTCCCGCGCGAGCAACGCCAAGAAGTCTCCTCCGGGCTCGCTCGATTCGGTAAGAATCTCGTCGCCGCGATCACCGTAGTAGCCGATGGCCGACGCACACACAAAGGCCTTCGGTTTGTGCCGCAAGCCCGCGAGCGCGTCCACCAGAAAGCGTGTCGAATCCACGCGGCTGCTGCGCAACAGGGCTTTGCGTGCCCGAGTCCAGCGGCCGCGAGCGATACTTGCTCCGCTTAGATGCACGAGCGCGTCTATGCCTTCCATCGCACTCGTGTCGAGGATCCCACCCATGGGATCCCAAGAGACATCGCCCACCGAGAGCCTCCCCCCTGGGCGCACCAGCCGCCCAACCGCATGGCCGTCTTGCTCGAGTAGCTTGGCAAGACTTGTGCCCACAAAGCCAGAGGCGCCGGAAATTAGAATCTTCATCGTTCCACGCTACCCCTCGCGCGTATTCTCGCGAGGCTCTTGGCCATCTAACGTAGGACCGACGCGTTATCGCGTCAAGCGACCGGGCAATTGCGCTTGACGGAAGCAAGACCTTTACGCGTTGGCCGTGGCACGACCCGAGAAAGCCCTGGGCGCTATCTTGCTAAGGGGTTATCTGAGTGGCGCAACAGCCGCGAATGTGCGTGCCGGCAGCCCACTTTTCAATACGCTTTTCGCAGTTATCTTCGGCATACTGGTTTGGCTCTGATTGTTCCTGCGCGAACCGCGGCTACGTGTCCTGATCCCGCTGCGACGCTGAAAAATTGGACCGTTTCACGAAGATGCCGCGCGCGGTGCCTCCGGAAATCGCTCGAACGAAACAGCCCGCCGCCCTTGCACTTCTCTCCGGCTGAACTAAGATAGATCAGATGTTCGCTATCCGACGCAGCCTCGGGGCCTTTTCTGTAGCTCTGATCTTTCTGCTGGCCGTAGTTCGAGGTGGCGCGCAGGAGATGGAAGGCATAGCGGGCTTTGCGGCCACGCGGGTCTCCGGAGAACGCCAACTCGAAGCGAAGTTGAAGAAAATTCCAGACCCGGTCCATGCGGAACGCAACCTTCGGCATCTGACGAGCGAGCCCCATATGGCGGGAACCGAAGCGAGCCGTCGGGTCGCCGAGTGGCTGCGCAGCGAATATCGCAGCTTTGGTTTTGAAGCGGAGATCGTCAGCTACAGCGCCTGGATGCCACAGCCGCGCGAGGTGAAGCTCGAACTCACTAAACCGGAAACCAAGGTGCTGGCATCGCCCGAACAACCGATCGACGTCGACAAAGATACATATGACAAGCGTGCGGTCCCCGCATTTAATTCCTATTCTCCCTCGGCCGATGTCACTGCACCGGTTGTCTATCTGAATTACGGCACGCGGAGTGATTACGAACAGTTGGCTCGACTGGGTGTGAGCGTCGAAGGAAAGATCGTCATGGCGCGGTATGGTCGTGGATATCGCGGCATTAAAGTGAAGTTGGCAGAGGAGCATCGAGCCGTGGCCGTGATCCTGTACTCAGACCCCCAAGACGATGGTGCCGTGGCCGGCCCGACCTATCCGAATGGCCCCTGGCGGCCCGCAAGCGGAATCCAGCGGGGCTCGGTGATGTACACGGAGATCTATCCCGGTGATCCGTTGACCCCCGGCGTGGCGGCGACGCCGACTGCGAAACGTCTCCTACCTGAAGACGCAGCGAACTTGCCGCACATTCCGGCCATGCCCATCAATGCCGAAGACGCCGCCGTGATCCTCAGAAGCCTCGGGGGTGCGCAGGCCCCGATCGACTGGCAAGGTGGCTTGCCCTTCAGCTATCACGTCGGACCAGGCGATGCCGAAGTTCACATGAAGCTTTCGATGGACTACCAACAACGACCGCTGTACGACGTAGTTGCGCGACTGCGCGGTACCGAAGATAGCCAGTGGGTAATTCTTGGTAATCACCATGACGCCTGGGTTTACGGCGCGGCCGATCCTGGCAGCGGAACTGCGTCATTGTTGGAGGCGGCGCGTGCGCTTGGTGTGCTGGCGAAGTCCGGTTGGAAGCCGCGCCGGACGCTCGTGATTTGCCAATGGGACGGCGAAGAGGAGGGCCTGCTCGGGTCGACGGAATGGGTCGAGGGAAACGCTACGGAACTCCAACAGAAAGCGGTTGCATATATCAATACAGACGTCGGCGTTGCTGGCCCAAACTTCGAAGCTTCTGCTGTTCCCTCGCTCAAGGACCTGGTGCGGGATGTAACACACGATGTCGAGAATCCCAAGACGGGTCAGAGCGTGTACGAAGCATGGGTCGACTCGATCGAGCAGCAGCGGAAGAATCCGCCCGGCACGGGGCGGCCAGCGCCTCCTCAGGACCCATCCGGGAAAGTGCCACTCGGCGCACTTGGGTCCGGTTCCGATTTTTCGGCCTTCCTCGATCACGTAGGTATACCGAGCGTCGATTTGGGCTTCACCGGTCCCTACGGCGTCTACCACTCGATCTACGATGATTTCTATTGGATGAAACAGTTCGGCGATCCCACGTTTTCCTACCATGCCACACTGGCGCAGATTCTAGCGATGTTGGCGATTCGCCTCGTCGAGGCCGATATCCTACCTTTTGACTATCCAGCTTACGCGCTGGAGATCGAACACGCCGCGACCGATGCCTTTACACGAACCACCAATCTAGACGATCAGGATGCACTCGAGGCCACGCTCGACGCTGCCGCACATCTCTCCGCTTCGGCCCACCGGGCTTCCGACGCCCTTCACGCGATCTCGGATGTGCCGCTCGATCCTGTTATCGCGAACGAGATCAATCACGCCCTCGCTGCCGTCGAGCAGGCGCTGCTTGCGCCCAACGGACTCACCGGCCGGCCGTGGTTCAAGCACACAATTTTTGCGCCCGGAAGCTACGACGGCTATGCGGCGACACCAATACCAGGCGAGAATGACGCGCTGGTTCGGAAAGATTCGGCCACGCTCGACCGGGAAGCCGACGCGCTTTCTCAGGCCCTCCTGCGAGCTTCTGCCGAGCTCGACGACATCGCGCGGATGGCCCGTGAAGCCCGACGGCAGCAACCCCCTGCCGGTCATTGATACAGGAAGATTCGCGCCCGGTCAGATTTGCAACTGTTTCCAGCGCCCTCGTTTGAATACAACAATGCCGGCAAGTGCGACGGCGCCTTCTGCGATCACAATCGCGAAGTAGACGCCATTCGACTGCCACCTTTCAATAATGGCCAACCAATAGGCCAGAGGGATTTCAAGCAACCAGAAGCCGAAGAAATTCAAGATCGTCGGTGTTAGCGTGTCCCCGGCGCCATTAAAGGCCTGCAGCATCACCATCCCATACGCGTAGCCGATATTGCCGTAGCTCACGATGCGCAGACAGGAAACGGCCAAGGGGGCGACGGCCGGATCGCTTGTGAATACACCTACCAAAGGCCGGGCAAATAGGGTGAAAAGGATCCCCACGCCTCCCAGAAACAGCATGTTGTAAAGTCCTGTCCGCCACACGGAAGTTTCCGCGCGGTCGGGCTGTTTCGCTCCAAGATTCTGGCCGACCAGCGTGGCCGCCGCATTGCTGAGTCCCCAGGAGGGCAAGATGATAAAGATCACCATGCGAATCGCGATCGTATAGCCCGCGACAGCAGCGGCTCCGAACAAACTCACGATGCGTACAAGTCCGATCCAGCTCGTTTGAGCGATGATGAACTGGCTGATCCCGGTGAGCGACAGACGGAACAGCCGCGCGAGAACGCCGAGATCAAGACGAATCTGCTGCCGGAGCACGTGGATCCGTTTTGTGCCTCGTAGCAAACGGTAGAACTGGTAGAGCACCCCAATTCCGCGCCCCGTGAAGGTCGCCAGAGCGGCACCCGTCACGCCGAGGCGGGGAAAGGGTCCCCATCCGAAAATCAGACACGGATCGAGGACCAAATTGATGATGTTCGACACCCAAAGCAGGCGCATCGCCACGGCGGCATCGCCGGCGCCGCGAAAGATCGCATTGTTGAGAAATAGAAGAAGGACTACGCCGCTTCCGCCTAACGCGATGCGCGCGTAGCCACTGCCGACCGCCACGATTTCCGGCGTAGCTCCCATCAACCGCAATAGCCGCGGCGCCAGAAATACGCACGGCAGCCCGACGATGGCGGAGGTGCCGAGCCCGAGAAAAATCGCTTGAACACCCGCCGTGGCGGCCCCTTGGGGATTTTTTTCGCCGATGCGTCTGGCCACCATGGCGTTGGTCGAAAGGCTCAATCCCATACCGACGGCGAAGACCAGCAGCAGCATGGATTCGGTGAGGCCCACCGTGGCGACGGCATTCGCGCCGACTCGCCCGACCCAGAAGACGTCCACCACGGCAAACAGCGATTCGAGCACCATTTCCAGCACCATGGGAATGGCCAGCAGGAAAATGGCGCGATTCAAGTTGCCGGTAGTGAAATCCCGATGCGATCCACGAAGAGCTTCGCGAATCGAATCCCACAGGTTCGGCTTTAACGCCTCTCGAACAGCGGTGTTCATTCTAGTACCCGTCTGATTGCCGCGCAGGGCAAAAGGCCTGCAGGGCACGGTGAACCATGAGAAGAGAATCGGGAACGCGAAAACAGCGAAAGGACGACGTACTGAACTACGGAAGGACTGCGGTGAGGATCGTCATAGGTTCAAACCTCCCACCCGTTCCGAACGCTTGGGAGCGACTCGAAGCGAACCAATGCGGGAATTCTACCCTAACCAAGCAGAGCGGCAAAAGGGAATCTGACGGCCGTGGACAGATCGGTGGCGCGTAGGTATAGTGAACCATGTGGTTCACTATAGGACGGGTGCTCCCATCGATCGCGTGACCGCGGCGATCTCTGACCCAACCCGGCGAGCGATCCTAGAGAGGCTTGCGCATGGGCCGGCCCGTATTTCCGAGATCGCCCAGCCCTTTTCGATGACCCTGACCGGCTTTTGCAAACATGTCAAAGTGCTCGAGGCAGCCGGGCTGGTTCGGAGGACTCGGCACGGTCGCGACAATACGCTCGAGTTGTCGCCCAACCCTTTGCGCGAGTTAGCGCAGTGGGTTCTGAAGTACGAGCCGTTTTGGAACTCCCACCTCGATCGACTGCAGGAATTCTTCCTCAACGAAAAGGAGAAATCGCCATGAAGCTTGTGGATATCACGGTTGTCCGTAGGATTCCCGCATCGACCGAAAGGGTCTTCGACGCCTGGATGAACCCAAACAGTCCGGGAGGCCCATGGTTTGGCGCCGAGCGCGCGATCATTAACCCGCAGGTCGATGGCCTTTTCTATCTCGCTGTGAAGCACGAAGGACGGACTTGGCCGCACTATGGACGCTTTATCGAGATTGATCGGCCTCGTCGAGTCCAGTACACCTGGGTGTCGGAGGCGACCAAGGGCGTTGAATCGGTCGTGACTGTTACGATGGAAGCACGAGCCGACGAGACCGACGTCACACTCCGCCACTCGGGTCTGCCCGACGATGAGATGGGGCGTCAGCATAAGGACGGCTGGACCTGGATTCTGTCTATGCTCGCAGAGGGTCTCGCGGCCCACCGCGCAGCTTCTTCGTCCGACTAGGGCGGCGCCATCAGCTTCTCGTTCCCGTCGGGGCGCGCTAAAATAATCGCGTGCGAGTACGCGTCTTATTCTTTGGGCAATTGAAGGAGATCACCGGGGTCGAGCAGGAGGATGCCGAGCTATCCGAAGGTGCACGCGTCCAAGACCTCTTCGAGCGTTACGGGCGGCGGTTTCCGAAACTGGCTTCGTTTCGCCCATCCATTGCTGCTTCTGTGAACCAAGAATACGCGACATGGCGCGCGCCTCTGTCGAGTGGAGACGAAGTGGCCTTCCTTCCACCGGTCAGTGGTGGAGAGCAAATGGCCGTCGAGGAGGACATCTTTCAGATTGTGCGGGATGCGATTCGCCCGCGAGAGATTATCGACAGTCTGAAGCGACCGGAAGATGGAGCTCTGGTCATATTTGATGGGTTCGTCCGCAACAATTTCCAAGGTAAGCGGACGCTGTACTTGGAATATCACGCTTATGAGTCGATGGCCCTGTCAAAGATGCGCGAGATCGGCACGGAGATTCGAGCGAAGTTTCCCGTTCACCGGCTTGCCATAGTACATAGGTTGGGTCGGCTGGAAGTCGGCGAGACGAGTGTGTTCATTGCGGTCTGTTCGGCGCATCGCGGCTCGGCGTTTGAGGCCTGCCGCTACGCGATCGATACTCTCAAGCGAGTTGTTCCCATTTGGAAAAAGGAGTATTTCGCCGGAGGTGCTGTCTGGGCCGAAGGTGAATTGCCGTCCGAGGAAGCCATTTTCCGCTCAAACGAATCTACCTCATAGATGCGGACTTCTCAGGCAGTGAAGATTTTTCTTGGCCGCCCGCTCGAAAAAGGCCTGTTGCTTGCTGCAGCCTTGGCACTAAACACAGCGTGCGTGGGGATACGCGCTGACCAGCAACAAACACGTGGGCGGACCATTCACGCGCGGACCGATATGGTCACGATTCTCGCGAGCGTGACTGACGCCGATGGCCGTCCTCTGCCCGATCTAACCCAGGACGCTTTTCAGATTGCCGAGGAAGGCGTCCCGCAAAAGCTCGATTATTTTGAAGCGGAAACGAACCGGCCGCTCGACCTCGCCTTGATGATCGACACCAGCCTCAGCACCTACAAAGACCTGCGATTCGAAAGCGAGGCTGCTGCACATTTTATCCGACAAGTGATCCGGCCCGGAGACACACTGGCCGTTTTCCAGTTCTCCGAAATCGTGACCCGGCTCGCGGATTTCTCTCAAGACGTCTCGGCGCTGCAAGCAGCCGTTCGGCGGGTCACGCCAGGCTCAGGAACCTCGATTTACGATGCTGTCGTGCTGGGTTCGGGGGCTTTGAAGCGCCGGCCTGAAGGGCGGCGGCGAGCGATCGTGCTCGTCACCGACGGCGGCGAGACCACTAGCGTGTCGAAATTCGATGATACGCGGCACGCCGCGATCGCTTCCGGAGCCTTCCTCTACACGATCCTCATCCGCCCTGTGAAAAACGAAAACGGGAGGAACACGGCCGGCGAACACGCCTTGATTACGATTACTGACAGCATCGGCGGGGCTATGTACATTCTTGATGACATGGCGCAGATCGAACAGATGTTTGACCGGATCGATCGAGAACTGCGCACACAGTACCTGCTGGGCTATTATCCGGTGCCGATGCCTCCCCCGGGAAGCGACCGTCATGTGAGCCTCGACGTGAGTGGGGGCTACACGGTGCGGTATCGCAAGGAATATTTGACTCCCGCAGCCAGCCAATAAACGACCGCTGCGTAAGACACGATGAAAGAATATCTGGACGCCGCCATCGAAATCGCGCGGGAAGCAGGGGCCATTCTCCGGGAAGGATTCGATCGCCCGAAGAAGATCTCCTATAAAGGCGAAGTCGATCTTGTCACCGAGTCAGACCAGCGCTCCGAGCAATTGGTCGTAGCGCTTTTGCGCGATCGTTTTCCCGATCATGGAATTGTGGCGGAAGAGGGCGGGGGGGCCGCGGCGGTCGCGAAGTATTGCTGGCACGTAGATCCGCTGGACGGCACGACGAATTTCGCACACGGATATCCCTGCTTCGCCGTTTCCATCGGATTGGCCGAGGACGGTGTGCCGATTGCGGGAGCCATTTTCAACCCGGTCAGCAACGAGCTTTTCGCCGCTGCACGCGGCGAAGGGGCCTATCGAAACGACGATCGCATCCGGGTGTCGCAGGTGGAAAAGTTGGCAGCGAGTCTCGTGGCCACGGGTTTTCCGACGCACCAACGCAAGAAGAGCTCGAACATCAACTACTACTGGCAATTCACGCTGCGTTCCCATGGCGTACGGCGCGACGGCGCAGCGGCGCTCGATTTGTGCTCGGTGGCTTGTGGCCGGTTCGATGCCTTCTGGGAGTTTGGCCTCAAATCCTGGGATACCACGGCCGGAATTGTGATGGTCGAGGAAGCGGGGGGACGAATTACCGATCTTGCCGGCCAGCCTTACCGGTTGGGCGGGCCGAGCATACTTGCTTCGAACGAGCACATCCATCAAGAGATGCTCCAAGTCGCAGCCAGCATTGCCAACGACGCCGCGAATGACACGTGACGGGTAGCGGCGCATGAAACCGAGCGAGCTCGACTACGATCTGCCTCCCGAGCAAATCGCCCAGCGTCCGCTGCCAGAACGCGATGCCTCACGGATGCTGCTGCTTAGTCGCGCAACCGGACGATGGGAAGATCGACAGTTTCGAGAGTTTCCCGATCTCCTTCGCGGGGACGAAGTGATCGCCGTCAACAACGTGCGCGTCATTCCCGCGCGGCTTTTTGGCCGCCGAGCCGGGGTCCGCGCGCAACCCATCGGCATGCACAACCCGGCTCGCGCCGAGTACTTGCAAACCGAAATCGAAGTGCTGCTCGCCCGGCAGCTCAGCGACGATACCTGGGAAGGGCTGGTACGCCCCGGCCGAAAGGTGCCGACCGGGGAGCGGATTGTCTTTGGCGACGGCGAACTCGAAGCCTATGTCGAAGGGCGCGGCCCCTATGGACTTCGCCGACTGCGATTTACATCGAAACGAGGCTTCGACGACACCCTTCGACATCTCGGTCATATTCCGCTGCCGCCCTATATAAAACGGGCCGACGAGCCGTTCGATTCTGAACGGTATCAAACGGTGTTCGCGCGCCAAGGCTATGCCATTGCCGCGCCCACCGCGGGGCTTCATTTCACTCCGGAGATTTTGAAAAGAGTTCGCGATCGAGGAGTGGAGGTCGTGGAGATCACGCTCGAGATAGGCCTGGGCACGTTCGAACCGATCCGCACCGAACGTATCGAGGACCACCCGATCCATCCGGAAGCCTATGAAATCCCTGAAGCGACGGCGGTGGCGCTGGAAAGCGCCAAGCGTGAGAGTCGTCCCGTGCTGGCCATTGGGACGACGGTTGTGAGGGCACTCGAAGATGCGGCCGACAAAAGTCTCGGCAAGGGGCCAGTCGTGGCGTCGGGAAAGGCGGAAGCAAACATACTGCTCTATCCGGGAAAACGTTTTCGAGTTGTGGATCAACTGCTGACAAATTTTCATCTTCCCCGTTCAAGCCTGCTCGCACTGGTGGCTGCCTTTGCGGGCCGCGAGAACATTCTGTGCGCCTATAAGCACGCGGTGGATGCGGGCTACCGCTTTTATAGTTACGGGGATTCCATGCTTATTCGCTGATTCGGGCACCGGCCCCCGCCGCGTGCTAGTTTCGTGCAACGCGCCGTGTCTTCGTCTATGATGTGGCGTCCCGGCAAACGGAGTGGGGAGTGCGTTATCTCATCCTGAGCGACATACACGCCAACCAGACCGCGCTCGATGCGGCCCTCGAAGCGGCCAAAGGTCGATGGGAGAAAGTTGTCTGCTTGGGCGATTTGGTTGGTTACGGCCCGGACCCGAACCAGGTGACCGAGCGTGTCCGCGAGATTTCTACTCTTACGATTCGAGGCAATCACGACAAAGCAGTCGCCGGACTAACCGATTTTGAGGAGTTCAATCCCATCGCGCGCGCCGCCGTGCTCTGGACCCGGGAACAACTGCAATCGGAAAACTTGGAGTACCTAAAGAAGTTGCCCCGCGGGCCCGTCCAAGCCCATGGTTTCTCGATGATTCATGGATCGGTGCACGATGAGGACGAATATGTCTTTGCCCCCGAGCTAGCCCTCGCGGGCTTGCATGACGCGCCGTCGCAGGTGGTGTTCTTCGGCCATACGCACATTCAAGGCGGTTATACGCTGCGCGGCGAGGAGATAGGAGTGCTGCACTTCAGGCCGACAGCCGGGAGTCCGTTTGCGCGCCTGACCATCGAAGATGGCACCACATACTTGTTGAACCCTGGCTCGATCGGCCAGCCGCGCGATGGCGATCCGCGCGCGGCCTTCGCGATTGCGAACCTCGATGAGCAGTTGGTCGAGTTCTGGCGCGTCCCGTATGATATCGAGGCTGTGCAAACGCGCATGACGCGGGCAGGGCTTCCCGAGCCGCTCGTGCTCCGCCTGTCATTCGGCCGCTGAGGTGAAGCGAGATCCATGGGAGGCGAAGGGACCGACGATCGGAGAAACCGCAGAGGGTTTCCCACAGCGTTTGCGATGGGCGTGGTGATCACAGGACTTCTCGCCGGTGGTCTGATCTGGCTGACCCGGGTGACTCAATCGCGTGGGTCTGCGCCAATTGGTAAACTTCCCTTCGGCCCAGACGAACAGGCCTACACTCAGCACATCCATTTTCAGGGTGGCCAGATGTCAGAGGCCACGAATTTTCTGAATCAGGAATTCACCTACGTAGCAGGTACGGTGTCCAATGACGGTCCCAGAACGGTGCGTGCGCTCGATGTGATGTTTGAGTTTCGCGATCCCTTCAATCAGGTCGTTTTGCGGGATCCACAGCGTCTCATTCTGAACGAAGGCCCACCTTTGAAGGCCGCGCAAAGCCGCGATTTCCAGGTCACACTAGGGGCCCATCTTCCTTCGGAATGGAACCGGCAGTATCCGGCGGTTCGCGTTACGGGCGTGATGCTCGAATAGGTTCGAAACAAGGAGGGAAGCGGACCAACTTGGTTGGCCACGCTTCCCGGGGTGTGTCCTAGAAGCAGTCTTGGACAGTTAGACGCTGGGGATCAAGAAAGGTTGCCTGCAACAGAGGGTAGCCCGAGACGGCTCTAGTAAAATAGATACTTACGCCATTTCTCGTCGCGATGGCCGATCAAGCGCATCAATTGTCGGGAAGTGTGCAGCGTGAAGGGTCGCGGACGGCGCTGAAGTTGCAAGCCGGCTTCTTCAGGAGTCCGGTCACCTTTGCGGTTGTTGCAGGAATAGCAGGACGCGACGAGGTTCTCCCAAGAGGATCTTCCCCCACGCGATCGCGGTAGGACGTGATCGAGAGTTAGCTCAGAAGCCGGGAATAAATTACCGCAGAACTGACATGTGTTCCGGTCGCGGAGCAGGATATTTTTCCGCGAAAGCGCTCGGCTCTGTTGTGGAATGTGCCGGTAGCTCAGAAGGCGAATCACGGAAGGCACCTGAATCGCCTTCGAAGTGGAATGGACTTCGGAGTGATTGGTTTCTTCCGCCTGCGCCACGCCCTTCAGCATAAGCACCAAAGCCCGACGCACGGCAGTCACGTTGATCGGCTCGAACGTTGCGTTGAGCACTAGGACTGGGGCTTGCATGACCGAGGGGCGGCCTAGAGGTGAACTCAACGATTTTGGCAGGGCGGCATCAGACAGCGTCCCCCCGAGCCCAAGATTGGGCCGGGGGCGTAAGCCGATCTTTTTTCCGCTATCCATCGCACCACCTTTGCGTTGGCACGAAAGCCACCTGCTGGCCTAGGGATGCTCGAGGCGTTTGGGTTTGCCCCGAGGTACCTTGCTGTTTGCGGATAGAAGCTTCAACTGCCCAGAATGCGCTCTCCTTACAGTCAACCCTAGTATAACGCTTGCGCCTACTTTTTTTTTCAGGATCGTGCTCAGCTGTCAAGGGGTCCTACTGCCGTCAGCACACCCTGTTACGAGCGGCTCGCGCGAGTGGTCAACGATTCTGCCAGTGTCGGAGGCGGCAGGCAGAGACCTCCCGGTGTGGACTAGGGGAAAAGGTCGGGTCCAGTGGGCAACCCCAGGATTACAAAAGCCCCTTTTCCTTCTTCTCCTGGCAGGAGATGCAATAGCGGGTCCACGGCACCGCTTCCAGACGCTTCTGCTGAAGCTCCTCATGGCAAGAAACGCACTCGCCGAATGAGCCATCCTTGATGCGCACCAGCGCGTCATCGACGAGTTGCAGGAGAGCACGGTCACTGTGGGTCTGGCCGAAGAGAAACTCCTTCGTGTAGGAGTTTGCAGCCTTGTCTGCAAGATCCACCGTAGGATCCTCATCTGCCTCACGGCCTTCCTGTTGGTTGCGAGCGATGTCGCGCAGCAGCTCCTCGCGGCGGGCGATCAGCTTTTTCTTGTAATAGTCTATCCGCTTCTTATCCATCAGCGCGTTCCCATGGAGAGGCTCAAAGCTTCGTTCAAAACCAACGATTTTAGTCTCAGGCACTTTCGTTGTCAAATTAGTGACCTCCGCTCAGCAACGGTTAGATGTGACGCGGACATACCCGTTGCATGGGGAGTGATTCGCGCTCGATCGGTGTGCCGATCTTAGGAATTGCTGCGTCTAGCGGGGAAAAGCAAATGGATTGCCAGAGCCAACAGCAGAAGAACCGGGAGGACCAGCAGGCTGCCCTCGGGTCCAACGGACCCTCCTGTCAGCCAGTTCGGACCGTGAACCGAGCAACTCCACACGTGTCCTTGTGCCACAACACCGCTGTTCGGAACTCCGTACACGAAGGACTGCGCCCAGTCCCATGCTGCGTGTAATCCGACGGCGAACCAGATACTCCCGGTTCGAAGCACTGAGAATGCGGCGAGTAGGCCGAAGAAACCGGCCATGGCGACTCCGAAGTGCGATTCTCCGGAATTCTGGAGATGAATCGCTCCGAAAAGAATGGAGAGAACGACGGCACTCGGCCAAAAGCCAAACTCCGTCTCCATAGTGGTCTGCATATAGCCGCGGAAAGAAGCCTCCTCGAAAAAGGCTACGAGTAGATATCCGATTCCGTAAAGAGCACCGTTCCGAAGGACAGTTGAAGGCTCGAGGCCTTGATAGACGAACGACACGACTCGAAACAGGTGAAGGGAGGACATCAACAGAGCCAGCATCCCGAGGCCCAGCGGCACTCCCTGCCAAAGTCGCTTTCCGAGCGTTTCACTCCACGGAATCCGATAGTCGGAGAACGTACGATCCTCGAGCCTGGCCATGGCAAGACCAACAAGCAGCGCCGCAGCCGTCCGAGTGCCCTCCCCAAACAAGAGTAGTCCGGGAGTCAAGAGCCCTCCTAAAAGCGCAGATCGAAGCCATGCAGAGACGCTTGGGCTGCTGACCAGCACTGTGCTCAGCACGAAGGTAAACGCTTTGAATAGGGCGATCGCGGCCATCACTCGCCAGGGCGACCGAATCCCATGGGGACCCAGAAGGAGATGACGCATCCAGCGTTCGTAAAGCGGCGAACCCTGTTCTTCGACGCTTAGGCGCCGCTCGCTGCCGTGTGAGTTACGGTCGATCCCCACCCTCCTGATTTGCGCCCTGCATCCTATCCCCACTTCTACCCAAACTGGCATGCGAAAGCTGCATTCTGTCGGAGCGAGTTGTGCGTTCCTGAGTTGCGACGGCGTGCCAGCGACTGCTAAACTGCCAACTCTGCGAACATGACGGAGCCGCTTTGTATCCACCCCCAGTGCCACATCGGCTCAATGTCAATGAGATACAACCGGGAGGATAGGCTTGGCCAAATATGATCTCGTGATCATTGGCAGCGGACCGGGCGGGTACGTCGCCGCGATTCGAGCCAGCCAATGGGGTCTGAAGACCGCGGTTGTCGAAAAGGATCCTTTTCTCGGCGGAACGTGCCTGCACGTCGGCTGCATCCCTACAAAGGTGCTTCTGCATCACGCGGACATTTACGACAATTTCAAGCGAGCAGAAGAGTTCGGCTTCGAAGTGAAGGACGTGAAAGTGAACTGGCCCGCGATGCTGGCGCGTAAGCAGAAAATCGTCAACAAGCACGCAGGCGGCATCGGTGCGCTTTTTAGGAAGAACAAGGTGGATTCGATGACGGGTTGGGGACGCATCTCGGGACCGGGGCGCGTCTCTGTGGAAAAAGACGGCAAGACCACGGAGGTCGAGACGACCTACACGATGATCGCAACGGGCTCTGAGGCGCGCTCGCTGCCGGGAGTCGAAATCGACGGGGCTACGATTCTGACGAACCGAGAGATTCTGCAGTTGAATTCCGTCCCCAAGTCGCTGGTCATCGTGGGAGCGGGTGCCGTCGGCGTCGAGTTTGCGTCGATCTTTCGCACGTTTGGAAGTGAGGTGACGATTCTCGAGATGCTTCCGCGCATCGTTCCGCTGGAAGATGAAGAAATATCGGCGGAGCTCGAGAAGTCTTTCAAGAAAAAGGGGATTCGCATCGAAACGGGCGCCAAGGTCGAATCCGTGAAAAAGGATCAGAAGGGCGCAACGGTCAGCTTCAAGGACAAGGGCGGGAAACCCCAATCGATCACGGCTGAACGTGTTCTGATCGGCGTCGGGCGCCGGCCGTTGACGGAAGACCTCGGGTTTGAAAGGACGAAGGTTCAGCTGGAGCGCGGCTATGTACACGTGAACGCGTATCTGGAGACCGGCGAGCCGCGCCTGTATGCGATCGGTGACATCGTCGCCTCGCTGCCGCAGCTCGCTCATGCAGCCTCGATGGAGGGTATCATCGCAGTGGGCCGTATGGCCGGAAAAGACGTTCAGCCGTTTGACAAGCGACGATGCCCTGCCGCGACGTACTGCGAGCCACAGATCGGTTCGATCGGTTTGACAGAACAGCAAGCCCGTGAGGCCGGTTTCGAGGTGAAAACGGGGAAGTTTCCCTTCTTAGGCAACAGCAAGGCCACGATTCTGGGCCAGCACGAAGGCTTCATCAAGGTGGTTGCCGAGGCGAAATACGGCGAGATACTCGGCGTCCATGCCATTGGTCCGCTGGCGACGGAAATTATCTCCGAGCCAGTGGCCGCGCTTGGACTGGAGGCCACGCTCGATGATATGGCGGCTACCATCCATGCGCATCCAACGGTATGGGAGGCTATGGGCGATGCTTTCAACGCGGTGCGCGGTCTTACGATTAACTTCTAATGCGAAGGTCGCCGCGCGAAAATGCGGCGCTTCGAGAACCCGTTGAGCCACGACGATACAAGCGCTTGGGTGATCGACCTCGGCCTGATTCGATATGGTCCTGCGTGTGAATTGCAGCGACAGCTGGTTGAAGCGCGCAAGGATCAAGCGATTCCGGACATTCTGTTATTCTGCGAGCATCCCTCCCTCATCACCCTGGGTCGGAACGGTCACGCCCAGCATATACGTGCCTCGCATCGCACCCTGGAGCAAATGCATGTCGAAGTCTACCCCTCCGATCGTGGCGGCGACGTTACGTATCATGGTCCAGGCCAGATCGTTGGATATCCGATTGTCGATCTCACCGGGCATCGCCGTGACGTTCGCTGGTATGTGGATCAGCTCGAGGAGGTGATGATCCGCACGAGCGAAGATTTCGGTGTCCTAACCAAGCGTGTGCCCGGCCAACATGGCGTGTGGGTTCCAGGGCACGCCGGCGAAGAAAAGATCGGTGCGCTCGGAGTACATCTGAGCCGCTGGGTGACTTCGCACGGAATTGCCTACAATGTCTCGACGGATTTGCAGTACTTCGATTTGATTGTTCCCTGCGGCATCGTTGGGAAGGGCGTTACCTCGCTCGAGAGAGTGCTGGGATGCTCGGTTTCACTCAGCGAAGTGCGCGCGCGACTCGCGTTTCATTTCTCGATTATTTTCAATCGTCACCTACAACCCATCGCACCGGCGCAGTTGGCCGAATACGTCCGCTCACAGCAGGAAACGGCTCCTGGCGCGCTCACGTCGATACGATAGTTGTGACGGCCGATCGCTTATCTGCCAGCAGCAGTGGCTGGGGTGGCGGCCTAAGGACCCATGAACCTGAGCCTTACTCCTGAACAGTACCTTGAGCTCTACTATTTCATGCAGCTCAATCGGCAGCTCGAAGAGCGGCTGGTCCGGCTGTTCCGACAAAACAAAATCGTTGGCGGCGTGTATTCAAGCCTCGGGCAGGAAGCCGTTTCGATCGGGACGGCTTACGCGCTTGAGCCGCGCGACTGGCTCGCGCCGATGATTCGCAATATCGGCTCGCTGCTGGTGAAGGGTGTCAAGCCGCGAGATATCTTCACGCAGCACATGGGGAAGTACACCTCGCCCACGCACGGCAAAGACGGCACGAGCCATTTCGGGGATCTGAAGGTTCGCCACATCGTCTCACCCATCTCCATGCTCGGCGACCTGATTCCCGTGATGACCGGTGTGGCCATGGCTGGCCGTTATCTGGGCCACAACATTGTTGCGATGACGTGGATCGGTGACGGCGGCAGCTCGACTGGCGCGTTTCACGAGGGCTTGAACCTTGCGGCCGTGCAGCGCGCGCCGTTCGTCCTGGTGCTGGAGAACAACCAGTGGGCTTATTCGACTCCCGTGGCGAAGCAGGTTCCGCTGAGGGACCTGGCGGATCGAGCCAAGGCGTACGGTATTGCGGGCAGGATCGTCGATGGCAACGACGTCGTCGCTGTGTACGAGACCAGTAAGAAAGCGGTGAATGATTGCCGGGTCGGACGGGGGCCGGTGCTGATGGAAGTGAAAACCATGCGCATGAGAGGTCATGCGCAACACGACCCGGCTGAATATGTTCCGAAGGCGATGGTGGAGTATTGGAAAGCCCGCGACCCGGTGGCTCGTTATGAAGCCTATTTGACCGAGCACAAGTTGTGGGACGGGAAGAAGAAGTCGGAAATCGACTCCCGCATCGAGCACGAACTCAATGAGGATCAGAAGTTCGCCGAGGAGTCTCCCATGCCGCTGTCCGAGCAGGCCAAACAGGGGGTTTATTGCGAAGGCTGCCACACGATCGAGGCGGAATGGAGACGGCCAAAGAAGGAAGTTATGCCACCCGCTGCAAGCGTCGAGCCGGTCTGGAAGATTGCTGACTTCGGCGGTCTCGGGCCGGAAGCCGAAGTGGCGATGTCGTTGGCTTCTTCTGGGGCGAAGGCTTCAACAAAACCTTTCGCACCTCCCTCCGACGGAGTCGCCGTGGAACACCAACAGCCTCTGCGCGTCCCATTCGGCCGCGGACCCAAGGACAGGGCGTTTGAGCGAGAGAGGCAAGAGAAGCAGCCAGCCCGGCCCCCACGTCACAAGCGGCGGAGACGCTGACGATGCCCGAGATGACCATGCTCGAAGCGATCCGCGAAGCGCTCTTTGAGGAGATGGAGCGCGACCCAGCCGTTGTGACCCTTGGCGAGGATATTGGCGTCTATGGAGGTGCATTCAAAGTCACCGAGGGGTTGCTTGAAAAATTCGGCCCCGAGCGCGTCATCGATACGCCCATCAGCGAAACGGCCATCGTCGGCGCAGCCTGCGGTATGAGCTATCTCGGCTTGCGCCCAGTCGTCGAAATGCAATTCACCGATTTCATCGCCTGTTGCTTCAATCAGGTGACAAACTTCGTTGCCAAATCGCACTACCGCTGGGGAGCGCCGGTGCCGCTGGTGCTACGCGGGCCTTCGGGAGGCGGAGTGCACGGCGGACCATTTCATTCCGCGAATCCGGAGATGTATTTCGTGCATACGCCTGGGCTGAAGGTGGTCTATCCATCGACGGCCTATGATGCGAAAGGTCTTCTTAAGTCGGCGATCCGCGACAACAATCCGGTGCTTTTTTTCGAACACAAGTTTCTCTACCGGCGCATCAAAGAAGATATTCCGCGTGACGATTACACGGTGCCGATCGGTAAAGCGGTCGTGCGACGCGAGGGCTGCCATCTGACAATTGTGAGCTACGCAGCCGCAGCACACACGGTGCTGGAAGCCGCCGACGTATTGAGGAAGGAAGGCATCGAAGCAGAAGTAATCGACTTGCGAACACTACTGCCACTGGACCGCGAAACAATTCTGAGCTCCCTGAAAAAGACGAGCAAACTGCTCGTCGTCCACGAAGACACTCGCACGGGCGGATTGGCCGGGGAGATTGCGGCGATTGTGTGCGAGGGCGGCTTCGATGACCTGGACGGACCCATTGCTCGTGTCACTGGGCTCGATACGCCCGTTCCGTATTCGCCGCCGCTCGAGGCAGAGTTCCTCCCTAGCGTCGAAAAAGTTGCCGCCGCCGCACGGGAATTGGCAAAATACTAGCCAGGAAATGGAGGCGTGAGCCTTGGGAAAGACGAGGGGTCTTAACGTAGCCGAGTTTGAGGTTGGATCGCAGGTTCGTATCGCCGACCGCGCCTTTCTCGAAAGTTTTCTCGAGGAAGGGCAATATCACAATGAGCTTGAACCCGAGCAGATCGACTACGCCGGCCGCGTTGCCAATGTAACGCGTGTCGAATTCTTTCACGGCGGCGATGAAATTTACACGCTCGAAGGCATTCCGGGCGTGTGGCATGAAGAATGTTTGAGCGCCGCGTAAGCTTTCTGTCCCCAGGAGAAGCCATATGGCTGTCGATGTCATCATGCCCCAAATGGGGGAGAGCATTTTTGAAGGCACCATCACAAAGTGGCTGAAGAAGCCCGGCGATAAGATCGAACGCGATGAGCCACTGTTTGAGATTTCAACCGACAAGGTTGATGCCGAAATCCCTGCGCCTGCCGCGGGTGTCTTGAAAGAAATCAAGGTCACCGAAGGGCAGACGGTGCCGATTCAAACGGTCGTAGCTGTGATTGACGCAGCCGGCACCGCCGCAACCGTTACGGCGCCGGCCGCGCCCGCCAAACCAGAGGCCGCGAAAGCAGTTGCTGCTCCGGTGCCCACTGCAGTCAAGGCAGAGGCGACCAAACCCGCCGGCACTGCTCCGCCGCCACCCAAGGCCGTTCCACCCGCAGAGGCGCCGCGTACGGGCGGGAACGGAGACAAGATTCGGAGCTCACCGTTGGTGCGTCGAATCGCGCGCGAAAACCAGATCGATCTTCGGCAAGTATCCGGCACAGGCGCAGGAGGCCGCATCAGCAAGCGCGACATCCTGGGCGCAGTCGAAGGCGGTGCCGGCCCGAGTGCCGCTCCCAGCGCGCCAGCCCCTGTGCCATCGGCTGCGCGCGAACTGGGCGTGCCCCGCGAAAAAATCTACTTTGGCCAGTACGAAGTCCAGCCCATGTCGGCCATGCGTCAGAGGATTGCTGAGCACATGGTCCTCTCGAAGCGAACGTCGCCCCACGTTTACTCGGTCGAAGAAGCGAACGTCTCGGCTGTGGTGGCGCTTCGTGCGAAGAGCAAGGAACGATTCGAGAAGGAATCTGGTACGAAGTTGACGTTCATGCCGTTCTTCATCCGGGCGGCGGTAGAGGCTTTGCGCGCGTTTCCGACCGTGAATGCCTCAGTCGACGGAACGAACATCGTCCTGCACAAGGAGTGCAATATCGGCGTTGCCGTGGCGCTGGACTGGGGGCTGATCGTGCCCGTGATTAAGAATGCGGAAGAGAAAAATTTCTATGGACTGGCTCGGTCGGTAAACGACCTGGCGGAGCGGGCCAGGTCGAAGAAGCTTAAGCCCGAGGAGGTGGCCGACAGCACATTTTCCATTACCAATCCCGGCGTCTTTGGTGGACTTATGGGCTTACCCGTGATCAATCAGCCGAACGCAGCAATTCTCGGCCTCGGCACAATTGAAAAGCGCCCGGTCGTCATAGACGATGCCATCGGCATTCGCTCGATGGTCTACCTCACTCTGTCTTACGATCACCGGGTGGTCGATGGCGCCATCGCCCACCAGTTTATGGGACATATCAAGCACACGCTTGAGAACTGGACCGAACCCATTCTGTAAAGTGCAGGGAACCCGGACAGAAGATCATAACGCCTGATTTGTGCGGCTGACTACCAACCTTTCTGCCACAGGGTTGCAACCTCAGAGTTCTGGCTTTTCCCGTGAGCAAAGCCGTTCATGCCGTTTCCATCGAACGAAATTCCTGGGGAAATCCTCCCTGGCATGTCGATTTCGCGCCGCCCAAGCAGCCGCTCCCTGAAACAGCTGATTTTGCTGTCATCGGAGCGGGCTTTACAGGCCTAGCCGCTGCGGCTTGGCTGCGCCGGCTGGCTCCGGGGAAAACGGCCGTTGTTCTCGAGACCTCGCGAATCGGTGCCGGTGCAAGCGGACGAACCGGCGGGATCGTCCTCAGCGAGGCGGCCGCCGGCGATCTTCCCGGGCTAGGCGACGTTCTAGCGAACTTCCAAGAGGTTCTGCGTGAGCTCGAGGTCGACTGCGATCTCAGTCTTCCCGGTGCCTGGGAAGTAGCACGCAGTGAGCAGGCGGAGAGATCGCAAAATGGCCGTCGATGGCGGGGCACATCCCCTATTTCTTGGCAGGACTCGGGCCGGCTGCGCGTGATCAACGAGGTTCCTGGAGGCACTCTCGATCCCGGAAAGCAACTGGGTGGGCTTGGTCGGGCGGCTGTCCGGCTGGGCGCCATGGTCGTGGAACATGCCAAGGTGCGGCAAATCAGCTGGGGGGAGGGTCCCGAATTGCAGCTTGCCGAAGGTCGGCTGCGCGTGAACAAAGTTCTGCTCGCAACAAACGCACTGTCAACCGATCTCACAGGACTGCGGTCCACAATTTATCCGAAGCTTACCCTTGCTGCGCGCACGGCTCCGTTGACCGAAAAACAAATCGAATCGATTGGCCTCGCGGCTCGCAAACCCTTCTATACCGTGGACTTTCCATATTTATGGGGACGGCTTTGTACCGACAGGTCAATCATTTGGGGTGCTGGTTTGGTCGATCCACCGGAGTCGGGCGATCTGACGCAGGTGGATGTGACCGAGGGCCAGCCTGCGCGCATGTTCGAAGCGTTGGGAGCTCGCATTCGAGCGTTGCATCCGGTCCTTGGGCAGGCCAGTTTTACCCATTTGTGGGGAGGGCCGATCGCGTTTCGGCCGAATTTTGAGCCAATTTTCTCCCGTCATCCCGCAAGTCGTAACGGCATCGTTCTGGGTGTATTCGCCGGCCATGGCGTTGCACTGTCGATCCATTTGGGGGTCTGGGCTGCCGAAGCGCTACTGGAAAGGCGCGAGCTGCCAGAGTGGGGGCAGGTCGGCAGTCGGCAAAAAAAGTCCCGCCTTTGGTAGGGCGAGCGGATACCCACTCGTGTCGACAAGCGAGCGAACTGTAAACCCTCTCGGCCATCTATCGCTGCATGATTCGGCGCGCCTGAAAGTGGAGTCTTCGTTGCCCACACATTTTTCTCACTCCGAGAGTGGAACCTCGCTTTCGCATTGCCTCCGAGTAAGATTGTGTGACATAAATTTGAAACCAGATGACTTTTACTCTGCTCGATTGGTCCGCAATCATTGGATATCTCGTGATTACTCTGCTGCTAGGTTCGTATTTTTGGAGCAGCGCCGAGAAGAGCACCGAGAATTATTTCGTTTCAGGGCGAAATGTGTCGTGGTGGCTTGCTGGGACATCGATGGTGGCCACCACCTTTGCCGCAGACACTCCCTTGCTCGTTGCAGGGCTCGTTTATACACAAGGCGTGGCGGGGAACTGGCTTTGGTGGGCGTTTCTGCCTTCTGGCATGATGACGGTCTTTTTGTTTGCGCGATTGTGGCGCCGGTCCGGACTGATGACAGACGTACAGTTTGCAGAGATGCGCTACGCGGGCAAACCGGCCTCGTTTCTGCGCGGTTTCCGAGCGATTTACCTCGGCTTGCTGATGAATTGTCTGATTCTCGGCTGGGTTACAAAGGCGATGGTTGGCATTGTGTCGACAACGATGGGTCCGACCATGCAAGAATGGCCGATTCTGGTAGGGTTCTCCAATTTTCTGAGTCGCATCTTTGGCTCGACATTTTCGGGCGTGGAGGGGCAAGCGCTGGTCGTATGCATTTTCTTCCTAATTCCGTTCACGGGAATCTACGTCGCGCTCGGAGGATTGACGGGCGTGCTGTGGACTGACCTCTTCCAGTTTGTGCTGAAGATGTCGATCGTGATCGGCGTGGCTTACTACGCGGTGCGCGCTGCGGGCGGTGTGGGAGCGATTGTTTCGAGAATCAATGCGATGCGGGCCGTGAATGGCGGCTCGGATCCCACGGCATTTCTGCCCGACTTTTCGCGCGGCTTCGCGACGGAATCGCTGTGGACATTGCCCGTGGTTACCTTCGCGGTGTACCTCGGAGTGCAGTGGTGGGCGTTTTGGTATCCCGGCGCAGAACCGGGCGGTGGCGGATACATCGCCCAGCGCATTTTCAGTGCGCGCGACGAGCGGCAAGGGCTACTCTCGGTTTTGTGGTTCAACATAGCGCATTACGCACTCCGGCCCTGGCCGTGGATTCTGACGGCTCTTGCGGCCATCGTGCTGTACCCGGGACTGACACATCCTGAAACCAGCTACATGATGATCGTCAATGACTATGTTCCGCATGCCTGGCGCGGCGTGATTCTCGCAGGATTTTTGGCGGCGTTCATGTCCACGATTGCGACGCAGCTCAATTGGGGGAGCTCTTACTGCGTGACGGATTTCTACCGGCGCTTTGTTAAGCGCGACGGCAGTGAGAGGCACTATGTTCGTGTGTCACAACTTGTGACCGTGCTGCTTGTCATTGCGACGGGATACGTTTCAAGACAGCTCGTGTCGATCCGGTCGGGCTGGCAAGTCGTGCTGCAAGTGGGCGCAGGAACGGGAAGCGTGTACTTGTTGCGGTGGTATTGGTGGCGAATCAATGCATGGAGCGAAATTACGGCGATGACCGTCGCGCTCGTCTCAACCGTTGCCGTTCATTGGGACGGCCTGTGGCAAGTACTTTTGAATCGCCGGGACCTGTTTTCGGGTGCTGCCAGCGTTGTTTTTGCAAAGGCAACGCTGACGACCACGTTGCTGACATCGATTGCATGGATTCTTGTAACGTGGTGGACAAGGCCTGAGCCTGAGAGTGTGCTTGTTTCGTTCTACCGTAAAGCGCGCCCGCACATTACGGGATGGCAGCGAGTAGCGGCTCTTGCGCCCGAAATTCCGCAGACGCGCGACCTCGGACGGAATCTTTGGTGTTGGATTCTAGGCTGCGCGATGATCTATGCGCTGCTATTCGGTATGGGAAAATTGCTACTGGAGCATTGGGAACCCGGAGGTATTCTCATGCTCATCGCTGTTATTTCCGCCTGGCTGATGTGGCGTGAGCTCAATCACATAAAGGAACCCGACCCGGGCGCGCTCAATCGAAGCGCTGTGGAACCAAGTCAGGCAAGATAACGTTCAGGTTTGAGCGACGTGTCCCTCTAGGTTATTGCGAGGCAAGTGGCTTAGCGGAGATAGCTTCCTTTATAACTGCCTTTCGAGTAACGCTCAGAAGATTGACCAGAATACCGCGGGGGATGCTTTTGATGAAAGGATTGACGAACCACGCAATTATCGCCGGAACCGTGCGACTCAGCTCGACCGATTCGTTCTGAATGTATACGCCGCCATCCTTTTCTTCGATTCTCCAGTAGGTATTGAGCCGCCACATAAACCCGCGATCGTCGCCCACGGGGAGTTCGTGTTCGTCTGGCTTGCCGGGATTCGCCAGCTCAGCAATCCGCGTGGAGTGCAATGCGAGTTGATATTGTGTGTCGCTGAATCGCGTGGCGGTCACATTGAACTCGGCATTCAGGACAACCGTAGCTCCGGCCGTATTTGAGAATTGGAGGAAGATCTTGAAGTTGTTCCCATTGCGGTCGATTAGTTTCGAATCGCGAAGCATCGGCTTGTAGAAATCCTTGTGGTGCTCGTAATCTTGAAGGACGTCGACCGCCTGGGTCAGCGTGGCGTTACGGATGAAAACCAAAGCCACCCAATGATGGATCAAGCCGCTGGGGATTCGAATGGAGTGATTGTCTTCAAGAGAATGCAACGCCTGGACATAAATTCCGCCGCGTTGAACCTGCTGGTAACTTTGGACGCAGCGCGACTTCGGCAAGTCGTCAAGGAAAAGAAATCGGCCCTGGCTCACGGCGTCCTGCATGTGAGCTTCGGTTGCGTGGATATATTGGTCGAAAGCGGCTGCGGTCTCGGGCTTTAGTTCCGTTGCGCTTGCAGACGTACCGGTTAACGGCACGAGCACGACACCAGACAGCATGAGCAGGATTTTTCGCATGATAAATCGCGTAACCAACATCTTTTTGATCGAGAGATTATCTCAGGGTTCCGTAGAATCGCGGGCCCTCATGCAGGCAAGTCCCACGCGCTCCGATACGACGGCGGCAGGGAGATGATGACGATGTTCTCAATCGAGCTTGAGGAAGCGCGGGCGGAGTGGCTGAAGAGACGCAGATCATCTGTGCTTTTGGCCCATCGAGGCCGTCTGAAAACGGCCCGCAACGCCGCTAGAAGCTATCGAGGAATCAATGGTAGCGCTAACGGGAATCGAACCCGTATTTCGGCCTTGAAAGGGCCGCGTGCTAACCGTTGCACCATAGCGCCACGGTGCGGGAACTGGCAGTGAAATACGATTATCGAGGAAAAGCCTCGCGATTGACAAGCCGCCGTGGCCGGACTGCCAGCCGTCGCGCAAAACCTGTCCCCTAGTACACGCTAACTGATAGATCGCAAATCACCAGTATTACATAACTATTACAAAGTATCGCGTCCCGGGCTGTTATTCTGGCGTTGCACCTCAGGAAGCACGAGTTATACGCAAGCGAAATCCAAAGAGAGAACAAGGCCAAATGACGCTGACGAGTTTGGGAAAAGAGTCTACCAGCGAAAGCGGAATTAACTGGATCACGGCCATTTTTATGCTTCTGTTTCATGTCGGGGCCTTTGCAGCGCTCTTTTTCTTTAGCTGGAAGGCATTTTTCCTGGCCGCCTTTCTTTACTGGGTCGGCGGCAGCCTGGGAATCGGCATGGGGTACCACCGCTTGCTCACCCATCGCGGCTACAAAACTCCGAAATGGGTCGAGTATTTCCTGACAACTTGCGCTGTGCTTTCCTTAGAAGGCGGCCCCATCTTTTGGGTGGCCACACACCGGATTCATCATCAGTATTCCGACAAGGAAGGCGACCCGCACTCCCCGCGAGACGGCAAGTGGTGGGCTCATGTGGGCTGGATCTTGGTGGGCAAGTCCATGCACCACGACACCAAAACTCTATCGCGCTACGTTCCCGATCTTGCGAAGGACAAGTTTCACGTCTGGATCACGAAATTTCACTATGTCCCGATCACCGTGCTCGGCCTGGCTCTCCTCGTGGCCGGCGGATTTCCGTTCATGCTCTGGGGCATCTGCTTGCGCACGGTCGTCGGACTGCACGCAACCTGGTTGGTCAATTCGGCGACCCACATCTGGGGTAAGCGCCGCTTTGAGACCCGCGACGACTCAACCAATAGCTGGTGGGTAGCGCTGTTTTCGTTTGGCGAGGGTTGGCATAACAACCACCATGCCCATCCGGTTTCGGCTCGGCATGGTCTCGCTTGGTATGAGATTGATCTGAACTGGTACGGCATCTGGGCTCTCAGCAAGTTGGGACTTGCCCGCGACGTCTATCGCTATAAGCTGTCCGCCTCCCTCTCCAAAGAAAAACTGCCTGCCGTTCCGGTGGGGGTCGTCGCCCCGGAAACGGAAACCGATTTGGTCTCCGCGTAGTTGGGCTGCAAGCTTCCGACTTGCTGCTCATGGCCGCAAGCCTTTCCATGGCGGGTTCGATCCGCTGCCATAAACTCCTCCCCCCGCTGTAGAATCATAGCGAGCTCCTATGAAGTTCACAGGCCGATTTAAGACGATCGCGTTTTTTGTAGTTCTTGCCATTTGCCTGGTAGCAGCTGTAACTCTGAACGTCGGTTGGATCATCCTCCACTGGCGCCAGGGCGTTTTGGTTTTCTTCGGCCTGCTTGGATTTCTGGCCATCATTGTCGGCCTCATTCTCAATACCAGCTTTTTGGTGCGCGAAATCCGGCGCGCCGAACACCACGACAGCTTCATTCACGCCGTCACGCACGAGCTAAAAACGCCCATCACATCGATCCGTCTTTACCTCGAGACTCTGCAGCGACGCGATGTAGATGAAAAACAGCGTCAGGAGTTCTACCGACTGATGCTGGACGATACCGACCGACTGCGCACGACCGTGGAACAGGTGCTGAAGGCTGGTGAAGTTGGCTACCGGCATCCGGTGATGAAGTCGGCGCCGGTTGATTTCGGGAGCCTTGTGAGCGACTGCATGGAACTGGCTCGCACGCGGCACAATCTGGAGCCGAAGGCGCTGCATTGGCAAGGGTCGGCCGACGGTTCTGCAATTAAGGTCCAGGGCGATCCCGACGAACTTCGCACGGCCATCGGAAATATCCTCGACAACGCGATCAAATACTCCGGTGGGAAGGTGGATGTCTCGATCGAGATCGACGCTGTGAAAAACGATTTCGTCTCGCTTCGTGTTCACGACAGCGGCGTGGGAATTCCGCGCCACGAACTGAAGCGTATTTTCAAGCGTTTCTACCGAGCGTCCAGCCGCTCCGTTTCACCGGTGAAGGGTACTGGATTGGGATTGTTCATTGTGCGGGCCATTGCGCGTGCCCATGGCGGTCGGGTCTTTGCCGAAAGCGCGGGGGAGGCTCGCGGCACGACAGTTACGCTGGAATTGCCAAGGAGCGCGACGTGAGTCACGTCTTGATCGTCGAAGACGAAGCGCATCTGGCTGAGGGCTTGCGCTTCAATCTGGAGGCCGAGGGATATTCCGTCCAGGTCGCAGGTGATGGCGAAACAGCGTTGGAACAGCTCGGTCGGGCCGAAAGCAAATTTGACGCGGTCGTACTGGACGTGATGCTTCCCGGGATGGACGGCTTTGCGGTTACATCCACGTTGCGCAAAGCGAGAAACTATGTGCCGATTCTTATGCTCACCGCGCGTGGTCGCCCCGAGGACGTCCTAGAGGGCTTCGCGGCAGGTGCCGACGACTATCTTCCCAAGCCTTTCGAGCTTCCCATATTCTTAGCGCGCCTCCAGGGTTTGCTGCGAAGAAGCACGTGGCTGGCGGGTAAGGAGCGTTCCTCACCTACGGCCGAAGGCGCTGGGACCTCGGCAGCGCCCGCCGACGACAGCGAACTGTTCGCTTTTAATGGAAAGACAATTGACTTCGGTTCTCTCGAACTGCGCATGGAAGACAACACGATTCAAATGACTCTGATGGAGGCGAAGCTGCTCCGCCATTTGATCCGCAATCGGGGTAAGACGGTTTCGCGTAAGTCGATCCTAGAAGATGTTTGGGGGCTACGCGAAGACACCGATACGCGTGCGATCGATAACTTTATCGTTCGCCTGCGTCGGTACTTGGAGAAGGATCCATCGAAACCACAACACCTGGTGACGGTACGAGGCGTGGGCTATCGTTTCGTCGCTTGATCGGCCGACTATTTCACCGTCACGGCTGAGACCGGCTGCGGTGAATAGGCGCGCTCCTCACCCGCCCACGGCACCTTATCTGGGCCAGTCCAGGCGTTGATATAAACGGACTTGAACACCCACTGACCGCTCCGCTTCACGCAGAAGTTGTCCCATGTCCCGATGCCGAAAACGAAATTTGTGCGGTAATCCACATTGTATTGGAGGATCGAGAAGAAGGCCTTTACCCGTGCGCCCTCGCCCTCGCGCGTGATCAAGAAATGATTGGCTAGGTGCTGGCGGCCGATCCACCAGCTCGGACGGTTGTACCAAAGCTCTTCGAACGCGCGGCGGATCGCTGCGGGACCCTGTAGCTTGCCTTGCCAGAGATGATCGAGGTAGCCATCCTCGGCGAAGCATGCCAACACGGCGTCAATGTCTCCCGTATCGATGGCCCAGGCATACCTTGCGAAGAGCTCCTGAATATCAAGCCGATCCTCGACCGATAGCTTTGTATTGGAATCAGGCATGATCCCATCTCCTTTGCATGCTCCTCTTTCACACAATGCGCTCGAGGCGGAGCCTCAGCCGCCATACTATGCGCCCGTGCGCATCAATGCAAGGCGCGAAAAAGCATTCGAGCCGATCGAACATCTGCAAAGCCAACGCGCGAGGCTCCGCCACGGTCGCTCGCCAGCTCGTCTCGGAACGCGTAGAATGGACGCTTGCGAGGATCCGGAGAAGATCCGTATGTCAAATCTCATGATCGTTTCACTGATTTTTCTGGCCTCATTTGAGGTCGGATGTAGCCGAAGCAGTCCGCCCTCGCAGTCTGCGGCACCCCCAGCTTCCCTCAGTCGGCCGCCAACACTTGCCACGAATGCCGACGCTTTTCCCTCAGGCGGCGACGCGGACTTGGTTCGGCAGGCCGTCGAGGACCACGTGCAGAATGATCGAGAAATCAATTTATCGGCAATGGATATGAGCGTGGAATCAGTGAATTTTAGCGGCGATCAGGCTCAAGCGAACGTAACGTTTCGCGTCAAGCAGGGCGGCCCAACCATGGAGATGATCTATTGGCTCGAACGCCACGGAAAGGTCTGGCAGGTCGCGAAGAGCCAGCCAGCCAACGGTCAGTTTGTCCATCCACCGATGGGTCCGACACATCCCGGGGTGTCTCCGAACCCGGCCACTCCCGCGATGCCAGACATGCAGGAGTTCCTCAATAACCATCCTGCCGCAAACAGCAACGGGACCTGACATCACTTCGATGGATCATTTGCTAGCCAAAGCTGCGAAGCGCCAGCGCTTCATCCGTGTAGACCTCAAATACTTTTGAGAGCTGAGTAAGCTTCAGCACGTCATAGACCCGTTCGCGAGGGTTCAGGAATTTCATCTCACCCCCTCTGGTTTTGACCGGCGCGTAGGCTCCCACAAGCTCTCCTATGCCCGCGCTATCGATGGCACTCACATCGCTGAAATTGAGAATAATCTGGATTCGCTGCTTGTTTAGCAATTCTTGGATGGTTGCGCGAAGAAGCGCCGTCGATTCGCCGAGCACGAGCGAACCGCTGAGGTCCACAATGGTGACAGCACCGACTTCACGAAGGGCGACGCTCGATGGCATGCCCATCCCCTACGTTCTGAAGCCTCCAACGCGCTTTGGAAGGCATATTGAGAGATATCCAAACGAAGTCGGCAACTGACAAAACTTACAGACCCGGATGATGCGAAATCAGGAAACGACGAGAGGTAAGACTGGCGGCTATTTAACTAAGTGCCCTTGAATGAAGCACTTATGAATTCGATCCCCGCCAAGCCAATCGATCACGAAACCGTACCAGTCTATACGCTTGGGAAGATGGCTGTATGCCTGAAATGCGGGTTTGCGGAATACCTGGTTTCCGAGGAGCCTTTGGCCCTGTTGCGACAAAGCGCTTCGGCTCAATTACAAGGAGATGGTTCAAGCCGCTAAGCACAACCGTAGGAGGCAGACGCGCGGAACCGCGAGTTCTACTGACGGTAGGCCGTCCACATGTCGTCGATGAACGTGTACTGGGGAAACTCGCCTTGTAGCCAATATCGAGTCTGTCCTTGCCGTTCCCAGTTCGCGCTGTAGTCGAATCCAGTTTGCACTTTGATTTCTGCAACTGCCTGGGAGTCGTCCTCCATCATCCAGCGATCGACATAATCGAAAAACGCCGGATAATTCCAAACATTTTCCGCGTGCATGATGTGAATCGTCAATGCCTCTCCGACCCACGAAACGGACGTGCAGCATCGCCGATAAGCCTCGCCCAGCTGTTCATTCCCGTTGAGGAGTGGCCAATTGGCAGGCTGAAGTTGTTCGTACGGTCCGTACAGTCCCGGACTTACAACCGTCCCATCAACATTCACCCCATAGTGCCCGCCGTAAATCACAGTCGCACCTTGCCACGCCTGTTGGTAGGTGCCCGCCGGAGGAAGATTCTTGATGTATAGCGTCTGCATATCCTCACCGAACTGATTCGGATGATCCGCCGACACATTTTTCATCCCGCTGTTGTTTAGCAGGATTCCCGCGAAGATGATCGGCAATTTCCGTCCGCTGCGGTGCCCTCCAAATGCCGGCCATCCGTAACCTGCCTGCACGCAGCCGTACAGATCGATCCCGTACTGCACGAAATAGTTGGTGAGGTTCACCTTTTGATCGGGCGGGAAGTTGAGCATAAGCAGAAGTGACGCGTACGAATCGGCAAACGCGATATGCTGACCGTAACTGGGCATGTATTCGGCGGGCGCATCGAACAGAAACGGATTAGTATCGATCCACGGGCGCCGATAATAGCCCTCAAAGGTCGCGAGCGTCGGGGTGCCCGCATTCGGGTCTGAAGGTGGAGGCGGCGTCAGAGAAGGCAGCAGATCCCTCTGCAGTGAGTTTGCGTGATAGATGGTTTGGCTTCGATCACAGTACGACGGCCGAAATGCATCTGCTGTCGGCGTCGAGGACAACACTGTAAGAACAGAAACCGTCGCTACAGGGCTCGCGCTCATGTCCGTCGCACGCATGACTTCGGGCAGCGAATGAATTTGTGCCAGGCTGATTGACGATACCAGCGAGTCTCCCGGGTTCAGGCTGATCGGGGGATAGACTCGTACTGACGGATCGAACCACCACGATTCGTCTGTCCCATCGTTGAGCCTTGAATCAAAGCCACTTTTGCTGTTCGCAGTTGGCAGGTTCTTTACCGACCCGTTCTCATATGGCGAAGAAGTCGTCGGGGCTGGATCGATGGAGGTAATCGTTACTGGACCCACCACGTAATAGTCGCCGTTCACAAACTGCCCGATCGGAACCGCCTGACTGAAAGTCCACGTGATGCCGTCCTTGCTAATTGAGGTTGCTGTTCCCAACGGCGGCGGGGCCGCTGTGACCGTCACCGCAGCCTGCGCTGACCTTGTAGCATCGGCCACGCTCGTCGCCGTTACCTGAAAGCTGCCAGTGTTGCTTGCGGCCGTGTACACGCCCGCCAAAGTGATGGTCCCGCCGGTCGCAGTCCACGTGACCGCAGAATTCGTGGCGCCTATCACAGTCGCAGAAAATTGTTGCTGCGCGCCCACTGCCACTGAGGCAGAGGCCGGTTGGATGGAAACCTTCACTTGAGACGTGGGTACCGCCGCGTTCGAACCGACTATCCCAGCGCAACCAGCAAGATTCAGAGTCACGAACACGATGCATATCATCCCCGTCGCAAAACCATACCCGCGACTCACTCGATCCGCCGTACAAGAAGGAAGGTTCGCTTTCAAACGAGTAGGGAATCGACTCACTGCAAGCGGACACGCTGGAAGACGCATGAGTGTGCCTCGGCTCAGGCTATCGTTCCGCTCGGCCGAGGTCTACTGGTCCAAGGTAGAGATTTCGTACAGACTGTCCAGAAGTACGTGGACGACTGCTCACCGAGAATCAACCTTGTCGCAACGTTAGCTCCGTCTTCTGTAAATACGATCGTACCTCGCTTGGTGATGGCAAAGCCGCTCTCTCCGATGGATTCGGCGAGCGATAGAGAGTAGAGTATGCCCGTCCTGGGAACCCAAACTTAAACTCAAGTTAAGGAGGAGAGATGGAACACAAGTTCCTGTCCGTGTGCGTATTGCTTGTGATGGCAGCAGCAGCGACGCCTGCTCAGACAAAGCATGACTTTTCCGGCAAGTGCGGCAAAGCGGACGTGATGCAAACTATCCCAGCCGGCGATAAAGAGGGCCATGCGTTCATGCTCCAGCAAGGAAAATGCGAGACAACTACGGGAGAAGTTGGTGGTGCGAAAAGCAAACAGGGAGCATTTTCCGAGCACGACGAAGCTGCGGGAACGCGCTTAAAGGGCTGGGGCGTTTACGTGGAAACATACGACAGCGGCGACAAGATTTTCTATACATATCAAACCACCGGAACGACCAAGGACGGCGCATTCGTGTCCGGCGTCAACAAATATCAAATTACTGACGGCACCGGGAAAATGAAGGGCATCAAGGGAACGGGTAGCTGCAAGCTTGCGGGCAACGCGAGCGGTGGCTTGGACTATTCCTGCACGGGCGAGTACACAATCGCTTCGGCAGCTCCGGCAAAGTAGCAAGAAGGGCATTGCAAAAGGGCAGCCCGAGAGGGTTGCCCTTTTGGAAAGGTCAGTCATGGCTAGTTCGATACCGTTTGCTGGCAGTATGAGCTACGCTTGCGGCACTTCGGACGTTCCCTTACTCGGCAAATGCATCGGGCAGGTGCTGATGGAGACCGCGGCACGCGTGCCGACGCGGGACGCTCTGATCGTCTGCCACGAGCACCTGCGGTTCACCTACTACGAGCTTCTCCAGCAAGTGGAGCGCGCGGCGCGAGCGTTGCTCAGCCTTGGGATCGCCAAGGGCGCCCGGGTCGGCATCTGGTCCACCAACTGCTCCCAATGGGTGATCTCGCAATTCGCGGCTGCTTCCATCGGGGCCATCTTGGTGAACATCAATCCGGCGAACCGCAGGCGCGAAATGGAATATGTGCTGCGCCAATCGGAATGCCAGACACTCATTTTCGCCAGCGGATTCCGGGACGTGGATTACCTCTCGATACTGCACGAGATCTGCCCCGGCTTTGCGTCCGGCAAGTGCGGCTCGGCGCTCCCGAGCTTGTACAACCTGATCTTCCTCGGGGGGAATGCTCCCGCCGGTACTTTTGCATGGGACGAATTTCTTCAACAGGGCGAGCGCGTCGGCCGCGATGCGCTGGAAGAGCGCGCGTGTGAGCTGGACTTCGACGACCCTATCAACATTCAATACACTTCGGGAACCACGGGACAGCCCAAAGGAGCGACGCTGTCGCATCACAACATCGTCAATAACGCATACCTGATCGCCAATGTACTCCGCTTTACCGAACAGGACCGGCTGTGCATACCAGTGCCGTTTTACCACTGCTTCGGGATGGTAATGGCCAACATGGCGTGTGTTCTGACCGGCGCCACTATGGTCGTACCGGCGCCATACTTCGACGCCGGCGCGACCCTGCGCGCCGTAGCCGCCGAGCACTGCACGGCCTTGTACGGCGTGCCCACGATGTTCGTTGCCGAACTGCAACATCCTGATTTTTATAGTTTTGATCTGAACTCGCTACGTACCGGCATCATGGCCGGCGCGCCCTGTCCTGTTGAGGTTATGAAACGTGTCCTCACTCAAATGCATTGCAGCGAAATGACAATCGCTTATGGGCTGACGGAATCATCGCCAGTAATTACGCAGACCTCCCCCAAAGACCCAATAGAGCGCCGCGTCGCCAGCGTTGGTAAGGTGCTGCCCCATACGGAAATGAAGATTGTCGACCGGATCAGTCGACGAACGCTGCCGCTCGGAGAACAGGGGGAGTTGTGTACGCGCGGTTACCACGTAATGAAGGGCTACTACAAGGACCCAGCCGCCACCTCAGCCGCGATCGATAAAGACGGTTGGCTGCACACTGGCGACCTCGCCGTTCTCGACGAGGCAGGATACTGTACGATCACGGGTCGCGCGAAGGATGTGATCATCCGAGGTGGGGAAAACGTCTACCCACGAGAAATCGAAGAGTTTCTCTACACTTGTCCGGGCATTTGTTCTGCGCAGGTATTTGGTGTGCCCGATCCGAAGTATGGAGAAAAGGTCGGAGCGTGGGTCATAGTGCAGGAGAGTTCGAACCTGTCTCCTGAACAAATCCGTCAGTTCTGCGAAGATCGAATTGCACGCTTCAAGATTCCCGAAATCATCAAGATTGTCAGCGAATTTCCCATGACGGTGACCGGGAAGGTGCAGAAATTCAAAATCCGCGAAGCCGCACTGAAGGAACTACAGCGCGAGTCTCTCGCCACAGGAGGAGGAACCAGAGCACAGCGGAACCAGTAGGAGCAGGTGATCTGGCACAGAACGCTCCGCGCTCGTGCAGTTTCCCCATAGCTGCTGATAAGCCTTTGTCACGTCTTGCTCAGGTTTAAGAAAGAGAATGGCTGCGCTCAGCTAACCACCTCAAATCATGATCAATTCTCTCTTCCGAGAGATAAGATTCGGGAACAACACCCCACACTGTCGTGAGTCGTGGCTCGTACGTGGAAAATGAGAACAGAGGTAGAAGATCACGGTAGAAAAGTGGAGCGGGGCGAAAAATGGTAGGCCCGTGCGGGCTCGAACCGCAGACCTCTACCGTGTCAAGGTAGCGCTCTAGCCAACTGAGCTACGGGCCTGTGACGTTCCGCCATTTTATCACAGCGCCTCCGGCTGGTCTTGATTCGGAACGCTCTGAATGAAAGGAGTCGTCGGATGGAATGGATGCGTTTTCTCTGGGCGGTGCTGGCGGCGGGCTTGGTTAGCTCCTTCACAGATTGGTTTTTCGCTGGTGTTCTTTTCCACGAGAAATACAATG
>CAYOXF010000043.1:0-39838 GCA_964407845.1 uncultured Acidobacteriaceae bacterium | reverse complement strand
CGACAAGGGCTCCGACATGGTCATCAAGTTCGATCCGACGGGGCGTGTAGCCATGGTCTTCGGGCGCAAGCAGGAGGCTTCCGATGAAGGGACGGGCCCCCTCCGGCATGTGCGGCCGCCCCTTGCGCCCGTGGATGGAATGTTCCGACAAGTGACCGACGTGGCGTGGGATGCTGCGGGCAACACGTATATCAGCGACGGCTACATCAACTCACGGGTGGCCAAGCTAGACAAGGATGGAAACTGGTTGAAGTCCTGGGGCGAGCCGGGGGACGGGCCCGGACAGTTCAACGTACCACATAGTATCGCGGTCGATCGGGACGGAAACGTATACGTGGCGGATCGAGGCAATCGGCGGATCCAAGTGTTCGACGGCGAAGGACGGTTTCTGCGCCAAATCACGATTGATGTTGCCGCGCCCGCCGACGCCCGTCCGGCGATCGGCAGCAGGCCCACAACGACCACAGGTACGATGGCTCCCGGCGCGCCGTGGGCGATTTGCATCACGCCGGGTCCGAAGCAAGTGCTCTACAGTGCCGACGCGTATCCCGGCCGAATCTATAAGCTTAGCCTGGATGGCAAGGTTCTGGGAATGTTCGGCCAGTCTGGAAAGCAACTGAAGCAATTCGGGTGGATTCACGAGATTGCCTGTCCTTCCGAGAACGAGCTCTACGTAGCGGAACTTTTGAATTGGCGGGTGCAAAAGCTAGTTCTGGGGTCCGGCCAATCGCAGCCGACGGCTGTGGGAGGCCCCTCTAGTGAGTCATCCCGTAGATGATGTAGTTGACGCCGATGCGGTAAGCGACGGAAGCCTCGTGTTCCGGGTATTCGGGGCTGTCGGCCCATTCCCAGGCATCGCCTACGTCGGAGTTGTGGCAGATCGCGACCAAGATGCGTCCTTTGTCATCGCGAATGGCGCGCCACTTGGGAGTGGCGGTGTCCGGCGTGTAGGGCCAGCGGTAGCCCCAAATATACCGCGTCCCTGGGATTTGTACGCGATCGCTCAGGTCATAGACCACCTGAAAAATCTCGTCCTTGTCCCGAAGATCCTCGATGGAGCGATCGGGAAAGACCATGCGCATGCCGTCGGCGAAGACCTGCCATTCGTAGTCTCCATGCGAATCGTCCGCCATCAAAAAGCCGCCCCGAAGCAGATACTCGCGTAGGCGCGCGGCCTGTTTTTCAGACAGGCGCCAGCCGCCGGCGTCCTCTACATAGAGCCAGGGCCAGTTGTAAAGCTCATCGGTGTCTAGGTCAATGAGCTGTTCGGTCGAGCGCGCTTCGAGACGAGTCAGGCGCCGAACTCCCCGGATGAACTGACGATCCGCTTTCGGGTAGTCGGCAGCCCATCGCCGGAAGCCAAAGCGGCCGTACTGAAAGCCCAGGTCGTATTGAAGGCGCGCAAAGGTCCATTCTGCCTTTTCCCGTGGATCGGCCGGAGCGAAGACTTGGCCGTCCATCTCAATCATCCCTCTCTCATCTACTCCCTGCTGCGGCACCGGAACAGCCAGGAGCAGAAGTGCGGCCAACCAAACAAAGGTGCGAAAGAGCATATCAAGCCAGAGAGACCGTCATCGCCGTCGATGCAACCTTCCATGGTAACCGCTTGAGGCCGACCGTTCAAACCACCCATCCGAACGGTAAATTCTATCTTCCGGTGTAAATATGGCTTGGCGCGTGTATGATAGGTCGCTTTGGATGCGTCCTCCGTGGCCTCTGGCGCCTCCCTAGAGATCTCGACATCGGGTAGGAAATTCCAAGGAGAAGGGCGTGATCGTAGGTGTTCCCAAGGAGAGTTTTCCGGGAGAGCGGAGGGTTGCGCTGGTCCCGTCGGTCCTTCCAAACCTGAACAAGGCGGGTTTGGAAGTCGCGATCGAACAAGGGGCGGGGCGCGAGGCGGGTTATCCCGATGCCGCCTATGCGGAGAAGGGTGTGAAGATCCTGCCCGACCGGGCCACGGTCTTTCAGACGGCGGACATTATCACGCAGGTGCTTTGCTACGGGTCGAACGACCGGACAGGCAAAGCCGACCTCCCCCTGATGCGGCGCGACCAAGTGTTGATCGGTTTTCTGCGGCCGCTCGGGTCGCGCCAGGTTGTGGAAGAGATTGCGGGCAAGGGAGTGACTTCGTTTGCGGTCGAGATGATGCCGCGAACCACCCGTGCGCAGAGCATGGACGCTCTGTCATCGATGGCGACGGCCTGCGGGTACAAAGCCGTATTGATTGCTGCCGACACGCTGCCGAAATTCTTGCCCATGCTGACGACCGCGGCAGGGACCATTACTCCCTCCCGGGTGCTGATTATTGGCGTCGGGGTAGCCGGCCTGCAGGCCATTGCCACGGCTCGGAGGCTCGGCGCGGTGGTTTCGGCCTACGACCTCCGGCCGGTGGTGAAAGAGCAGGTGCAGAGCCTCGGCGCGCGGTTCGTGGAACTGGCGATTGAAGCCAAGGAGGCGCAGGACGCACGGGGATATGCTCGCGCGCAAGATGAAGCGTTTTATGCCAAGCAACGAGAGTTGCTCGGGCGTGTGGTAGCGGAAAGTGACGTGGTGATCACGACGGCAGTGGTTCCGGGAAAGAAGGCGCCGGTGTTGGTAACAACGGAGATGGTGCGCGGGATGGCGCCCGGCTCGGTGATCGTTGATTTGGCCGCCGAGCGCGGCGGAAACTGCGAACTGACGCGCGCGGGCGAGACCATCGTCGACGGTGGCGTTACCGTCATCGGCCAAATCAATCTGGCGAGCACGGTCCCGTATCACGCCAGTTCCCTGTATGCGCGTAACATCACGGCATTTCTTTTGCACCTTGTCAAAGACGGCAAGATGAACCTGAAATTGGATGATGAAATTACGCGCGACACGCTACTAACGCGGGGCGGAGAAATTGTGAACGGGAGAGTGCGGGAATTCTTTTCATTGCCCGCACTGACGGCCCAGAGCTAAGGAGGGGAACGTGCCTTCGGATTTTTTATCCAATCTGTACGTATTCATCTTGGCCGGATTCGTCGGCTTTGAGCTCATCAAGCGAGTCTCTCCGCTGCTGCATACACCCTTGATGTCGCTTACGAACGCGCTCGATGCGATTGTGGTGGTCGCAGCGATCATCATCGCCGGGCGCCACGAAACGAAGCTTTCCGTCATCCTCGGTTTGATCGCCGTCGCTGCTTCCTTCAGCAACATGGTCGGCGGTTTCTTCATCACCGACCGCATGCTGCGCATGTTCAAGGCGGGCAAACCCAAGAAATCATGACCAGCGCCACTTCCATCCAGCTGATCGACTCCACGTATATCGTAGCGGTCGTTCTTTTCATTCTGGCGATTAAGTGGCTCAGCTCGCCCGTTACGGCGAAGCGCGGGGTGCTGGCCGGAGAGATCGCAGCGGCGCTGGCTCTCGGAGCCACGCTTTTGGATCCACAAGTGAAGGAATACAAGTGGATCCTCATCGCGCTCGTGGTGGGCGCTGGAATCGGTATTCCGCTCGGCATGGTAAAGATGACGGCGGTGCCGCAGCGGACCGCGCTCAGTCATGCCTTCGGCGCGCTTTCGGCCTCTATGATTGGGATTGCCGAGTACTACGTCGGCGTTCCCCACGTTTCCCGGTTCGGAATGGCCGAGATCGGCTTGGAAGTAATTATCGGATCGCTGACCTTCACCGGCAGCCTGATCGCTGCGGGGAAGTTGCAGGAGATTTTGCCGCAGCGGCCGATTGTCTATAAGGGTCAGAACTTCGTCAGCCTCTCGGTTTTGGGGGCGGCCTTGCTGCTGGCGATCGCGCTGGTCATCAATCCGGAGCAGCCGTATCTGTTTCCCCTGATGGTCGTGGTGGCGCTGGTGTTTGGGGTGCTGCTGGTAACGCCGATCGGTGGCGCCGATATGCCGACGGTTATCTCGCTGCTCAACTCCTACGCCGGATTTTCCGCCGCGCTGCTCGGTTTCGTGCTGAACAGCAAGGTGTTGGTAGTTGCCGGAGCGCTCGATGGTTCCTCCGGCTTTATTCTGTCCGTCATCATGTGCAAGGCGATGAATCGATCTTTCACCAACGTGATGTTCGGCGCGTTCGGGCAGGTGCAAGCTTCGGGAGCTGCCGAGCAGGAGGCCCGGACCGTACGGAGCGCCTCGCCGGAAGAAGCGGCCGGGATTCTGGCCGCTGCCAGCAAGGTGGTCGTCGTCCCCGGCTACGGCATGGCCGTGGCACAGGCTCAACACAAGGTGCGCGAGCTGTTCGATAACCTGACCAAGAAGGGTATCGACGTGACGTTCGGCATCCATCCCGTGGCAGGCCGCATGCCGGGGCATATGAACGTGCTGCTCGCCGAAGCGGACATTCCCTATGACCGTTTAAAAGAGATGGAAGACGTGAATTCCGAGCTGCCGCAAACTGATGTAGCCTTGATCATCGGAGCAAACGATGTGACCAACCCAGCCGCCCGAAGCGATGCGAGCAGTCCGATTTACGGCATGCCCATTTTGGATGTCGACAAGGCCCACACCGTGATGGTGATCAAGCGAAGCATGAATCCGGGCTTTGCAGGAATCGATAATCCCCTCTATTACCTCGATAAGACGCTGATGCTTTTCGGCGATGCCAAAAGCTTTGTGGGAGAAATCGTGCGCGAGCTCTCCGGAGGCCCTTCCCACTGAGAGGCCACCTCCGCGACCAAGACTGGGTGGATTGATCTCGTCGTCGGACCGTGGCATGTTGGAGGCCATGAAGACTGGATCCCGTCGTTTGGCTGGTTCGTTTACTCGCACGCTTTTCATTTCCACTTCCCGTCGCACCGAACTAAAGGACGTTACGGCCGAGATTCAAGCGACGGTGAACGAATCGGGCTGCTCCGAGGGTGTTTGTCATCTGTATGTGCCGCATACCACGGCCGGGGTATTGATCAACGAAGGCGATGATCCGGCAGTCGCTCACGATATTGAAGCGACCCTCGACCGTTTGATTCCTCATCGTGGCGATTACGCACACGCGGAAGGAAATTCCGATTCCCACATCAAGACCTCGCTCATCGGCTCCTCGGAAACCGTGTGGATTGAAAACGGGCGGCTTGTATTGGGTCGCTGGCAGTCAATTTTTCTGGCCGATTTCGATGGACCGCGCAGGCGCGAGCTGCGCGTCAAAATTGTGCCGGATCTCCCGGCTAGCTCCTGCTAAGCGGTCGAGCGGAATTTCTCATCTCGCACGGCGAGTACCCCCCTATCTGTCGTAAAATTTGGCTATGCCCTTCCAGTCGGGATTCGTCGCCATTGTGGGGCGGCCGAACGCCGGAAAGTCCACGATCGTCAACACGCTGGTGGGTCGCAAAATCGCCATCGTGTCGCCGCGCCCGCAAACCACGCGCAATCGCATTCAAGGCATTCTCACTCGTGACGACGCGCAGATCGTTCTGGTCGACACACCGGGAATTCACAAGGCGGAAAATGTTCTGGGCCGCCAGATGATGGACGAAGCCGAGCAGGCGCTCGACGGAATCGATATCCTCTCCCTCATTGTGGACGCGTCAGTGGAATTCGGGGCTGGCGACCGCTTTTCGCTGGAATGGATCCGGAGATTTAAGGGGCCTGTGTTTCTGCTGCTTAACAAAGTGGACCGCGTCAGCAAGCCGCGACTGCTACCGCTGATCGATCGCTATCGTAAACTCTTTGATTTCGCGGACATTTTTCCTATTTCCGCACTCACCGGAGAAGGCTGCTTTGATTTGCTGAACGCGTGGCTTCTGCGGCTCCCGGAAGGGCCGCCCTATTTCCCTCCCGACCAGTTCACCGACCAGCCAGAGCGGTTTCTCGCAGCTGAATTGATTCGCGAGAAGGCGATTCAGGCGACGCGTGAGGAAGTACCCCATGCGGTCGCCGTGCGGATCGACAGCTTTGAGGAGAAAACCGATCTGATCAAAATTCGAGCGACCATTTACGTGGAGCGTGAGGGACAGAAGGGAATCTTAATTGGCCAGGGCGGCGAGACGGTGAAGAGAATCGGCACTTTGGCCCGCAAAGAGATCCAGGCGGTTTTGGGTGCCCGCGTGTTCCTGGAGCTTTTCGTCAAGGTGCAGCCGAATTGGCGGCAAAACCCCCTCGTTGTCCGCCAGCTCGACTGGCATCGTCAACTCGAGCAGCTGGCCGAGGAATAAACGAGCCGCAGGGGCGCGTGGTGCGCTCGGTCATGGCTAGGAGACTTTCGAGGGAGCGATCCCGAGAGTGCGCATCTTGCGGTACAAGTGGCTGCGCTCAAGACCCAGGGCGGCGGCGGTCTTGGTCATATTCCACCGATTTTCCTCGAGCTTGCGCAGCACAAATTCGCGTTCGTATGCCGAGCGCGCTTCCTGCAAACTGGCGTACGGTTTTTGAGGACTCTTGGAAGCGCCGCGAAACAGTTCCGGTGGCAGATGGTGCGGTTCGATGCGGGGCGAAGGGCACATGATCACGAGCCGCTCGACCAAGTTGCGCAGCTCCCTCACGTTGCCTGGCCACGGATACGCCAGCAGGACCTCGGTGGCCAACGGGGTGAACTCTTTTGATTTTTTTCCGTAAGCCTCGCAGAACTCTTTCAAAAAGTGTGCCGCGAGCACGGGAATGTCCTCCATGCGTTCCCTGAGCGCCGGAACGTAAAACGGGATCACGTTGAGGCGGTAGAAAAGATCTTCGCGAAACGCATTGCGTGCGATCTCCTCCTCCAGCTTTTTGTTGGTCGCGGCAATCACGCGAACGTCCACGGTCACGGGTCGGTTCGAGCCGAGCGGTTCGACGCGCTGCTCCTCGAGCACGCGCAACACCTTCGACTGCGTCTTTAGGCTCATATCGCCGATTTCGTCGAGAAACAGTGTCCCACCATCGGCCTTTTGAAACTTGCCGACCTTGTCTTCACCGGCGCCCGTAAAACTGCCCTTGCGATGCCCAAACATTTCTGACTCGATCAGCTCCTCGGGAATCGCCGCGCAGTTGACTTCGACGAAGGGCTGTTGGCGGCGGGAACTGTTGGCATGAAGCGCGCGCGCCACCAGCTCCTTTCCCGTGCCACTTTCCCCGTAGATTAAGACGCGGCCCGTCGTAGGAGCGGTGAGCGCAATCTGCTGGCGGAGGGCCTTCATGGGTACACTCCCGCCGAGAATCTGGTGTCGCTCTTCAAGTTCGGCGCGGAGCCGGCGGTTTTCGTCTTCCAGACGGATGTATTCGAGGGCGTTGCGCACGACGACCACGATTTTGTCCAGCGACAGAGGCTTTTCGATGAAATCAAAGGCGCCAAGTTTTGTAGCTCGCACCGCGGCCTCGATATTGGCATGGCCGGAAATCATGACGACCATCGGGGTGGCATCGAGCGTCTGCAGCCGCTCGAGCAGAGCGAGCCCGTCTACATTGGGCAGCCAAACATCCAGCAGAAGGAGGTCAAACTTGCGCTGTGCGATCTGCTCAAGACACTCTTCGCCTGAAGCGACGGTCTCAACCTCGTAGCCTTCGTCACGTAGCAACGCGCCGAGGGATTCACGAATCCCCCGTTCGTCGTCAACGATCAGAATGCTGGCGGACATACGCGGTTCCTCACACGGTCTGCGTGGGCACAGCCACTTCGATGGCCGGGAAGCGCATGACGAATCTCGCCCCCACAGGCGTGTTGTCTTCGATTCGAATCGTGCCGTTGTGCTCGGCAACGATGCGGCTTGCGATAGCAAGGCCGAGCCCGGTGCCGCGGCCCTTGGTCGAAAAGTGCGGCAGAAAGAGCCTTTCTTTGTCCTCTGGCGAGATCCCATGCCCGCTGTCAGAGATCGCAATTTCTACGGCGTCGCCATCGGCGACGGCCCGCGTGAGGACGCTGAGGCGCCGTATGGCGGCCCCCTCCATCGCCTCGGCGGCGTTGTCAATCAGGTTAGCAATCACCTGTCCCATCAGTTCAGGGTCAGCCTTGACCAACGGAAGCGAAGGGGCCAAGTCCGTCGAAACAGTAATGCCCTCCAGGCGGCCGTCAAAACGGCCGAGCGCGGACTCCACGATGGAATTTACGGCGGCCGGCCCCAGACGCGCCGCGGGGAATCGAGCAAACTGCGAGAATTCACTCACCAGGCTGGAAAGTGTCTGGGCCTCGCGTTCGATTAGGCCGGCGCACTCCGCGACAAGTTTTTCAAATTCCGATCGCGCCAGTCCAGGATGTGCCGATCCGTTGCGCTCCAGGTGGCGGAGCAGTCGCTGCGCGGAAAGCTGGATGGGTGTGAGCGGGTTCTTGATCTCATGGGCGATGCGCTGAGCGACCTCCTGCCAGGCAGCCGCCTTCTGCGCCTGCAACAGTTCGGTTAAGTCGTCGATCACAATCACAAATCCGGGATTGGACCGCCGCGGGCCCAGTGAGCTGACCGTCACCGCTGCTCGCACCAGGCGCCCGCCCGCGGCAATTTCAATTTCGCGCGACGCCGCGCCCATCCGGAGAGAGCGCCGCATCAGATGCAACACGGCTCGGGCGGCCTCTTCCCCGAGTAGATCGGACAAAGTACGTGCGCGGCGTGCAGATTCGCCGAGAATGGTGACGACCGCGCTGTTGACGCGGGCGACGTCGCCGGAAGAATCCAGCGAAACGACACCCGTGGGAACGTTTTCAAGGATCGTTTCCATCAAATTCCGACGCCGCTCCCGTTCCTCGATGGCCTGCTCGAGGCTTTTGGTGAACTCGTTGATCTGCCGCCGGCCTTCCCCGAGTTGCTCGGTCATCCGATTGAACGAGCGCACCAGCGTGCCGAGTTCATCCTGCGCCTGAACATCGATGCGCTGATCGAAATTCCCCCGTGAGATTTCACGGGTGGCCTCGGCAAGAGCCTGGATGGGCACCGTCACTTGCTTCGATAAGAACAGCGCGACCCAGGTGGTCACAAAAAGCAGCACCAGCGTAATGAAGGAAAGAATCAGAAGAAGAATGCGCTTATACGCTCGCAGCTGCTGCTTAAGACCCACGTACGTGCTGGTTTGTGTCTCGATCTCCGCATAGCGGCTTGGGAAATCGTCCGGCAAACGCCTTGCTACGTAGAGTGTTCCGGCCTTCACCGGAGCAGTGCCGGCGAGATAGAGCTGTCCGCCTACCTTCCACACCTGACCCCCGCTGCGAATGGTCTGTACGGCTTCGGGCAGGATCGTCTGCGACAGGTCCGCGGGCGTTTCTGGGGCATCGGCGCCGGTGCCGCCCACTGTGGCCACACCAGCGCTGGCAGTAACTTTCCCGTTGGGGTCAACAACCCACCACGTGTCCACCCACTGGCTGCGGGCCAGGAAGGCACCATCTGGCGAGCCTTTGACGACCGCTGCCGCTGCCAGCCGATTCAAACGGCCGAACTCGGAAGCCTCGAAATGGGAGAGCAAGGTCTGACTTTGCTCGTTGGCGATTTCTAGTGGGCGAGGGAACCACAGATTCAGGGTGCGATTGATCAGCGCGTAGCTAAAGAAGAACAGGAAGACCACCGGAAGCAACGAGACGCCCATCGCGCCCAGCAGCATCTTGACCTTGAATCGCGAGCCGAGCTGTCCGCTGCGCCGTTCAAACCCAAGCTTGACCAGATAGCGCAGCAGAATCGATGCGAAGATCAGCAGAGAGGCGGCAATCAGGGTCGAGAGCGCGAACAATACGGAGTAGGCGTTTCTCTGCCCGGGCTCTAGCGGAACCCGAAACGATCCCAGAGTGATGACAGCGGCCGCCAACAGTACAACCACAATCGAGATCGTGATCAGCCACCATCGGCGCTTCTGTCCTGGATGCTGCATCCTAGCGGCTCTCCTCAAGGTAGCGTGCCAGCGGGCACTGCCGGCACAGCGGTTGTCGCCTTCGACAGAAGTTCTTGCCGACATTCACGATCAGCGCGTGGAACTCGTTGAACCAATGACGGTTGCCCGGCGAATGTCGCTCAAACATCCATCGAACGTCTTCGTATTCGGCCCTTTCGCCGATCCAGCCGTGGCGTCTCAACAGGCGCTTGGTATAGGCGTCTACGACAAACACCGGGTGCTCGCCTGCGTAGAGGAGAATCGCATCGGCTGTTTCAGGCCCCACACCGAAGACTGTGAGGAGTCTCTCCCGCAGTTCCATCGTGGGAGTTTCGAACATGCGCCGGAGCGATCCCTTGTACTCGCGGCGGAGAAACTGACAGAAGGCTTTGAGGCTTCTAGCCTTTTGCCGGAAATAGCCAGAAGAGCGAACGAGCGCCTCGAGCCGTGGCAAAGAAACCCGCTCGATTGCCCTGGGCGACAGTAGCCCCTCCGCCCGCAGCTTCCCGATGGCGATCTCAACGTTCTTCCAGGCCGTGTTTTGCGTCAGAATGGCGCCGACGATGATTTCAAACGGCGTTTCGCCCGGCCACCAGTGCTGCGGACCAAGGGAAGTAAGAAGTGAGTTGTAATACTCATCGAGCGGCGGGTGGCCTCGAAGGGACCCAGACCCTGCAAGATCCGGCTCGTGGGGCCGAGGTCTCGGGCTCGCCAGCGCAAACGAAGCAGCTCCGGAAGGCGGAAGAAAGGCCAGTTTTGTTGCAGCTCTCACGGAATTTCACGATAAAGGGCAGCAGACGGCAAGTCAAGCCAATATGTGGCTTTTTCGCCACATCGATGTGGCTTTTCTGTTCGAGCAGAATACGGAACGCGGAAAGGGGATTGTTGAGTCGAGTGCCTCTATTAACCATTCTTGCGTTCAAACTCACGCATGAAGCTGACCAGGGCCTCGACGGCCTCGAGGCTGACGGCATTGTAGAGTGAAACGCGCATACCGCCGACTGACCGATGTCCTTTTACGCCAACCAAACCTGCCTCTTGGGCCTGTGTAGCGAATTTCGACTCGATCGCTTCGTTGCCGCCGGCCAAGCGAAAGATCACGTTCATCTTTGACCGGGAGCCTTTTTCAACCGGGCAGCGGTAGTATCGGCTGGCGTCGATTGCGTCATAGAGCAACTTCGCTTTGGCATCGTTCCTGGTCTCGATGGCCGCGATTCCGCCTACAGCGTCAATCCAGTCCAGCATTAGGCCGACAATGTAGATCGCAAAAGTTGGCGGTGTGTGGTAGAGCGATTTCTCGGCGATGTGCGTTTTGTACTGAAGAATTTTCGCGGTCCGGTTGCTGGCACGTTCGGCCAGATCCCGGCGCAAGATCACGATGGTAACGCCCGGCGGTCCGAGATTCTTCTGCGCACCGGCGAAAATCAATCCGAACTGGCCGAAGTTGATCGGCCGCGATGCGATGTCGGAGGACATGTCGGCGACCAGCGGGACGGTCCCCGTATGGGGGATCTCGGTCCACTGTGTGCCCTCGATGGTATTGTTCGTGCACATGTGCACGTAGGAAGCCTCTTGGGAGAGCTCGATCTCTGCCTTCCCCGGAATGCGCGCGAATTTTTCCGATTCGGTCGAACACGCAATCCGGCAGGTGGCAAGCCTCTTCAGCTCCTCGATCGCTTTGCTGGTCCAGGACCCCGTGTGCAGCACGTCGACCGGTTGACCGGGCAAATAGAGGTTCATCGGGACCATCGCGAATTGCCCGCTGCCGCCACCTTGTAGGAAAACCACTGCGTAATCGTCCGGAACGGAGAGGATGCGGCGTAGGTCCCGTTCCGTTTTCTCGTGGATGGCTTCGTATTCGGGAGAGCGATGGCTCATCTCCATAACGGACATGCCCGAGCCACCATGGTTGAGAAGTTCCTCACCGATACGTTCGAGTACCGCCAGAGGCAGGGCCGCGGGGCCTGGATTGAAGTTAAAAACACGCCGTAGGTCGCGTTCCGTTGGAGTCGACGTTCGCACCGTGACCATTCCTCGCCCTCTCGATTTCAGCAAGGTCGGACTCTACAGAGTTCAACTCGCTAGGATAGCAGAACTTCCGCCCATTCGCAGGGAGCGGGACGATCCGAGAAACCAACAGGGTGACGGCTGAATCCAATGCGGGGATGAGTGACAGGTCCCGGAGCGTTTTACAGTATGTGTCATCGATCTGGGAGAAGCCGATTCGCAGACAAGGAGGAGGTTCAAGAGATGAAGAATTCGGGAAGTTTCCTTACTCGAGCCGCATCGTATCTGGTTTTGGCGACGGCGCTAGTTTTACTCCTGCGGCCGTTCGTCCAGGCGCCCGCAACCCAAGCGGATGAGCAGGCTATTCCTGCCGTCGGCACCATGGCGCCAGATTTTACGCTGCCATCCCAAGAGGGTACGCCGATCAGCCTTCACAGTCTGCGCGGCAAATGGGTGGTGCTTTATTTCTACCCGAAGGACCAGACGCCAGGTTGCACCATTGAGGCGCACGCCTTTCAGCGCGACCAGGCGCTGTATGAGCAAAAGAACGCCGTGGTTGTCGGCATCAGCGTGGATACGGTTGAATCGCACAAGGAGTGGTGCGCCAAGGACGGCATGAACTTCAAGATGCTGTCGGATGTGAACAAGGAGGTTGTTAGCAAGTATGGTTCGACGATGACAATTCCACAGGCGCCGCAACTCGGAACCGTGGCTGCGCGCAACACGTTCATCATCGATCCAAGTGGAAAGATTGTGAAGGAATTCATCAAGGTCAACCCGACCGGACACAGCGAGGAGGTCCTGGCCGCCTTGACGGAGCTCGAAAAGGGCGAAATGAAACAATAGGTGTGGACCTCGGGCCGTGGTATCTATGGGGCAGGCAGAGGACGAGCCTGCCTTTTCGTCGGACCGGACTACCACGGCTATGACTCGACGACACGACGAGTTCGAGCGGGTCGCTATGCCTCACTCGCGCAGCCTGCTCCGGGTGGCCAGGCGTCTGGCAAGTGATCGACCCACAGCAGAGGATTTAGTGCAGGACACCTTGCTGCGGGCTTGGCGCAGCTTTGACCAGTTTCAGACCGGCACGAATGCCAAGGCCTGGCTTTTCCGGATCATGTTCAATCGCTTCTATGCCCAGGGGCGGAGGGCTCGGAGCCGGGCTTTGCTTGTCTCGCTCGATCACGTCGGAGCTGAGCTCGATCTGCCCGGTGGGGGCAGTTTTGGTTTGAGCGATGCGGCGGCCGTGACCCAGGCGCTCGGTGAACTCTCACGAGAGCATCGGGCGGTTCTTTTTCTGGGGGTAGTGGAGGGATTTACGTGTCGTGAGATCGCGGGAATTCTGTCCATCCCTATAGGTACGGTGATGTCCAGGCTCAGCCGCGCCCGCCAAGCGCTCCGGGAGCGGCTGGCTCCGGCCGACTCGTTATCGAGGCGTGTGCGATCGGCCGTATGTTCCGAAAGGGAAGCTCGTGAATTGCCGTGACATCATCCGGCTGGCGCCGCTCTACATTTCCGGCGAGCTGGAGGGTGAGCGCGCGGCCGAGTTTGATGCCCACCTCCGAAGCTGCTCTAGCTGTATCGAAGAAATCGAGAAGCAAGCACGATTGGACGCCCGCCTCCGTGAAGTGATTCTTGCTGCCGAGACCGACGTTACGGAAGTCGATCGGCGCGTCCGCGGCTTGATCGCCGCCGAAGCCATAGGGCACAAGTTGCCTGCGTTCGGGACTAGGCGGCGCTGGACAGCCGTGGCGGCGGGCTTCGCGGCAGCTTTGGTCTTGCTTGTTGTCGCGTATCGCTCGTTTGGTACGCACCTCCCCCGTGCGTATGCCGACGCTGCAACCGATCACCGCCTCGAAGTGATCGAGCACCAGCCGAGGTCATGGCTCACCGATCCTGAGCAGATTGCTTTGCTCGCCAAGCAGCAAGCCATCCAACCGGCCGCACTGAATCGGATCGTTTCCGGACCCTATCGCCTGGTTCGGGGCAAGCTGTGTTACCTGGACCACCGCGTCTTTCTGCATCTGGTTTTCTCTGATGGCACAGGCGAATTTTCCCTCTATCTGCGCCCGCGCGAGGCCAAGGTCGGGTCGGAACCGGTGCGTGAAATCGCGAATGGCAAGCCGCTGTGTACGGCAGATTTCGACCAGAACCATGTTGCCTTTGTCGAGAGCCCCGATGTGGTGGTTTTCATCGTCACCGACCGATCGGCCGACGCCGCGCTGAACCTTGCAAGATTTGCCGCTGCTGTGCTTTAAGCCCTGCAGTTGCTGTGCTTACCCGCCTTGAACTTTTCTGATGCAACCGCTAGACTGAATTAGGGTTGGATTGCGGAGCTAGGCGAAATGCTTCTCTCTAGGGATTTTGTCGGCTACATGGCCAAGGAAGTGGTGAAGCGCCTGCTGGCTGCCAAGATGATCGAAACCAAGGACCCGGAAGCTCTCACCCAGCATGTCCGGCAGGTGATGGCCGATGAAGTCACGGTCGAGGACAGACTGAATGAGGAAGCCCGCGAGATCTTGAGCCGCTACTCGGAGGAAATGCGACGAACCGGTGTGTCGTATCAGGAGATGTATAAGAGAGTGAAAAGCCAGCTCGCCCGCGAGAGGAAACTCATTCTCCGCTAAGATGCGACTGAGCCGCGAAAAGACGGTCCGACTTTCCCACCGCGTGATTGACTTTCTCGTATCCAGCTCCGACGTTGACTTCATCGAAGACCGCGACACGATTCGTCAGGAAATCGTAGCGATCCTTACGGCCCTGCTGAAGGTTGAGGAGCATATCGACACCGAGGCTCGCGCCAAGATTGGCTCGCAGAAGAAGGAAATCCTCGAAGGTAGCGAGGAATGGGACATCCTCTATCGGAAATACTACTCCGAAGGACTGAAACGTTTGGGCGTTGCCGAGACACACGCCCACTAGGTGCTTCCGTTATTCCCTAAAAAGCGAAAGGCGCCCGAATTCGAAATCGAGCGCCTCCAACGGTTGGAATCGGTCTCTATTGATTTTGTTGCTGCTGGTCATCCGGGCGCCGCTTGAGCGTCGGGCGGTCACTGTCGTCGGAGCTTTGATCCGTCGTCGTCGAGGTCGTTGAAGGATCGCCTCCATTGGGTGTGCTGCCACCGTCCGCCGTCGTATTTCCACCCTTGTTTTGCGCGGTGCGCTTGCGCAAGGTCGGCTTGTTCGGGTTGTTGTCCTTCACCTTGACATTGGCTTCAATCAATTGCAAACGGGACTTAACGGAGTCGAACTCCGAAGTGGACACGATGTATTCATCGCGCGCTGGAAGAATGGTAGCGATTTCTTTCTGAACGGCTTCGATGCGGTCCGGCGTCGGCGGATGGGTTGCAAATACCTTCGGGATCGTTCCAGGCTCTTTCTTTTCGTCCGCCTCTACCTTTTCAAAAAAGGCCACGAAGGAGTTCGGGTCGTAGCCAGCCTTATACATGTACTGCAGGCCCAAGTAGTCGGCCTCGCGCTCGTCGTCGCGCGAGAACTTCAAAAACGTTAGGGGAATGGCAAAGTTCATGCCCTGGTAAATCGCATATCCGGCCCAGGTATAGGGAATGAAAATCATTGCCGGAATCGAGGCGAGGTTCACGATCTCGCCCTTGGTGGCTTGTTTTGTGCCATGCCGTGCGCAAACGTGCGCGATTTCGTGTGCCATCACACCGGCGAGTTCCGATTCCTCATCCGCATGGAGGATCAGGCCGCTGTTGACGTAGAAGAACCCCCCTGGCAGTGCAAAGGCGTTGACCACGTCGGAATCGACCACTTTGATCGTAAACGGCACGCGCGCGTCGGAGTTCCGCACCAGGTTCTGTGCCACACGATTGACATATTCGGTGATCACTGGGTCATTGATAAACTTCGCGGTCTTGTCGACTTCTTGCGCAAGCTGCTTGCCCAGGGCGATCTCTCGCTCGAGCGAGTAGAAATCAAGACCCTTCCCCACGTTTCGATTGCCGATGGCGCTAACGTCGGCCTCGCTGCCTGGCTTGACGCTCGGGTTCGTTTTCTGCGGAATCGGCTTCGGATCGGTTGACTGAGCCGGCGCCTGCTGACCGGTCTGTTGGTCGGTCGGCGATGAAGGATCCGATGCTGGCTGCTGCTGTGAGGGCGCTTGCTGCTGGGCCTGCTGGGCGGCTGCTGGCAGGGTAACGAGTGAAGCCGCCAATAAGGTCGCCACCCACTTAGCCGAAAATGAGTTCTTCATCGGTACCTCCTGGCGCAACCCTGCCTGCATTATACACGACCCAGGCAAGAGCGCCTAGGTAATGGGTTGGATGGCGCGACGGCGGAAAGAGTTTCTCGCTGGCACTGGCTTTTTCGTCTAGTCGGGCACGCTGAGCGCCGGGTCTTAGCTCTCCCGAAGCTGTTGCTTGAGCCGCTCGATTTCGCCACGAAGCTGGGAAACTCGGCGGGCCACCGACACCTGATAAACAAAGAAGACCGCCCAGACCGCCATCCACGCAGCGAACAAGAAGTGAAAGTTCCGCATCCTCAGCTCCTGGAGGCTCGTGAAAGCACCGAACCCGCCTGCACGGCGCGTGCTTCGTAAGCCACGCGCAGTTCGTCAAGCTCATGCCGCAAGCGCTCGAGTCGGTACCGTTCCACGAGCACGATCCCCGTGACCACAACCATCGCAGCCATCGAAATCATCAAGACCTTGACCATGGTTGGATCCAGCCCGGAATTGGGTCCGCCAAACAGCACCGGCGCAGGGTGTTGCGTTCGCCATAGGCGGTTCGAAGCGTAGACGAGCGGCGCGTCCAAAAACGCAAAAATGCCGAAGACGGCGGAAAGAGTCGCACGCCGTCCCGGTTCTTCGATCAATCCACGCAAAAGCAGGTAGGAGACATAGAGCAGCCAGAGGATGAAGCACGTGGTCAAGCGCGCATCCCAAGTCCACCAGATGCCCCATGCGGGTTTACCCCAAAGCATCCCCGTGATCAAACCGGCTGTGCAACAAACCACGCCAACTTCGATGGAAGAGACGCTCAGCCAGTCCCAGTGCGGCTTACGTGCGACAAGCCATCCGATATTGGCCACAAACGCGATCATCAGCGCGGTAAACATGGCAGTCCAACATCCCAAGTGGAAGTAGAAGATACGCTGAATCTCATGCATGGTTCGCTCATCCGGAGCGATAAACAGGGCTGCGTAGCCTGCAAAGAACACGAGCCCGACCGCAAAGATCGTGATGAGCATGCGAGCCTTCATGAAGTCCTCTTACTCCTCCAAGAGAAAGTCGCTCAAAACCCACGAAGCCGTAAGGAACACGATATCAAACCCCGCGAGGAATGCGAGCCAGGCTCGCTCGAGCGTGGGCTCGACGGCGAGGAGCGAGGCCGTGGCTTCGACCGCGGCAATCAGAAGGGGTGCAAGAATCGGCAGCAAAAGAAGCGGCAAGAGAAGTTCCCGCATCCGCGCATGCGCGGCGATTGCCGAAAAGACCGTGCCTGTGACGGACAACCCGAGAGTCCCTAGCACGATGACGAGCGCCAGACGACCGAGCACTCCCGTGAGCGAGACGTTATAGAGCACTGCGAACACCGGCACCAATACCACTTCGGCGGCGGATAGGAAAAGAAAATTCGCCAGCATCTTGCCCAGCAAAATGGCGAAGGACGAAATCGGCGCCATACGCAACGCATCGAGCGTTTGATTCGCCTGCTCGCGTGCAAACGAGGGGTGTAGCATCAGCGAGCCGGAAAACAGAAAGGCGATCCACAGTAGACCGGGGCCGAGCCGGCGCGATTCGGCCGAGGTAGGATCGAACGAAAAACTGAAGAGCACGACCACCACGAGTGCAAAGACGATGGTTGCGTTGAGCAGCTCGCGCGTGCGGAATTCGAGCCGCAGCTCCTTGGCAAGGAGAATGGCGGCGACGCGCGCAGTCGTCACGCCGGTGGCTCCGATCGCAGCCGAGCCAGCAACGGGCGTGGGTCGCCGCCCTTGCCGCTATCGTGCTCGACACGGCCGCCCGCGAGCGAGACGGCGCGCGTCGCGAGGTCGAGCGATTCGTTGCGCGCGTGCGTGCTCATGAGAACGGTCGTGCCACGATCGCGCAACTGCGCAAGCGTGCTCGTGAACCATCGAAGACCCTGGTGATCGAGCCCCGCGGCAGGCTCATCGAGCAGCAATAGGCGGGGATCGTGCAGTAGGGCGCGCGCAATCGCCAGCCGCTGCCGCATTCCGCGCGAAAAGGTTCTGACCAAGCCGCCCGCCCGCGACCGCAGCCCACAGGCTTCGAGCGACTGAGCCACGCTCGCATCCCTGTCCGCTAAGCCATAGAGCCGCGCGAAAAACGCCAGATTTTCCTCCGCGGTCAGATCGTCATAGAGCAGCGTGCTATGACCCACCATGCCGATCCGTTGTTTCAATTGGTCGTCGCTAAGGGTCTCGGGAAAGGACACCGTGCCTTTGGTCGGCTTCATGAGGAGCGCGGCGATCCGGAGCAAAGTTGTCTTTCCGGCGCCATTCGGACCTAGCAGCGCCACGAACTCTCCGGCCGCGATTTCGAGCACCACGCTGTGCAGGGCAAACATCGGGCCGAAGCGCTTTTCGACTTGTTCGAACGATATTCCCAGGCCCGTGCTGCCAGAGCTGGTAACCACGGAGGTCGAAGGCGCTCGAACCGATAGCGTACCGGACAATGCCTAACCTTTCACCAAGCCGCGCAAGACCTGTTGAATGCGATCCCGTTCGCTCGCGTATTCCGTTTCTGAGATGGTGCCGGCTTCCCGACGCAATTCGAGGCGAAGCAAAACATCCTTCAATTCATCGAGGCTGCCACGAACCGCGCGATCTAGGCTTGCCGCCGCTCCGTTGCTCGACGAAGGTGGCGCAGTCTCGTGGGACGCGACCGAAGAGGTAACGCGCGTCGGCTTTGCTTCCGCAGTGGGCGGGACTCGGACTGCCGTCTCGGTGGGTGAGGGAGCGAACCCAACCTGCGGTTGCCGCCAGATATAGAGCAAGCCGAGGGCGAAAAGGGCGGTGAGTCCGCCCACCACATACCATCTCACGCTGTCGAGCCGCGCCGGAAGGGTGGTGACGCTTGCTACCGGCGCAGCCGATTCGGCTCGCGAGTTAACCGAGGGATTCTGTGTGCCATCGCCGGCTCCATCGTTGGTTGCGTCCGCTTGGGGCTGCGGCATAGGACCTGTGCCCGCTATGGAGACCGCCTCGACAGTGTTCGCAGCCACGGACTCCTTCATAAAGACATTGAAACCTTGCTGCTGCCCAGCGGCGGCAAAACCGCTTCCGGAAACCTCGACGGCCGGCGGCGCAAAGATTGCAACGCGACTGATCGGGTAACGAGAAGAAAACTTCAGCGAGGTGTGACTGTCGGGATAGGGAACTCGGTAAGAAAGTCGGACGCTGCTGTCGCCAGGACGGAAGGGGTAATCGATCGCTCCCACGCCGTTACCCTTGCTAAGGGGGGTTTGCTTCACGGGCATGCCGCTTGTGCCGACCACCGCCACATCACCGAGCTGTGCATCTGCCGGAAGGGAAAACTCAAACGAGCCCCCCGGCTTGTAGAACGCAACGGGAGGCTGCGTTTTATTGGAAATCAAATACTCCTCGTCCACGACGAGGCTCGTGTCACCAGGCTCGAGCACAATCGCGCGCGCCGTCACCGACAATGCGTTGGACTTTTCGCTGGGCTCGAAAACTTCGATATCGACGGTCGTCTTGCCCGGCGTGGCAGGCTCGTGATAGTTCACGCCGCGATACACGGCACGGATGAGCATCGGCCCATTGCCGAGAGCGGGATGGTTGAGTTCATAGTGTCCATTCAAATCGGTTTTCGTCTGCGCGACTGGCTGCATCGTGCCTTGAAGGTCGATGAGGATGACGTCGACACCGGAGGCAGGTTTTCCCGTCGTGCCATTGGTAACCGTGCCCGTCACCGTCCCTGCGAAGCAAGCCGAAGCCATGAGCCAAGGAAGAAAAGCGGTCTTCCCGAGTCCGCAAAACCATCGAGCCCGTCTCATGCGCGACGCCCCTTCTCGGAAGCGGCTTGCCGCGTAGCGGGCGTGGGAGCACCGCCCGTCAGCGTGTCCATCTCTCCAAGCACTCGGGCCGCCTCGATTTCAAGCGACTGCTTGATCTCATCGTAGTCAGCTTCGGAAAACTTTCCGGCGCGATGCTCAAAGCGCAGATCGCGTAAGTTGTCGTAAATGGCATCGCGTCGATCGAGAAGCTGATCGAGCTTCGTGCGGTGGGGGGCGAGATCGGAAGGCTCCCGGCGAACGCCGAAGATAAAGATTAGGGTGGCGATCAGCAGCAAAGCGCAGGCAATGGCGACATCGAGTTCACTCATCGGTTTGTGGGCCTGCTTCCCGACGTGCGCGGTCCAGCAGTTCTCGAGGAAGGGAGGGCTCGGCGGCGGGCGCGGGCGTGGCGCGCTGTCGCCAGCGCCGGACGAGTTCCCAAACCAGGTAGAGCGCCAGCAGCGGCGCCACGATCGGAACGAGCCATACCAGACCTGTAAAACCGGTCTTCGGCGGATCGACCACCACGGTCGGACCGTATTCCTGCACAAACGATTGCAAGATCACCTCGTCAGAATCTCCGCGCGCAATTCGGTCATCGAGTTCCTTCAACATCCCGTGCGAATATGTGCAGCCCACGTGATTACACGCCGTGAGGATCTGATTGCAACCGCACACGCACATCATTCTTTGCCCGAGGCGCTTGGCGCGGTCGGTTTGCTGCGCCCCCAGAAAGGGTGAAAGCGCGAGGACCAATACAACGGGTGCGGCAAGAAGCGCTCCCGATCGGCCGCGGGTAGAGGCTCTGCTAATCATGACCCGTTCTTTGGAGAAACGGCGCGCTGGCCGTCGCGGCCTGGGGGGAGCGATTTTCGCCCCAAGTTTTTTCGGTGGCCGTGCGAAGTACCAGCGCCGAGCTGCGGTTGGGAAACATCGCGAGTCCCGTGCCGAGAACGACCACAATCCCCCCGAACCAAATCCATTTCACCAAGGGATTTAGATAGGCGTGGATGACCGGCCTGCCCGTTTCCGGACTGTGCCCCGCGTAGACGACGTACAGGTCGCGCAGAGGCGTGCTTTCCACCGCTACAATCGTCTCGGAAACTTGGCTCGCCAGGTAGGTCCGGTGCTCGGGGTAGAGCATCATCTGGGACTTGCCGTCGCGGAAGACTTCCAAAGTCGCTCGATCCGAAGTGTAGTTGGCGGTCGATGGCTGGTCGAAATTCTGACAGAGGATCGTGTAAGGCCCGAGCGACAGGGCGTCCCCGACGCTCATTTCCTTCTGCTGGTCTTGGTTGAACGCAGAGCCCGAAATGCCAATAAAAATCAGCACCATGCCGAAGTGGATCACGTATCCGCCGTAGCGGCGGGTGTTGCGCATGGTCAGTTCGCCGACCGCCGTGAGTATGTTCGTCCCGTCGCGAGAAGCAATCACGCGCCCTCCACGGTAAAACTCGGCAAGGATCGTCAGTGTGACGAAGACGGAAAGAATCAGACAAACTAGCGGGTAAAAATCGCGGAATCCCAAGGCCAAGGCAAGCACGCCCGCAGCGATGCCGCCCACAAGAGGCCAAGCAAAATTCCTCCGCAGCGCGTCGTAAGAGGTCTTACGCCACGCCAGCAGCGGGCCGACTCCGGTCAAAAACAGCAGAAACAGGGCGATCGGCACGTTGACTCGATTGAAGAAGGGCGGCCCCACGCTGATTTTGTTTCCCGTGACCGCTTCGGAAAGCACCGGAAACAGGGTTCCCCACAGAACGGCGAAACAGGCCGCGAGCAAGATTAAGTTATTGAAAAGGAAACTCGACTCGCGCGAAACGAGCGAATCCAGTTGGTTGTCGCTGCGCAAGTAGTCGCGATTCTTCCACCATGCTGCAAGGCAGACCAGAAAGACGACTCCGAGGAAAGTGAAGAACCAACTGCCGATGGAAGATTCCGCAAAGGCGTGCACCGAGCTGACGACGCCAGTGCGGGTCAGCGACGTTCCGAGAATGCACAACATGAAGGTGACAAACACCAGCCACACGTTCCACACCTTCATCATGCCGCGCTTTTCCTGCATCATCACCGAGTGCAGGAATGCCGTACCCGTGATCCAGGGCAGCAGTGCAGCGTTTTCGACCGGGTCCCACGCCCAGTATCCACCCCAGCCGAGCACCGCATAGGCCCAATGTGCGCCGAGCAGAATCCCCACGGTCTGAAAACACCACGCGACCATCGTCCAGCGGCGCGTAATATGAATCCATTTTTCACCCGGGTACCGGCCCAGCAGCGCCGCCATCGCAAACGCAAACGGCACCGTGAATCCCGTGTAGCCGAGATACAGGATCGGCGGATGGATCACCATCTCGTAATACTGCAAAAGCGGGTTCAGCCCGCTACCATCGGAAAGCCGGGCCACGTGCAGTGCGCCTGATGGATCGGCCCCGCCAAACACGCGAAACGGGCTGGTGACGAAGTTATTCAGCGTTAGGAAGAAAATCTGCACGCCCGCCAGCGTCACCCCCACATAGGGCATAAGCTCAGGATGTTTTCTGCGATTTAGCAGCAGGGCCAAAAACGCGTAAGTCGACAGCAGCCAGGTCCAAAACAGCAGCGATCCTTCCTGGCCGGCCCACAGCGCGGAAAATTTATAGTAGAGCGGAAGGGCTCGATTGCTGTGCGCCGAGACGTAGGAAAGCGAAAAATCGTCTGTAAAAAAGCCGTACTCGATGGTGGCGACCGCCAGTGTGACGAGGCCGAAAACAGCCATGCCCGCATTGCGTGCGGTCTTCGTCAGCAGGGGGCGCCGGGTCAAAATGCCCGCGATGCCGCCGCCGAACGCATACACGGCAGCCCCAAGCGCAACCAGCAGGGCAAACGAACCAAAAATATCCAAGCGATCCCTCTTAGCCTTTTCCGGTAGACCTGCCCGCGGATTGATTCATCGATTGCCCCGGCGTTGGGCTGGGCGGGGGCTGGGTCGGGGCACCGTTCGGCGATGCCTCATACTTCGAGGCGCACTTTGCCTGCACCTGCTCTGCAACGAACCCTCCATCGGTCGCCAAGCGGCCTTCGACGAGTGCCTGTGCGCCGTCCTTAAACGTATCCGGCAAAGGATCGGTGCCCACGTAGCTCACGGGCAGAGCCTGCCCCTGCTCTTCCAGCACGAAATCGATCCGGCCATTGCGATGAGAAATCGATCCGGCGCGCACGTTGCCCGAGACGCGCATGCGCTGATGAAGCGCAGAAGCTGGCAGTGTCGAAAGTTCAGCGATCGTGTGGTAGTAAGTCTTGCTCTGGGTATATCCGACGTAGGCGAGCGCCGAAAGGGTTAGTACGATAACAGCCGAACCGACCAGAAATTTTTTCTGGGCCTTCAAAGTAAGCTCCCGTTTCGATGCGTGGCCGGGAGGATTCTAACACAGGGGTGGACCGGCGATAAATGTGCGCAACAACGAAAATACCTATTTTCGCTGCGGTTTTGCCAAACCTCGGACGGCGGCTATCTATTGTGGTTTTAGTGGGTGTTGGATCCGTCCGGGGAGTTCAAGGAAGTGTTTCCGTTCAAACCGAGCTTGGCGCGCAGGCATCCGACCAGCTCCGGTGCGAGATCTGAGATGGCCATTCCTTCCGATACGATGAATTTGCAGCTCAGAATGGGACGAGACTGATCGTCGTCCGGTAGCTGGCAGTTCACCCGACAGTATTGACATTCCTGGTTCCAACAGAATCGCCCGTACGGAACCGTTTCCGGGCTGATGAACTGAAAGGCGCGGAGAAGGGAATTTCGTTCAGGGACCAGAAACGTCTTTCCCATGATCGTGATCTCTACAAGCTTTTCGTACGGACGGAACACTTCCGACATCAACGGCGCCTCGCCCTCTGGCATTGGATAAATCCCCCTAGTTGATTCGAAGCTAAATGACAAGGGACGAAACGAGCAACCAGAACACGATCGTCCCGTGCCCAATCCTCCAATGGTGAAGCCTTCGCTAGAAAGGGAAACGGCATGCCCCTTCCTGATCCTCTGGCGAGCAGGATCGAAAGACGTTCCGTAACGGCAGCGGCAAGGCCGTCATCTAAACGGAAACTCAGGCGAAGAACTGGCCGATGTGCCGAAACTTTTCGAAGCGCTGTTGGAGCAGCTCGTCGGGGGAAAGCCGCGAAAGTTCATCGAGTGCGCGCGCAAGGGCCGGTCCCAGGCAGCGCGCGGTGGCGGCATAGTCCGTGTGCGCACCTCCTTCCGGCTCCGGCACGATTTCATCAATCAGCTTCAGCTCGAGCAGGTCCCGTGCTGTGATCTTGAGCGCCTCGGTAGCCATTTCGGCTTTGGTTGAATCACGCCACATGATCGACGCGCAACCTTCTGGCGAGATCACGGAGTAAACCGAGTTCTCGAGCATCAACACCCGATCGCCCACGGCGATGGCGAGTGCGCCACCGGAGCCCCCCTCGCCGGTGATGGCTACCACGATGGGAACCGGCAAACGGGACATCTCGCGAATATTGTAGGCGATCGCCTCGGCCTGCCCGCGTTCTTCGGCGTCGATGCCCGGATACGCTCCTTGCGTATCGACGAAGACCAAGATCGGCCGTCGAAACTTTGCCGCCAGTCGCATGGCGCGCAGGGCCTTGCGATAACCCTCCGGTTTGGCTTGTCCGAAATTTCGAGCCAAGCGCTGTTTGGTATCACGCCCTTTTTGGTTGCCTACCACCAGAACTGGCCGGCCGCGAAACCGCGCCATGCCAGCGATCAATGCGGCATCATCTGCGAAGTTTCGATCTCCATGAATCTCGCTGAAGTTTTCAAACAGCAGGCGGATAAAATCATCCGTATAGGGGCGCTGCGGGTGACGAGCCAGCTGGAGTTTCTGCCACGAATCCAGATGGGCATAAAAATCCTTTTTGAGCTCCTCGACTTCGAGTCGGATACGCGCAATGTCTCCTGCCGTTCGATCGGTCGGATCCGACAAACGGCTCAATTCCTCCACATCGCGCTCGAGCTGGCTGATTTGCATCTGGCGCCGCTCGTTTCGTTCCCTCTCCAACTTGCCTGCACTCGGCGCCGAGGCCGTTCTGGGTTGAGGTTCCTCGGCCGGCGTCGCCTTCGCGGCTCCTTTTTCTTTCTCCTCGAGTTTGCGTTGCCTCACGAGCGCCCGCATTCGCCTGAGACGCTGCCGAGCTAGCTTGCGCTTTTCGTTCGAGTCCATCATTGCACCACGGCTACGGCGTCGCCGCCGCATATCTGCCGAACGCGTTCCACAAGGTCTCGGTCCGCTTCGACGGCGCTGCCCGCATCAATCGTCGCCTCCGTGCCGTCCTCTTCGACCAGTTCGAAGCTGATCCGGCAGCGGCCCGGATGGCTGACAAACAGCTCGTGCAGTCGGTCGATCACGCCTCGATCCATCGCGTTGCGGTTTACGCGCACGCGCAAAACGCTTGGCGTGCCGTTGGCACGCGGCTCGCGAACCTGGTCGAGCGGTCGCGCATCGGAAACAATCACGCGCGTCCCCACATCTTCGACGGCAACCCGCCCTTTCACTAGCAGCGGCGTGGCCGCCTTCAAGATCGTCTCCAACTTCTGAAACGCTTCGGGGAAGACCAGTGCATCGCAGACTCCGGTGCGATCTTGTAGCGTGAGAATCGACCACCGCGCTCCCCGGCGCGAGCGCATGGGACGGGCCTGCACGATGATTCCCGCGACGACGATCTCCTCGCCGCTGTGCCGACCTTCCAGCGTGGCGAGCTCGACGGCGCGCAACTCCTCTAAACGTCCCGCGTACTTATCGAGCGGATGCCCGGAGATGAAAAAGCCGAGCGTCGAGTATTCGGCTGCCAAAAGCTCGTGCTCGGGCCACGGGTCCACTTCGGAAAGGGTTTCCGAAGCAGCCGGGGTCGCGGCCTCCGTGCCCCCAAACAGGCCATGCTGGCCACTGTCCTTGGCGCGTTGGAGTTTCTGCGCGCGCTCGATCGCCCGATCGATCATCGCCATCATCTGCGCACGGTGTGCGCCCAAGCCGTCGAGCGCTCCCGAGCGCACGAGGCTTTCGAGAACGCGTTTGTTCATTAGTCGCGTATCGACCGCCTCGCAGAACTGGAAGAAGTGCGTGAAGCGCCCCAGCATTTCGCGGGCCGCCAAGATTCCCTTCACGGTGTTTTCGCCGACGTTTTTGATCGCCGCCAGCCCGAAACGGATGCTGTCGCCGACCGGTGTGAAATCCAGATCGCTTGAATTCACATCCGGCGGAAGCACGGTGATGCCCATGCTGCGCGCCTCGTTGATGTACTTCACGACCTTTTCGGAATTGCCCGTTTCCGACGTGAGCATCGCGGCCATGAACTCGACCGGATAATGGGTCTTGAGCCACGCCGTCTCGTAAGCGAGCAGGGCGTAGGCGCAAGAATGCGATTTGTTGAAGCCATAGCCCGCGAACTCGGCCATGAGGTCGAAGATCTTCTCCGCCTTCTTGCCGGGCACTTTGCGCGCATGGCACCCGGTGAGGAATTTCTCGCGCTGTGCGGCCATCTCCTCCGGCTTTTTCTTCCCCATCGCGCGGCGCAGAAGGTCCGCATCGCCCAACGAAAAACCGGCCAGACGATTGGCGATCTGCATCACCTGTTCCTGATACAAAATCACGCCCCACGTTTCTGACAGAATTTCCTCAAGCTCCGGCAGATCGTAAGCGACTTTTTTCTTGCCATGCTTCCGCGCGATGAAATCGTCGATCATTCCCCCCTGAATCGGACCCGGACGGTAGAGCGCGTTGAGTGCGGTGAGGTCCTCCAGGCGTGTGGGCTGATAACGCTTTAGAATGTCGCGCATACCGTGCGACTCAAACTGGAAGATGCCGGTCGTGTCGCCACGCGAAAACAGCGCGTACACAGCGGGGTCGGCGAGCGGTAGAGTGGCCAGATCGATTTCGACTCCGCGGTTCTGCCGGATCAAGCGGACCGCATCGTCGAGAACCGTGAGCGTCGTCAAACCCAGAAAATCCATCTTCAGCAGACCAAGGCGCTCGAGGGCATTCATGTCGTACTGCGTCGCGATTTCTTCTTTGTTCGATTTGTAGAGTGGGACGATGTCGGTCAGCGGCTGGGGAGAAATCACCACGCCGGCGGCATGGGTCGACGCATGCCGGGCCAGCCCTTCCAGCCGCAGGGCGACCTCGACCAGCTCCTTTACGCGTGGATCCGATTTGCGCAGCGATTCCAGTGCCGGCGTCTGTTTGAGCGCATCCTCGAGTTCGATGTTGAGTGTGGTCGGGACCAGCTTAGCAATCTTGTCCACCTCTCCGTACGGCATGTCGAGCGCGCGGCCCACGTCTTTGAGGACCGCCTTTGCGGCCATGGTTCCAAAGGTGATGATCTGCGCGACGCTTTTTTCGCCATACGTCTTGTGGACGTAATCGATCACTTCACCCCTCCGCCGCATGCAGAAATCGATGTCGATGTCCGGCATGGATATGCGTTCGGGGTTAAGGAAGCGTTCAAATAGCAGGTCATATTGCAATGGATCGACATCGGTGATCTTGAGCGCGTAGCTCGCCAGGCTTCCCGCAGCCGATCCTCGCCCCGGTCCCACCGGGACCCCCTGGGAACGCGCATAGCGAATGAAATCCCAAACGATCAGAAAATATCCAGCGAACCGCATCTTCTGAATCATCCGGATCTCGTCGGTGAGGCGCCGCTCGTACTCGGCGAGCGAATGCCGCAGCTGTTTTTGTGCCGCCAGGCGCTCCAGCTGCGGCACCCGGGAGGCGAAACCCTCGCGCGCGACCTTTTCGAAATACGAATCCGTGGTCTCGCCTGACGGTACCTTGAACTCGGGGAAAGGATTGCTTACGCGCTGAATCTTCACGTTGCATCGCTCGGCAATGGCGACTGTGCGCGCGATCGCATCCGGGAGTTCGCGAAAGACCTGCGCCATCTCCTCCGCCGTCTTGAAATAGAACTGGTCGGTTGCGAACTTCATCCGCTGACTGTCACTCATGGTCTTGCCTGTCTGGATGCACATGAGGACTTCCTGGGCATGCGCATCCGACTTGGTCAAGTAGTGGCAGTCGTTCGTAGCGACGAGCGGAATGCCGCTTTCCCGTGAGAGCTTCACGAGATCGCGGTTGATGCGTGGCTCGATCTCCAGGCCCTGATCCTGCACCTCCAAGAAAAAGTTTCCTTTTCCGAAGATATCGCGCAGGCGGTAGGCGTTGGCGCGCGCCTGGTCGTATTTTTCTCCGAGCAGGGCATCGGCGACTTCACCGCGCAGGCATGCGGAAAGCGCGATCAATCCCCGGCTGTGTTGTGCCAGCAGCTCATGATCGACGCGCGGTTTGTAGTAGAAGCCGTCCAGAAAGCCGGTGGACACGAGCTGAATCAGGTTTCGGTAGCCCTGTTCGTTTTCGCAGAGCAGAACCAGATGGTTCGATCGCTCCGCGTCGGCGCCACGATTCTTGTGACTATCCGGCGCGACGTATACTTCGCAGCCAATGATCGGCTTTACCCCGTGCGTGGTAGCCTGGTGGTAGAAGTTCGCGGCGGCGAACAGATTGCCGTGGTCGGTAACGGCAACGGCGGGCATCCCACGACGCGCCGCTTCCGCTGTGAGCTCGCCGATTTCACAGGCACCGTCGAGAAGGGAATAGTCCGTGTGCAGATGCAGGTGTACGAAATTTGTCGCGCCCGATGAAGCCATGTGTTTCTCATTCTAAACCAGCTTGGCCGATTCGGGTACGCCCAACCTCGGTTCCGTTGTATCGACCTCATTGGCTGAAAGAGATGTTTAGGCCCGTTGAAAGGATCGCGTCGTTCGATTTGGTATTGCGAACCGGTGGGTTGGTGACGGAGCGGTCGCTGACGCTCACGGTCCATCCGGCATTGAGAGCAGATCGGTATTGACTGAGGCCGCTCAAATCGGGATAGAGGAAAAAATTGCTGTGAGTGTTGTAACCCCCGGTGAATTTGTGCACCCACTCCTCGCCTGCGGTGATTCCCGGTAGGTTCCGGGTCACGGTGGGGCGCAGGAGTCGTCGGGGTGGCGCCGTAACTCTCGTGCCTGTAGTTAATGCCGCCGAGCAAAAACGTCGTCGTGGACGTGTTGATCATGTACCAACCCAGGCCACCGCTGTAAATTTCGCGAATGTTGAGCTCTTGCGGCTCCCTATTACGGCGGGTTGGCCAACCGGTGCGAGGTAGAAAGGTCCGAACGCGGCCGTGACCCGATCGAGCGCCTTCCTCTTTGTGAAAGAAGGTCAAGAAATGTTCGACTGCGGCGTCGGCCATTTCATCGCGTGATAGAATGGCACATTCCCGGTGTTGCCCACCGAAAACGTGAACGCTGCTAGCGCATCGTCAAACGCGAGACCGCGTCGTTGCCCGCTGTGTGACGGGCTGGAGCGCCGGCTCTTGTTCCGTCAGGACGGTTGGGAGATGGTTGAATGCGCGGGCTGCGGAATGGTATTTATCGGCAGCCATCTTTCCTACGCGGCGCAGGCGAGCGAGCACGATTGGGCGGACGAACACGCGAAAGAGTTTCGGCGCCGACAGCAGAGACAGCCGGTGATCTTGTATTTCTCGCGCTTGTTGCGGCCTCTACGACCGGATACGAACAGCCGAATGCTGTCGCAAACCCTTCGCTTCCGGCGCGAAGGCAGGCTCGTGGACTTCGGTTGCGGCGAGGGAGGATTTCTTGGTTGCGCCGCGCCCTATTTCGATCTCACGGGAATCGAGCTCAGCCCGCGCAGTGCGAAGATTTCGCGGCGGCAGGTGCCCTCGGCCATGATTTTCGAAGGGCCGGTGACCGAGGTTGCGGAACGAGAGCTGCCCGCCGCGGCCTTCGACGTGGTCACACAGTTCGGTTACATCGAACACGAATGGTGTCCGCTGGCAGGGCTGCGCGCGGCGCACCGCCTGCTCAAGCCGGGAGGCATCACTGTGATCAAGACCCCGAACTATGCCAGCTGGAATCGCCACATCCGTGGCCTCAATTGGTGCGGTTATCATCTTCCCGGGCACTGCAATTACTTCACTCCGCGGACGCTCACACGGTTGCTTCGCAGCGCGGGGTTTGAGCCACTCGCTCGGCCCCTGCTCGATTGTCTGCCGACGAGTGACTCTCTCTGGATGGCCGCGCGCAAACCCGCGTAATCGGCAAGGAACCGTCCGGGTCGTCGGGACGGTTCTTTTCGCCTGTACAAAGACTGTACCTCGCGAGCGTTGACTCCGCTCTCCTGCGCGCGTATTTTTCTCGCAAGATTCGTTAACGGCAGTTTCGAATCGGTGGCCCACCCTGCCCGGGCGCCAAGCTGGCGATCGGGCGCGATCCCTTTCCTCTCTCCCGGAGGTCCCGGTGCGCACTTTGAATTCTGGAGTCAGCTTTGTGGGAAGCGATGATGCAAAGGTCACCTTTACCGACCGAGACATATCGAGCTGGGCGGCACCGCCAGTGACAGACAGAATTGTGGAGGAACGCGTACAAAGAATCCTGCGGGCAGTTGAGTCCGGGAACACCTTCCGTGTGCGTGATCTGGCCCTGGAGGTTCGTCTGAGTCCCTCTCATCTGCAGCGTTTGTTCAAACACCAAACCGGAGTTTCCATCGGCGGATGGCTGCACGAACAAAGACTGCTGCGCGCAGCCCACCTTCTGACGAACAGCTACATGAGCGTGAAAGAAATTGCCCACACCATAGGATATGAGCACGCTTCCAGCTTCGTTCGAGCGTTTGGACGACGCTTTTCGCAAGCCCCGGCGCACTACCGGAAACACATTGACTGCGAAAAATGCTAACGAAAGACCGGTTATGCTAACCACTTCACCTTGTGAGCCCCACGCGGTGGGTGGTAGAAAATCTTCACTTCTCGATATGTACCGCTTCGAGCAATGGTGCCCTGTATCCAGCAGCAGGTTTCCTCATTGCTAGCGGATGGCGGTGGAAGGGCGACAAAGGAACGCAATGGTCTGCTTCGAGAACGGAGGACGGCGAAATGAAAACGACACGGCTCGCCTCGGCTATGGCATGGCTGGCAGCTTTATTGTTTCCGCATATGGCGTTTGCGCAGAGCGACCCGGGTGTTCGCTCCGGAGCGGTTAACGGGCAACCAGGGGCCACTCTGAACAACCCGCTCCCGCTCCCATCGGTGGAAGCAAATCGTCCCACCGGTTCGCTCGAGTTCTTTCAAAATGGGCTGGCCCGCTTCCAGGAGATTGAGGTCGTCGCCAACGGCGCCAACAATGGCTTGGGACCGCGGTTTAACCTCAATCAGTGCTCCGGGTGCCATGCGCAGCCGAGCGTCGGAGGATCAGGTCCCGCCAGCAATCTCCAATTCCAGGTGATTGCCAACGGCGTGGTGAGTGGCTCGACCAACACCATCCCGTCCTTCATCACCGCGAATGGCCCAACGCGTGAAGCGCGCTTTCCGTTCTTCTTCAACCCAAGCGGCAGCCCTGATACCAGCGCCCCCAACGGAGGAGTGGAGGACCTGTTCACGGTGTCGGGTAGGGCCGACGCAGGCAGTTGCAGCTTGGAACAACCCAACTTCTCGCTGGCGCAGGAGACCAATGACATCATCTTCCGTATTCCCACACCGGTCTTTGGTGCGGGGCTAATTGAAAACCTTGACGACTCCACCCTGATGGGTGTCAGAACGGCTGCAGCGGGCAATACCTTTGGGATTAGCGGTACCTTCAATCATAACGGTAACGACGGGACGATTTCTCGGTTCGGCTGGAAGGCACAGAATAAGTCGCTCGAAATGTTTGCGGGCGAGGCCTACAACGTAGAAATGGGTATCTCCAACGAGATCTTCCCGCAAGACCGGCCGCTCCCGGAAGAGGAACAACAGGGGCATGGCCTTCCCCCCAACTGTATGAATCTGAGTGGAACAGGATACCCTGAGGACACCACGAACTTCGCACCGACGATTAGTAGCTGGGACAGGTATGCGCAGTATGCCTCGATACCGAGCGATGTCGTGGCGTTTGCAATGTTCATGCGACTGCTCGCACCGCCCATACCTTCGATGAATACACCGGGGGGCTTTGATTCGATTGCTCGCGGAAGGGCTCTATTTAGCGCCATCGGTTGCGCCACCTGCCACACCCCAACGATCAACTCTACACAGCCCTCCAACTTCACGTGGTCTCTTGGAAAGGCGTCGGTGAATGCATTTTCCGATCTCGAGATCCATCACATGGGTACCGGCCTGGCGGACAACGTATCGCAGGGCGGTGCCGGAGGCGACCAGTTCCGCACAGCACCGCTATGGGGCCTGGGCCAGCGTATCTTCTTCCTGCACGATGGCCGCACAACGAATCTGCTCACCGCCATTCAGGACCACGAAAGCAGTGGCTCGGAAGCGACGCAGGTGGAGGAGAACTTCGATACCCTTTCACCCGGGCAGAAGCAAGATTTGCTGAACTTTTTGCGCTCGCTGTGATGAGTTGTCACGATCCTTACGGGCGAGACATGAAAGTGCCTCGCCCGTATTGGTTTGTATCAGGAGACAAAGGCTGGCGTTTCCTGATGCTTCTGGGCTTATCCGTTTCGCTGTTTGCCCGTGCCCAGGGTGGCGCTTCAAGCGGGCGCGATCCGCAGGTGAAAAAGCTGCCGACGGGCATGATCCTCGTGAGGGGCGCCTGGTCGAGTGCCAGCGATTCGGTAACTCCCGTTCCCGAGGACGGGAGTCTGACCAACCATGTTTATACCAACCCGTATTTCGGCCTCGCCTATCCTCTGTCGCCGGACTGGACCGAAAAGTACAGCGGCCCGCCCCCTTCCGACAGTGGCTACTATGTGCTTGCGCAGATAAGGCCTAAGGACACGTCCCAGCAGACCCTTCGAGCGACCATTTTGATCTCTGCCCAAGACCTCTTTTTCACTCTGACGCCGACTCGCAATGTAGTTGAGTTGATCCATCACACCGCAGAAAATCTGCCGCCTGAATACAAAATAGAGAAACCACCGACAGAGGTCCGAATCTCGGGCCGTTCGTTTATCCGTTTTGATTACGGTTCGCCGGTAGCCCAGCTACATTGGCGTGTGCTGGCGACCCAAATTCGATGCCACATGGTCCAGTTCGTCTTTACCAGCCGTGATCCTGCATTGGCGGAAGGTCTCATTGCGGAGATGAACCACATAACGTTGCCGCCGCAGACGGACCTCATGTCGGGGACGGGTGGGGGAGAGGCGCCCGTGTGTATCAAGGACTATGCCAGCGGTGAGAATGTTTTGAAGAAAGTGGATCCCGTTTTTACCGAGCGGCAATTCAACCCTGTTCCGGTTCGAGTCATCATCGATGAGGAAGGGAAGGTAAAGCAGATTCATTTTCTCAGCGCTTTCCCTGACCAAGCAAAAGCCATTACCGATGCACTTTCCCAATGGAGGGTCCGGCCGTACCTGCAGGATGGACGCCCAGGGGAGGTAGAGACCGGCATCATGTTTGGGCGGGCCGCACCCGTAACCACACGCTTATCGACCGATCGAATCCAGTGACGAATCTTTCTTTGTGTAACAAGCGGGGGCTCCGTGTTCAAAGACAGATCCGAGCATTGACTCTAGTGGCTCTCTTTTCTGGAGTGGCACAGGGCGCGGGCGACATAAGCGGAACGGTCGTTAATCAGAGCCGCGGCGAACCTGCCGCCGGCGATGACGTCATCCTTGTTCAGCTCGATCCGTCCTTCGACGAAGAAGCGCACGCGAAGACGGATGCCCACGGGCGGTTTACCCTCCCTGTGCGATATCCCGACAAACGATATCTCGTGCGCGTGGTTCGTCAGGGCGTGAGCTATGATCAGCGCGCCTCGGCGGGGGACGCGCTCGTGATCGCCGTATTCGACACCGCTCGGAAAGTGCGAGACGTCACCGGCACCATCGAAATTCTCCGAGCGGGCGTTGAAGGAAACCTGCTTCACGTTTCCGACATGTATGAGATCCGCAACACATCCAACCCGCCACTGACAGAGACCGGTGGGCACACGTTCGACGCGTATCTGCCGGCAAATGCCCAGGTGGATTCCGTTCTCGCCGCAGGTCCCGGGAAGCTGGGCGTGCTGATCGCCGCGGCGCCTGTTTCGGGCCAGCCTGGACACTGCGCGGTGGATTTTCCCTTACGGCCCGGGGCAACCCGGTTTGCCTTCAACTACGACCTCCCCTACGATGGCCATGCCACGTTCGAAACAAGGCATGCATATCCCCTTGAGCAGTTGGCGATCATGATTCCGCCGACCATGAAATTTTCATCGCGCGCGGCAGCCTTCGAGATCCTTCCAGTTGACAGCAGCCGTTACCAGGTCCTGGCAGCGAACCACCTCAAGGCAGGAGAGGGGCCGGAGTTTGAAATCTTTGGAGCCGGAGACCTTCCGCCTCTCGGAAATCAGGACAAATCCGAAGCCTGGGCACATCCCCCGCTTCCATCCCATGCCACATCATTGGCTCTCGGTCCCATCGTCGAGCCTTCTCTGGCCTGGATCGATTCACGATCGAAGCCGATCGAACCGCCTTCCCAGTCGCTCGCCTTGCGTGGGGTGATCTCGGTCCTTCTTGCTCTGTGTGCTGTCCTGATTTGGCGCGTGCGCACAGGTTTGTCTTCTGATAGGCACGGTGTACGACGGGGTCATCCCAGCAAGCCGGGCGATATCGCTTGCCCCTGAATGGTGCCCTGCTGACGGCAGAAGCAGGATCTTTTCGAGTTCGTCGTGACGACCCATCGGTGCCGCTTCATTTCTGAAAGTGCGGCATCACTTCGGTTGAAAAAAGCTCAAGCGAGCGCACGCTTTCCTCGTGCGTGAGGTCGCCGTAGGCGAAACGCACGATGACGTAATTGGCTCCGCTTTGCTCTAATTCCTGCTCGATTCGGGCGCGAACCGTCTGAGGTGTTCCGGTGATCAGAGTCGAAGCGCTGGCGCGAAGCACCTCTTCGAGGCTTACGTGTGAAGCGTTGTATTTGCGCCAGAGATAAACGAGGCTTTCGTAGAAGCCTTTAGAACCGAACTTTCCGCGCTCCTCCGCCTCGCGCTCGGTCTCCGCTACGTAGACGTTTCGCGCGATGCCTACCTTGGGCATCTTCATGGCTTTGCCGCCGTGCGCTTTATTCCACGAATCCTTGAAGGCGTCGATCACGGCCCGTGCCTCCGGTGCCGCAAGAAGCGATGCCATGTTGATGTTCTGCTGCCCCAGACGCTTGGCGCTCTCGGGGCTGTTCGTGGCGTACCACATCGGGGGATGGGGCCGCTGCAGGGGCTTCAGTTCAATTGGCACATTCCGAAAGTTGAAGTACTTCCCGTGATAGTCGACGACATCTTGAGTGAGCGCGGCCATCAGCACCGCCATCGCCTCGCCGTAGAGAGCGGGGGCTTCCTGTTCGGTGACATTGTAAAAGCCAAGCTCTACGCCGGACACCCCGCGCCCGGTGCCGACCTCAAGCCGCCCGTGCGTGAGATGATCCAGCATGCAGATTTCAGCTGCCAGCCGCAGGGGGTTGTAAAGCGTGGCGATCAACACCAAGGGAGCAAAGCGGATATTTTTCGTGATGCGCGCGGCAGCCGCTAGAAAGACCAGCGGAGAAGGCGCCAACCCGAGCGGCGTGAAATGGTGCTCGGTGGGGTGGTAGGTGCGGAAGCCAGCCTTATCGTATAGCTCCAGGAGCCTCAGACGGCTGTCGTAGGTCTCCGCAATCGGCCTGCTTTGTCGGTCGATGTGGTCGATCACGCCGAAATCCAGTTTCATTCGGTCCGCTTTCCGGGAGCATCCATCCCCATCGGCTAGGTCCAAGAAAGGCTTTGGAGTCCAGAACTCTACTCCCGACCTCCTCGCTTGGCAAATGCGCCTGGTTTTGGCGTTGCAGCCGCCGCAAATCGAACGCGGCAACCCCGTCCTGGACGCGGAAATGGGTGCTATACTTAAAAATCGTTTTCTCGAGCGCCGGTCAAAGGAGCACGAGCATGGGAGTTCAATTTCGGGAGCTATGGAGCTGGGTAAGGCACCGAAAGGCGTTTGCATTCCTCCTCGCGACGATCACGCTGTGCATCGGCATCCTCATCGGTAGCGTGATTTCCGGCCGCGCGCTCGCCACGCACGCCCAAGGGCCGAGTGGTGCTTCGCTGCTCGCGGTACCGGACCCGGTAAGCCTTTCGAGCGCCTTTGCTACGATCAGCAAGAGTCTCGGTCCGGCGGTCGTGAATATTTCAACCACTCAGGTCATCGAGAAGCCCAAGGCAGGCAGCAGGACTCCGCGCGGAGGCGGTGAGAGTGACCCTTTTCAGGACTTTTTCGATCGCTTCTTCGACTCACCAGATGACGGCCCGGACGCGGAGCGCAGTTTGGGGTCTGGGGTGATCGTGGACAAGAAAGGCTTCATTCTCACGAACGACCATGTGATCGATGAGGCCACGAAGATCCAGGTGGCTCTCGACGGAGATGGCCATCATTACAGCGCCCATGTTGTCGGGACCGATAAGGACACGGATCTCGCGGTAATCAAAATCGACGCAGATCACGATCTCCCGGTGGCCAAGCTCGGCAACTCCGACGGCGTGCAAGTCGGCGATTGGGTTCTCGCTTTCGGCAGCCCGTTCGGCCTGAACTCGACGGTTACGGCAGGCATCGTTAGCGCCAAAGATCGTTCCAACGTCGGCCATCAGTTTCAGCGTTTCATCCAGACCGACGCGGCGATCAACCCCGGAAATTCCGGGGGACCACTGGTCAGTATGGCCGGCGAAGTGATCGGCATCAACACGGCGATCTATACGGGCAGCCGAGGATTCGAGGGGGTGGGATTCGCACTGCCCTCGAATGCTGCAATTACGGTTTATAACCAGCTGATCACCACTGGAAAAGTGGTGCGGGGCTCGATCGGAGTCACGTTCCAGGAAGAGAACAGTAATAATCCCGTGCTGATGAAAGAGCTGGGTGCTCCCTATGGGATTGTCATTCAGGCGGTCGAGGCGGGCAGCCCGGCGGAGAAGGCCGGCTTGCAAGCCGGCGATGTCATCACCGATGTGAACGGCCGCCCCGTGCATACGGGTGCGGACCTCGTGAATCCAATCGCGCAGACTCCCATCGGCCAATCCGTCGAACTCCACTATGTCCGGAACAAGGAAACGAAGGAGATCACCCTGACCGTTGCCGATCGCGCAAAAGTGTTTCCGCAATCTGCGCAGGACAACGGAGGGCAACCGGACCAGTCCGAGGAGCCCAGCCAATTCGGTCTACACGTCGAGGAGCTGACACCCGATCTGGCGCGTAAGCTCGGCATGGGAAAGCTGAGCGGTGCGGTGGTCACCCAGGTGGAGCCCGCGAGCTTTGGGGAGGATGTCGGATTCGCGCGTGGCGACGTGATCGTGGAGATCAACCACATCCCGATCAACTCGATTGCCGACTACCGCGCGCAGATGGCGAAGCTCAGGCCCGGCGACGACGTGCTGTTCCGCATTGCCCGGCATGCCGATGCCGAAAAGGTGCTGAGTGTGTTCCTTGCCGGCACCGTGCCGGCCAAGCCATAGCCGATCGGGCGCGAGACAAGCAGGCCGCTTGCCAGTATGTCTCAGCCGTGTCATACTCCCGGCCCCCCGCGCATTCAGTCCCAGATGAAGGAGCCGCGGCCATGCCAATCTTAGGCCCCCTAACCTTGCGTTCCGTATACGCAGCAAACTTGCTTCTGGTTGTTTCGGGCATTGCCTTTGCGGGAGGCGCCACCCCCTCTGCTTCGCCACATCCCAAGCCCGACCGTCAAGTCAAGGTGTGGACAAACGAAGATGTCGAGGCTCTTGGCCCGCGATTTGCGCCGGCAAACGAGGCGGTGCCAGTTGTTCCCGGAGCCGCCGCGGAGGTGACAGCCAGTGGAGTTCGAGCTCCGCTTCCATCCGAACAAAACCCACAATGGTATGCGCAACAGCTCGTCCTGCTCGAAACGGAGTTGGCGAGCGTGTCGGACCAGCTGTCAGACACGAGCTCGTTATCGCGCCAATTCCGCGCGGCAAGCGCGAGTGTGCAGACGGGACTCAACATCGTGGCGCCGTGTCAAGGCATAACCACCGACAATTTCATTGCGCTACTCGAGACGCGTCGCCAGGAGATCCTCGAGCAGATTGACGCTCTTGGAGATACGGCGCGAGCGAACGGTATGCCCCCAGGAATCTTGGTCGAGGGCCGTGGGCGTGTGAGCGCCGTAACTCCAGCGACGCCGGAGGAACAGGCACGGGCGCTCGTCGAGCACTATGAGAGTCTTTCCGATCAGCTTGCGGACACCCGGCTGACGATCGCCAGCATGCACGCCGACGCCGCCTCTCAAGGAGCGACCTTGCTCCAGCCGCGTGCGCGCTGGGGTGGCAACATGACCACGAACTTGTTGCAGAACCTCTACAACCAGCAGGGTGCGTTTGAGAGCGAGATGAACGCGACTGAAGACCAGATGCGTCAAGCGGGCCTGAGCGCTCCGTAGAAAGGGTGTCGATGGCTCTCAGCGGGGGCTTGCGATGACCGCTGGTTCCCGCGACGGGATGTGGGCCTCGATTGCGGCCGTGGTAGGGCTAGCCATCGCGGCGCTCACCGTGTTCGTGATTCATCCGAGCTCGTCTGGGGGGCAGATCGGCTGGTACACAGGCTTGCTGCCCGGGTCGATCATGGGCGCTATTTTGGCGGGCGCTGTTCAGAATTACCTGCCGCGGGTCCAATCGACCGTTTACCTACTTTCCCTGATTGCTTTTAGCTTTCTGTGGTATTTCGCTATCGCATTTGTTGTCGTGAAGATTGTTCGAGCTCTTGCGCGAAAGCCTTAGGTCCAAGTCATTTCCGGCCGTATCTGATAGGCGCCGCTCGGACGCACCTAGCTTGAGCCGCCCGGAAGAATCCGGATAATTACAGGAAGGGGCCTATCCCCAGGCAAGAAACGAACTCGCGATCGTCAAAGAAAAGGGCGACGACTTTGGTAAGAAGGCAAACCATTGCTGCGTCTTTCGCGTTTGCGTGGCTGCTTACGGCTTCCGGCGCTCGCGCCGCGCAGTCGGCTCCTTCGAGCGCGTCGCCGTCGCCTTCCACTCAGCCGAAAGCGACCACCCACAAGCACAAGCACTACGCCAAGCGCCAGCCGCCGGGGCAGAAGGCGCCCACCCCGGAGCGTATCTCGGAAATTCAGTCGGCCCTAGCTCGAGAGGGCTACTATCAGGGCGACCCAACCGGCAAATTTGATTCCTCCACGCTCGCTGCGCTCGAAAGATTTCAGTCGGCGAATGGAGTTGATGCAAACGGAAAACTGGATGCTTCCACTCTACAGAAGCTTGGGCTTGGCTCCGACATCGCAGGGGTCGGAGCACCGAAACCGGTAGTTCCCAGTTGCTGCTCGCCCAAGCCCGCTGCCCCCGCGCCCGCCACACCGGCGATGAGTTGCTGCGCGGCGACTTCAACCCCGAACCCGTCCACGCAACCATCGGGCGCATCCCCCAACGCCACCACGACGGTTTCTTCCTCCGACACAAAATCCGATCCGAAGTAGCGTATCGAACTCAGACCTGGTTCTACCGTCGCTTTGAGACGCCTTGACACACGCGTTCACAAGTTTGCCTGAGAGGAAGGCGAGCGGAGTTGTAATATAATTCGCATCCAGCGCTGGAGGTTGTCTCATGGCCACCGTATTCGCTCCCACCGTTTTTAAGAACTACATTGACGGAACGTGGGTCCAAGCGCACGGCGGTAACGCCATCGAGAATCGCAATCCCGCCAATCAGCAGGACCTTATCGGAATGTTTCCCGCCTCAACGGCGGAGGATGTTCGGGATGCGATCGACTCCGCCACGCGGGCTTTCCAGAAGTGGCGGCTCGTGCCCGCGCCCAAGCGTGCCGAGATCTTGTTTCGCGCTGCGGAAATTCTTGTGGAGCGCAAGGAAGACTACGCGCGCGACATGACGCGTGAGATGGGCAAGATTTTGCCGGAAGCTCGTGGTGACGTGCAGGAAGCCATCGACATGACGTATTTGATGGCGGGAGAAGGCCGTCGGCAGTTCGGGCATGTCACGCCCTCGGAGCTGCCGAGCAAATTTGCGATGGCGATGCGCGCACCGGTGGGCGTTGCCGGGATGATCACGCCGTGGAATTTCCCGATGGCGATCCCGTCGTGGAAAGTGATGCCTG
>CAYOXF010000042.1:0-26264 GCA_964407845.1 uncultured Acidobacteriaceae bacterium | reverse complement strand
AACAGCATCAATACACACCCCATCACCGGGGTCAATCTGATCGACCCGAACAACACCGTATATGGCATCGTGACCGACAACAACGCCATTATGGGCGCTGCCAAGTATACGTGGGACAAGTTCAAGTTTTTTTTCGGCTACGAATTCATCTGGCAGAATAACCCGAAGCAACCGTTGGGCGTTGGCGCCACGGATCAGGGCGGCTATATCATGAGCGGGGTCGAAGACAACAATCTTGATTCTGAAAAGTTGGTGCAGATCTGGTGGACGGGCGTGAAATACTCTTACAACAGCAAAACCGACATCACCTTGTCCTGGTATCAACAGCGGCAGAACACATTCCGTGTTCCGCCGATCTGCTCGCCCACAGCCGGTTACCGCAGTTCCTGTTCAGGCACCCTCAACGAAGGGTCGCTCTACCTGGATTATCACTTCACCAAGCGTTTTGACGGTTATGTCGGAGTTGCGTATTCCTACGTGAGCGGCGGTCTGTCCATCGCCATTCCTCATGGCCCGGGCGTCCCGTATTTCTACCCTAGCAATGTTGCTCCGACAATCGGTTGTCGTTTCGCCTTCTGATCGTTTCCGTGGCGGGCTCAGTCGAGAGCCCAGATGGGTACCTCAACTCGTCTTGGATCGCTTGTCGTTCGACGTGAAGTATTAGATCTGGGAGGATTTTCATGATTTCTCGCTCTTCGCGATTCGCGCTGACCCTATGGCTTGTGATGGTATGGCTGTTCGGTGTGGGTTTTGCGGCTGCAGCGCCACAGAGCAAAACGGAGATCATAGTCTCAGCGGCGATCAGCTTGAAAGACGCGCTCGATGAGGTCACGCACCTCTGGGCGGCGGTGAACCCGAATGTGTCCGTCAAGACCAACTACGGCGCGTCGGGCTCTCTCGAAATACAGATCGAGCAGGGAGCGCCGGTCGATGTCTTCCTTTCCGCGGCGCCCAAACAAATGGATGCACTGGAGGCAAAGGGACTGTTGCTTGAAGGCACGCGGAGGGACCTGCTGCGCAACGGAGTCGTTCTCATCGTTCCGGTGGGCTCTTCGCTATCGATCTCTTCCTTCCAGGCGCTCGCGCGTGCAGACGTAAAGCATGTCGCACTGGGCGAGCCCACTACTGTTCCTGCAGGACAGTACGCGAAAGAGGTGCTCACCAGCCTTGGAATCTACGACGCGGTGCAGTCGAAGGCGGTTTTCGCAAAGGATGTGCGGCAGGTGTTGACATACGTGGAAACGGAAAACGTGGACGCAGGCATCGTGTATACAACGGATGCGCTATCGTCTCGGAAGGTGAAAGTCGTCGCCCAGGCCCCCGAAAACTCTCACTCCCCTGTAATCTATCCTGTCGCCGTGATCAAGAGCTCCGAGAATCCCAGCGCCGCGCGTGAATTCACAAACTTTCTTTCCAGTCCACAGGCGCGTGCCGTTTTTCAGAAGTACGGTTTCACTTTCGCGAAGCCGTGACCGGACAAACGATGTAACGCTTCACTTTTGCGGGCTCATCTCTGGGATTTCGCGGATCCAGGCCCTCTGTGCTGGTCCGGCGGCGTTCGTACAATTTGGGCCTTTACAAGCGTCGAAAGATGCAGCTATCCGAAGCCATTATGACCATCTCAGCTCGCAACCGCCTTGAAGGGAGAATTACAGAGCTTCGGCTCGGTGGAGTCATGGCTCACGTGGCCATCCGCTACATTGGCGGGGCTGCGTTTTCACGACCTGCGGCACCACGCCATCACGCGGCTGTGCGAGTCTCAAGCCTCAGACGCGACGATCACGGCCATTGCGGGACACGTCTCGGAGGCCATGCTGCGGCACTATTGACATGTCCGGCAGCATGCCCTGCGCCGGACATTGGACGCTCTCGCAGGGGAGTCTTCTGAGGGGAGTTATGGCACAAACAACGTCACAAAATTGGCAGAGCAACCTTTGAAATCAGGGCAACCCCTTAAGAATCATGGTGGACGTGGCGGGGCTCGAACCCGCGACCTCCTCGTTGCGAACGAGGCGCTCTCCCAACTGAGCTACACGCCCACAGTGTCGTAACCAAACGAACGGCGTAAAGTTCAATTTAGCGCCCCGCCTTCAGAATTTCAACAGCAGCCGCAACCAAGCTTCTCTCGGTTCTTGTTCACCGTACGAACTTGTAAGCGGTTTCGCTCGCAACGGCCTGCGGTCTCGTCACCTAGGACAATTCCTCGAATCGGATGCCCATCCGCGGCCGTCAGAGACGGAGTGCCGACGAAAGAGGGGCCGATGACAGACGGAGAGAATGCGAGCGATCACTGCAGCGAGTAGGAGCGCGACCGCCGGGCCCCGAACCTCGTAAGGGATGAGGTTGCCTGTTTGTCCGACGAGCTAAGATTTCGTTCCGCCTTGGTCGTTGCGCCTCGAAGGGCTGTTAAGCCTGCCTTTGTCGTTCGGCTACCTTCGCCAGAGCAACCGTCAAAGCAGTTCCGCCGAGGGTCTTGATGAGTGTTGAATGCTGCGCGTAAAAGTTGCTCACAGATTCGACGACCGAAGGATTCGCAGTTTGGGCATGAGTAGCAAGCTGCTGGACTGCTTCAGGCGAAATCCTCTGTGCCTGATCAGCGGTCAGCTGTGTCTTGCCCCCTCCTGCCAGCGTCGCAAGTCCGACGCTCGATAAAATCTGTGTCAAAGCGCTGGCCGGCACCGAAGACAGCAGCTGATTAATCACGCCCGCTTTCTGATCCCCATTCGAATTGTTGAACAGCGTTGTAAGCATTTGGCCAAAAGCAGGCGTTTTGTCCGAATTAAATGCAGCCGTGAGGCCTTCGGCGATCACACTGGCGGGAGCCTCTTGAGCCACCTGATCGAAGTGGGCGTGAACGTCCGGCGCGGGCGCGGCTGCTGCTCCCCCAGATGTATACTGCTTCAGCAGACTTCCCAGCTTATCTGTCCAAGTCATGTCTTTCCTCCAAGCTACGGTCCCTAAGCTCGAAAACTATGGAATCAAGAGATTCATGCCGGCCTTGATCCGGTCGGGGTCGGAAAGTTTGTCTTTGTTCGCGTCGAAGATCTTCATGTAGAGAGGCCTTGCGCCTCTCATCAAATCTATTTCGCTGGCTGTTTTGCGATAATGAGTTTGGAAATTTTGTCGTAAGTCGACTGCGGGATTATTTTCTTTTTGACGAGGTCCGTTTTTGCCTTATACGGCCGCCCGTCGATGATCTTCTGCGAGTAGGCCGCCCCGATACCTGGCAGTGCATCCAGTTGCTCTTTGGTAGCTGAGTTGATGTCAACCAGGTCAGTCGCAGCGGGTGCAGTCGCGCTCTTCGACTGTGCGACACCGCCTCCACCCGCCGCATGTGTCGTCGGGATTCCCATCCACCCTGCCAGAGCTACGAGCGTGCAAACCAGAATGCTGCAAACTGCGAGACTCCGCTTCCTATTGGTCATCACTTCGCTCCTTTCCTGTGATTTCTTATTCGTTATTCTTGGCCGCACGGTAACCCGCATTCACCGCGTCAGCCTCTGACATGTACTTGCCCTGTTTTGTCTTGCCGTAGTACCGTGACCCCTCTTTGTGATAGACCCCTGTCTCGGTGTTCACCCAAACCATTCCATTGCCGGGCGCCCCTTGCGCGGACGCCGGAGCCTTCGCTGACGGGGCGGAGGGCGTCGGGGCTTCCGCAGATGGCGCAGCTGGCGCGGAGGCCTTCGAAGCCGGTGGGTTCGGAGAAGAGGCCGTAGGCGACGGCGCTCTAGTTGTAGCTCCCTGGCCTACTGTGACCAGCGGAGTAATTTTGCCGATGGTCGAAGAAGAAACCCCAGCCTTCGACAGGTCGCTGACCGAGGAGTAGGGACGACCCGCAATGATTTTTTTTGCTGTCGCGTCACCGACGCCCGGTAACTCCTTCAGCTCGGCGGCACTCGCACTGTTCAGATCTACCAGTGCACCCGTGCTCGATGGGCTCGACGCACTTGGCTTTGCCGACCCAACCGCCTTGCCTGCTGCTATAGTAGCGGCCGGGGTGGCTCCGCCAAATGTAACGAGAGGAGTGATTTTCTTGATGGTCGAGGCGGAAACCCCGGCCTTAGACAAGTCACCCGCCGAGGAATAGGGACGGCCAGCTATAATTTTCTTAGCCGTAGCCGGGCCCACTCCTGGCAAGTTTTCTAGTTGCTGTTCGCTCGCACTATTCAGGTCCACTTTCGCGTTAGTGTCACTCGCTTGCCTTCCCCCTCCAGAGCTCGGGGTGACTCGGAGTGCCAACGCGAACACGGCAATGGTCAAAAATGTAGCGACTATCTTAAGAGTTTTTCTCAATGTTCCCCCTGAATAACTCAATCTGGCTAGCGCCGTTCTTGAGAAGTGGTATAGCTTGCGACGAGCATGGAGTTCACATTCATGCAAGCACAACTACGTCGAGACCATCAGCGTAGGCGTGAGGACCACGCAACTTCCTTGTACTGGGCCAGAGCGGGTTTGAACCACTCCTGGCAGTGGAATGAAGCGATCTCGCGCGGGGAAAACGTTATGTCCGGTGCAAATGCCGGGCAACTGTCAAAGCTAACAGGGGCAGGGCAATGGCGAGGAAGGATCGCCCTCCGCAAAACTGGCCGCCTTACGGTTTAGCGGTCCTGCGTCAGACGCGTGGGTACCGCTCTTGGTCGGCTCGCTTTGTTCCTCATGGTGCTGCCGCTTGCTCGCGGTCACCTTGATTTTCCACGCATTTTCATTGGCACGGTTTGCTATGGGCTTGTTCCATTTTGGCCTCCACGCCTTTGCGCTGTACGTTGCGTCACTCAGCAAAGAAAAGCCTTCCGATTCAGCGCGCTGAGCCTTCTGCGTGCTGGGACACAAAATCGCATGGCCTGTTTTTGAGAACCCTCGCGCACGATACAATACATTTATGCCGATCCAATTGATCGCGATGGATATCGATGGCACGTTGCTCGACAGCCGGGCGCAAGTGCCGCCCCAAAACGCGCAAGCGATTGCGGAAGCCGCGTCGCGAGGAATCGAGATTGTCATCGTCACGGGGCGCAGGTTTCACTCGGCAAGACTGATTGCCGAAGAGCTTCCCTGCGACGCAAAACTGATCGTGAGCAACGGCGCACTGGTTAAATCCATGTCCGGAGAGACGCATTTGCGATCCTTGCTGGCTGCTGAAACCGCACGGCAGATTCTGCAGGCCAGCGAGGAATTTCGCCCGATGTGCGCCGTCGTTTTCGACCGCCCAGCTACGGCTCAGGTCGTTTTTGAGCGCATCGATTGGGATCGACCATTCATCGGCCCCTATCTTCGCCGTCACCGCCAGCAGGTTACGGAAATCGCGCCACTGGCCAATTGCCTAAATGGGGAAGACCCCGTTGAGGTCATGTTCATTGGCACATGCGAGGCGATTCGTGCCGCAATGAATCGGCTCGAAGGCCTCGATATCCGCGCCGATTACACGCTCGCTTTGACCGAATACACCAAGAGTGGCCTTTCAATGCTTGATGTTCTCGCCCCTGGAGTTACAAAAGGCGCGACCCTGGCTGCCTGGGCTGCGCGGCAAGGGATACCTCGCGAAAACGTGATGGCCATTGGAGACAACTGGAACGACCGTGAAATGTTAGAATATGCCGGTTTGCCGGTAGTTATGGATAATGGTGTTGCGGAGCTGAAGTCGTTCGGTTGGACGACGACGCTTTCAAATGACGAGTGCGGAGTCGCCGAAGCGATCCACCGGCACGCGCTGCGGGACGCCTAGTTTGCTCCGCGTTTGAAACTTCGAGACAGGGGAATGCCATGAAGGCTCTGACAAGGGTGGCGATCGTGCTGCTTGCCGGCTGTCTCACCACGGTCGCAAGTTCGGCGCAACAGGGTCCTCCGGCGGGAGTCACCCCGATAGGCGGCCCAACGGGGCGTACCCAGGGGCCGCCGAACATCACCTCAACCCTGGATTTCCAGCTTTCGATTGAGGAGCGTGAGGTCGTCGGCTTGGCCGATGCCATGCCCGAGGAGAAGTATTCCTTTGCGCCCACAAACGGAGAGTTCAAGGGCGTACGCACATTTGCGCAACAAGTAAAGCACATCGCAACTGTGAACAACCGATTCTTTGGTGCCATTTTGGGTCAAACGCCCGCGACGCCTGGTTCACAGTTCGAAGCCGAGAACGGCCCCGATTCGATTCAGACGAAGGCCCAGATCATGCAGTACCTGCGCGACTCTTTTGAGCTCGGGCACAAAGCGATTGCCACGATCAATGCGGATAACGCGTTTGCGCCAATCAACACACAGCCGACGCCATTCTTGCGGACTCCGGCCGCCATTGTGATCTTCGACTGCTCGCACACGATGGACCACTATGGGCAGATGGTCGTCTATTTGCGGGCGAATGGAATTGTGCCTCCAGCGAGTCGTCAGCGACCACCCGCGAATCCACCATCGAAGCCATCGAGCTAAGATCGGACCCGAGGAGCGTGCAGCTGTCACTTGTCTAGGGACGCAGCGAGCGGCATCTAGCAAGCAAATGATTCCGAGTCAACGATAGGCATGATGACATCGCGCCACCGCATCGTCGGAGTATTGCTCGCCGCTACAGCGCTATTGTCTGTGACCAAGCCGGCGCAGGGGGACTATGCTGTACTGCGTTCGGGCGCAAGATTGCACGTTACAGGCTATGAGGTAAAGGGCAGCCGCGTGTTGCTTTCTGTTGACGGCGGCTCGGTCGATATCGCCGCAAGCGACCTGATCGATGTGGAGCCTGAGGACATTTTTCCAACCCCACCTCCCGTAAACGTGGACTTCGGCGTGCGCTACGCCAACCTGATTCACACAGCCGCTGTCCGGCACGGCGTCGACGAAAAGCTGATCGCGGGCGTGATCGCCGCCGAATCGAATTTCGATGCCAAGGCCGTTTCGCGCAAGCGCGCGTTGGGCCTAATGCAGTTGCTGCCGACGACCGCGGCGCATTATGCCGTGGCGGACGTATTCGATCCAGCGCAGAATATCGATGGTGGTACGCACTACCTAAAGGACCTTCTCGCAAAATATCGCGGGAATCTGCCACTGGCGCTAGCGGCTTACAACGCGGGCCCGGAAATCGTCGACCGATACGGTGGCGTGCCTCCCTTCCCCGAGACGCAGAACTACGTCCGCGAGATCACCTCAAAGCTTGCGCTTCCGACGGCCAACTAGGCCGATCCGCCAGGTCAAGAAACAGTCCCCCTCTCGTCTTTGACGAGCCCTTGGGCCGCGAAACTTACTTCGGCATGGACTCAGCGAAGGAAATCTGATACTGCGCTGTGTAAAGCGGCTACTTAGCTCAACCGACGCGCCGCACTTATGGGAAATAACTTGATTCAATTCGTCCCCAAGGACGCCGCACAGATCGTCTTGGTACTTTTCCTTTCTTTCCTGATCGGTCTTGAGCGCGAAGAGCAAAAGGTGACGTCGGAACAGTATCGATTTGGCGGAGTCCGCACTTTCCCGCTGCTCGGCCTGCTCGGCTACGCGCTCTGTCTGCTTTCAGCGGGAAACCTCGTTCTGCCCGCCGTCGGATTCGCCGTCGTCGGCGCGTTTCTCTGGCAGTCCTACCGACACAAGCTGGAGGGTGTGGCGCTGGCCGGAATGACCACGGAGCTGTCTGGCTTGGTCACCTATGTCGTTGGAGCGCTCGTCTGGAGCGAGAAGTATTGGGTAGCCGTTACTCTCACCGTGCTCGGCGTGGCACTGCTCGAGCTCAAGACGGCCCTTGAGAGCCTTGCCAAGAGAATGCCCGGTGATGACATCCTGACCTTTGCGAAGTTTCTGCTGCTGACGGCGGTGATCCTGCCCATCGTGCCGAACCGGACGTTTGGCACGTTTGGCTTCAATCCTTTCCACACATGGTTGGTCGTCGTCGCAGTAAGCGCTATCTCGTATGGTAGCTACCTTTTGCAGCTATGGACGGAAGGACGCGGTGGGCTTCTGCTGGCGGCGCTGCTCGGAGGTGCGTATTCTTCAACCCTCACGACGCTAGTGCTCGCCAAAAGGGCCCGGGAACAGTCACGCCCGCATCTCTACGCGGGCTCGATCCTGACTGCCTCCGGTGTGATGTACCTGCGTCTGCTCGCGCTCTTGCTCATTTTCAATCGCCAACTGCTCGAACGCCTCTGGGGGCCGTTCCTGGTGCTTGCCGCCATCGCTCTTCTCGGTGGTTGGCTGTGGATGCATCTACTTGATCACGGTGCGATATCCGAAGAAAGACTCCGCCCGAAAAATCCCTTGGAGTTAGGCGCAGCCTTCTTGTTCGCGGCACTGTTTGTGGGCATGCTATTCATGACTCGCCTTGCGCTGCTCTACCTAGGTCGCGCAGGACTGTTTGCTTTGGCTGCGATTATGGGGGTCAGCGACGTCGATCCTTTCATTCTAAGCCTTGCCAACTCAACTGCTTCGCTGACCCCTGTTACTCTGGCCGGCGACGCCATCATCATCGCCGCGTCGAGCAACAACCTTATCAAAGGCATTTATGCATATGGTTTCGCAGACCGCCGGACTGGTCTACAAGGGTTCGCGCTTCTCACGGTGCTGGCTGGGCTGGGAATGCTGGCTCTGCTGCTGTGACTCCACCTGCCGATCGCCGCAAGAGCTACTCAGCTCTGCCGCGTCCCTAGTTATGGGTCCCGCACCGGATCGGCTTGCCACAGAAAACAGAGCTACTGGGTAGCGGTTTTTTCGCCGAGGCGGCGCATGCGCTCCTGAAGCTTCTTACGCAGCGGGGCCGGAGCATTGGGATTAAAAGCCACCAGGTACCACAAGGGCTGGCTGCGGTCGCGGCTCAGTCGGGCGAGCGTCGCGGCGTCGCTATTCGGGTGGCGGGCTATGTTTTCGCGAATCGCCGAATAGGGATGATGAGAAAGACGTCCGAGCGTTTTGGCCGTCACTTTCGGATGTTCGCTGATCAAGCGCAGGAGATAGTAATCCTCCTTGGGAGCCTGGCGAGAAAGATGGTCGAGGGCGTCGGGCTTGACTTCGGCACTGAGAACCGTGCCGACCTTCTCATCCCATCCCGGATTAATACGGTTGAGTTCCTGCGTGCGCGCGTGAATCAATTGCTCGATCACGCGGCGTTCCTGATCCATGCGCGCTGCAGGCAAAGCGCTGCGCTCGACTGAATCGAGCACTCGCAAAAGATGCTGCCGTTCACCAAAAACAATTTGAGATGTACGCAATGCCTTCCCCTTGCTGGAATTTCGGACCAAGTCGGAACGTCTCATGGCTCACTCCATCGGAATCGTGACGGTCAGTCCTGGACAATGCAACTTCGGCGTCAAAACCCGACGCAGGATAGATACGCCGGTTACGCGGACTGCATAGTGAGAAGCACCGCCGAAAAACAGCCTACGTTGTTTATAAGTACAGCCCTCGGCGCCTGCGGAACGATTTAGCACGGCCAAAACCATGGACGACCGCGGCGATTATCATCCGCCCCGATCAGAGAGTCAAAGCATGCGCACGAGAAGTGTTCCGTAGCTCACAACAGATGGTTCTAGAACTATGTAGAAATCAGCGCAGGAAAGGGTTGTGCTCGCGCTCGGAACCAATGGTCGTGGTGTCGCCATGACCTGGGTAGACGACGATGTCATCGGGCAGCGTAAGCAGTTTCTCATGAATCGAGCGGATGATTTGCGGGTATGAGCCACCGGGTAAATCGGTCCTGCCGATGCTGCCCTGAAAAAGTGTATCTCCGGCGATCAGACGGCGTTCGGGAGCCGCTTGCGCCTTGTCTTGAGAGCTCTCTACCACGAGGCTGATGCTGCCCGGCGTATGCCCGGGCGTATGCAACACGCGAACCAGAAAGCCTTCCCACGTCAGCACGTCGCCCTCCTTGACAAAGTCGCGAATGGGAAGCGTCTCGGGTGTCGGAATGCCGAGCCATTGAGCTTGCACATCCAGGTTGCGATAAAGGCCGAGATCCGCATCATGGATTAAGACCGGCGCCTGCGTCGCGCGATGCAGGGCCGCGAGACCTCCCACATGATCGATATGGGTATGGGTGCTGACGATCGCGCGAATCTTCAATTTGTGACGAGCGACGATCTTCAGAATGCGATCGACCTCATCGCCAGGGTCGATAACGATGGCATCGCGCGTCACCGGGTCGCCCAGGATCGAGCAATTGCACTGCAATAGGCCGACGGGTACGACCTCGTGAATGAGTCTTTCCGACATTGAAACTCAGTATAGCAGTGCCCGAAGGATCGCCCTATGAGTGACGTGGCCGAGCTTCACAGGGGCTGCTGATCGCTCGGCAGACCCGCGGCGACAAGCGCTTCGACTCGCCCGAGTAGCTCTGCCCGCTGCTCCATTGTGTAGGTGGAGGCATCGATCGCGGGAGCAAAGCGGACGGTCGCTTCGCCCGGGCGAACGATCGTCTTCCCTTTGGCAAGCAGGCGATGGGTTCCCCCGACCGACACGGGCACAATCGAAACGCCGGCTTCAATCGCCATCGTAAGAGCACCCGGCTTGAACGGGCGCAGGCGGCCGTCCGCACTGCGAGTCCCCTCGGAAAAAACTACATAGGCGAAACCTTTCCGGAGGTTCTCGACTGCCCTTGAAACCGTCGCGCTGGTCGATTTCCGATCGCCGCGATCGACCGGGACGAACTGAGCGAGCCGCATGGCCGTTGAAAAAATCGGGATCTCGAATAACTCCCGTTTGACAAGGATTCCCACCCGCCGAGGGATTGTCGGGATCATCACCACCGGATCGAGATTGGAAGCGTGGTTTGCGACAAAAACGCACGCGCGGGGTGGGATATGCTCGAGTCCTTCGACGCGCACCTGGACTTTAAGAAAACGCGTTTCCAGGCGAATCAAATTCATGGCCATTTCATACATGAGATCTGGTTTCCCGCTGAGAAGGCTCCACAGCACGAGCCAGGGTAGAAGGAGAAAGACGGCCAGTGCGAGAGAGACTCCAACGAGAAAAGTGCGAATCATAAACACTCTATCAATCGGTCGCGCCGCGCAGCATGCCATCCAGAATCCGACGCTGGCGCTCGGTGGCGTGCGAGGTTTCGTAAACCGAAGTGCGTCCGGCGACGGTTCGCACCTCCAGCCCAGCGACGGATAAGTAGTTGTTGAAGGGAATCTCCTCGGTTCCAGCCACGTAGCGGCGGAAGAAGTCGGCGAAGCTTTCTCCGGAAACTTCTTCAATGACGGCGCGGATTCCGGCGCTATCGTCATAAAACTTCCCCTGCCGCGCGTACTCTTCGTTCATGCGCCGCAGCACATCGTCGAGAGATTTGTGATTATCCGTTTGGTCGCGGATGGCAAGGTCCAACAGCACGCCCAAGATCTGCCCCTTGTTGTAGTAGGAGATACTGTGCTCGGGCAGGTTGTAGAAATCATACTTTTCAAACCACGCGTCCAGACTCGACTCCTCAACGCTTTGGTAACGGCGAGCCGGTCGCGCCTGAAGCTCCTCAATCTGCGCCGCGAGGTCGTCGTAAAAGCGAAGCTTCGACCACAGTCCTGCCCGCTCGAGCGTGAACGATGCATACGTGCTGGTCACACCTTCGGCGAACCACAGTGCCCGCGTGTATTGCTCCTTGGTGTAGTCAACCGGCTCCAATGACTGCGGGCGAATGCGCTTCACATTCCAAGTATGAAAAAATTCGTGAGCCGCGATGGCGATGGCGGCGTCGACCGATGTGGCCGCGATGGCAGTCGAGTTGCGGTGCTCCATGCCTCCACCTTCGATATCGCCCCCTGGACCGATGTGGAAAAAGAATGTGTATTCCGCGGTCGGCGAATCGAACGGCGGGCCACCCATTAGTGTGAGTTCATACGCAGTGATGCGATGAAGCGCGTCTTCAAGGACCGTTCGACTCCACGAGCGCGCATCCATAACCACCCGGAAATGACCTCCCGACTGCGAAAACTCGAATTCCTCAAATTGACCGGCTTCGACGGGAGCATCGACCAGTTGATCGTAACTGGATGCTGTGAAGCCATCACTCGATGCCGACGCCAACTCGGCGGCGGTTCGCCATCCCGGGGGAAGATCAACGAACTGAACAGATACGTCCTCGTTTCGACGCTCCGGAACGTACATCAGAATTTCGGCCAGATTGATAAACGCATGCCGCGAGTCCAGTTGAGAATTAAACGGGCCGGGAGAGTTCCATTCGATGGAGTATTCGATTTCGAGCACGTTGTGGTCACTCGGCTGACACGGAGTTTCGAGCCAGAAATGCCACGTGTCTTTATCCACCTGACGCCTGGCGAGTGGCACCGGCGTGTCACCGGCGCAATGGCCGTGAACAGGCCCTAGTCGCTGGGAAAAATCGCGAATGCGATAGAGCGTGTTCCACGCAGGCAAAGCCGTCACCACAGCTCTGCCTTCTACCGGAACCGTCATGGTGACCCCGAACTGATGCGTGCCGGTGTCGCCGAGCGAAACGCGGTACTGTATGGTCGCCACGGCAGGACGCGGAGCCAGCAAACCGACAAGACAGGCGAGAAAGGCAAGCGCACCACGGGCCCGGCCAGGATTCATCCGCGGACACCAGCCCGCATGCCGAGCTTTTCCGCCACCTTCGACGTCAGCCCGTCGAAGCTGCCGTTGGACAGAATCAGCAGCAGATCGCCCGGGCCGGCATGGTCTGCGACATGCTCGGCGATGTCGGCGGCTGAGCGAAACGCCCATGCGTCGCGGCCCCGAGCGCGAATCGATTCCGCGATCGCCTCTGGTGACAGGCGCTCGCCCTCTTCGAGCAACTGTGCTCGATTGACCGGTCCCAATAGCACTGCGTCAGCAAGGCCCAGCGCTTCGGGCAGTGCGTCCTGAAAAACCTTGCGGCGCATGGTGTTGGAGCGAGGCTCGACCGCGGCCCAGATTTTGCGGCCAGGCCAGCGCGTTCGGGCAGCCTCCAGAGTCAAGCGCATGGCCGTGGGATGGTGTGCAAAGTCTTCGACGACGAGGACCCCGGCCACCTCTCCCTTGATTTCCATGCGCCGGCGCACGCTTTGAAAGGTGCGAAGGGCCTGGACGATTGAGTCGCATTCCACTCCGCGTCCGTAAGCAAGCGCGATGGCGGCCAGCGCATCAATCACATTGTGGCGACCCGCAACGGGCATGCGAATACGGGCGACCTCGTTGCCGCGGTGCGCAACGCGAAACTCGGTCGCTTGATCGTGCCAAGCGATATCGCCCGCACACCAATCGCACTCCGGCGAGAGGCCGAAGGTTTCCACCGGGCAAAAGGCCTTCGCCACGATCCCCCTAAGCCCTGGACTCGTGCCTTCCACCCAGATCCGGCCGCGGCGGGGCACCAGGTTAATGAGGCGGCGAAACTGAAGCTCGATCGAGGCGAGATCGGGGTAGATGTCCGCGTGGTCGAACTCGAGCGAGGTGAGAATCAGTTGGTCAGGATGATAGTGGAGAAACTTGGGGGCTTTGTCGAAAAACGCGGTGTCATATTCGTCGCCTTCGATAATGAATTCCTCTCCCCCACCCAAGCCGTAACTGCGATCTCCGAAATTGGGAGCAACACCGCCGATCAGAAAATCCGGGCGCCGTCCGGCGACCTGAAAAATCCAGGCGAGCATGGCCGTCGTCGTCGTCTTGCCGTGGGTGCCCGCCACTACGATTGATGTTTTCCCTGGTAGAAAGTAGTCTTCGATCAGCTGCGCCATCGAGCAGTATGGGATCTTTTCGTCGAGGATGTATTCGACCTCGGGATTCCCTCGGGAAATCGCGTTCCCGATCACGGCCAGGTCAGGCGCAGGCTTGAGGTTTTCGGCCCGGTAGCCTTCACTCCAACGAATGCCGAGAGTATCGAGCAACGTGGAAGCGGGAGGATAGACATTCACATCGGAGCCGGTGACCTGGAAACCGCTCTCCTTCAACATGCCGGCAACGGGCGACATGGCGGAGCCTGCGATTCCCAGCAAATGGATATGGTTGACTCGCGATCGTGTAAGGCCGGCAGCCATTTCACCCCTTTTCCTGATTTAGCAAGAGTAAGACTCCTGCCACAAAAACCAGTCTGCGCGAAATGGCAAGAAATTTACAATCACGGCACACACGCCGGTTCCATAATCTTCAAGGTGCCATTGTGCGAAGATAGGCTCGCCTCGACGCCGAGCGGCAACGTCAACACGGCTCGCGAGGTATGGCCGACCGGCGCACCCCAAGCGATCGGAAACCCCAAAGGTTCGAGAATACGGCGCGCGACGTCGCGGACGGTTTCACTCCCCACAGGCGCCTCGCACTCCGGAAAGTCTCCAAGGATGATGCCCGCGAGATGGCGGAGCTTGCCTGCCTGCTTTAGATGCATGAGCGCGCGATCGACCTGATAGGGCTTCATGGCGCGGTCCTCGAGCACCAGAATGGTGCCCGACGTGTCGATCTCCCAGGGGGTACCCAACGTCGATTCGACAAGAGTCAGACATCCGCCGAGAAGCAGACCTTCCGCTTGGCCGGGGACCAGAGACTCGCACTGCAGATCCAAACTCCAGCCCTGCCGAGTCTCTGTCAAGGCGCTTAACAAGCTCGCACGATCATAGCCGTGCGCCGTGCCAGCTCCTTGGTCGAAATTCGTTGCGACCATGGGACCGTAGAAAGTGACCCAATGTACCGTTTGCCAGAGAAAGATCTGGAGCGACGTGATGTCACTCGAGCCTAGAAGAATTTTGGGGCCCGTGGGCGTTTCTGACAAACAGTCGAGCAAGTAATTGGAACCGTAGCCGCCACGCGCACAGAAGATCGCGCGAGTTCCCGCTTCATCCAAACCACGCCGGAGTTCGGTGACTCGGTCCAACTGTGAGCCAGCAAAGAAACCATCGCGCGCCAGTACGCGCCCGCGATCGACCTTGGGCGTATAGCCTAAGGTGACGAGCTCCTGACAACCCTTTTGCAGGCGGCCTTCGTCGACCGGGCTCGCCAAGGAGAGTACGGCAATCTGATCACCCGGACGCAGTACAGGCGGCTTGAGGGCTTGAGGCATGTGGCCCAACGAGAATAAGGAATTTGAACGGACGAGTCTAGGCGCGCCCATTGCGACCGAGAGTTAACAGTTAAGAGGGTTAGGAAATCTGACACTTTGTTGGCGCGCCTTCAGTCGACCACCTTAAATGTTAGCGCAGAGGAGGTTCCGCCACCGGGCGCCGGATTTGATATGTCGATCGTGGCCGTGACCGCCTGGGCAAGGTCTACCGCTGGCACCAAAACGATGACTTGCGAGCCGTTCAAAAAGGCCACGGCCAGCGGTGTGGTGTTTGCTCCGACTGTCCACGCAGCGGTCGACAACGCCGTAAACCCCGAGCCTGACACAAGGACTTCCATATCGCCGCTCCCGGCCGCCGCACCAGCCGGGATGAGGGAAGACGCCGTCGGTTTCGGATTGGGAGAGCTCGTAATCGAGAAGTTGACCGACTGCGAGCCGATGACCAGGTTGGGCGTGAACACGGCAACGCTAGCGGAACCGGCGGTCGCAATGTTGGTGGCCGAGATAGCCGCTGTAACTTGGTTTGCGTTCACAAACGTCGTCGCTTGTACCGTGCCGTTCCATGTCACCGGATCATTCGCCGCGAAGTTGCTTCCGTTCACAGTGAGGGTAAAGGCGTTACCCCCGGCCATAGCATTGGCCGGAGAAATCGAACTAATGGTCGGCGCGCCGGGCTCGAGGGGCTCGACAATGAAAGCTGTAGCCGTGGATGTCCCTCCGCCCGGAGCCGGGTTGATGACGGTCACACCTACCGGGCCGGGAGAAGCAATGTCTGACGCTAGGATCTGAGCCTGCAACTGACCGGTTATCTGATTGAGCGTGGTCGAGCGCGCAAAGCCGTTCCAATAGACGAACGATGCTCCCCGGGAGATCGAAATGAAGCCCGTTCCCACGACGGAAAGCGTGAAGGCCGGGCTGCCAACAGTAATATTCGATGGGAACAAATTCGTGATCACGGGCGTGGCATTGAAAGGAGGTGTGCTGTTGCTACAGCCGCCCAACAGCGCAGCTCCAGCAATCGTTGCAAGCGCAGTCCAACGCCACCGCCTCAATCCGTGCCTCCAATGTTTCTGCGGGATGCGGAAGCCGTGAGCCTCCGCCGACGGGAAATGTGAAATGTCAAACCGTCTGCAAAACTCCCTGCGGAACCACGCCGATTGATAGCATTGCCGCTCATGATGCGTCAACTCGGATTCAATTCGAAGCACAAGGGTTGGCCATTCGATAGGGCTCTCCAGGCGAGCACGGGCGATAACGGCCTCCCGCCGGCTCAAGCGGACCGTGCTAGAGCTTGAACATGGTGATACGAGCGAATTGCTTTGAGCGCGCCACGATCTCCCGTCGCGTGACCTTTGCCAGCCGCTCCACGCCGAAGCGCTCTACGGTAAAGCTGGCGAGGACCGATCCGTACACCATCGCTGAGCGCAGCACCGGCTCGCTGATGCGCCCCTTGCTCGCAAGATAGCCCATAAAGCCACCCGCGAACGTGTCTCCCGCGCCGGTTGGGTCGTGTACCTCCTCGAGGGGGAAGGCCGGGACGGCGAAAACAAAGTCCTTGTGGACCATGATGGCCCCGTTTTCGCCTCGCTTGATAATCAACGTCTTGGGCCCCATCTGAAAGACCTGTCTGGCGGCTCGGAACAAATTGTGCTCGCCAGTGAGCTGACGCGTCTCATCGTCGTTGATTGTGAGGATCTGCACGTGTCGCAAGGTGTCGCGCAGTTCTGCGGGGGTGCCGCTGATCCAGAAATTCATGGTGTCGAGCCCCACTGCCTTGGGCCGCGGGCGCACTTGTTTCAGCACCGAGCGCTGCAAGGTGGGATCAATATTGCCAAGGAACACGTGCTGTGAATCACGGTAAGCCCTCGGCAGCGTTGGCCGGAAGGCCGCAAACACGTTCAATTCCGTGGCGAGCGTCGTGCGCTCATTCATATTCTGGCTATAGCGTCCCGACCAGAAGAACGACTTGCCGGGAACGCGTTCGAGTCCGGTGAGGTCGATCTTCCGTCCCCGAAAGACAGCTGCATCTTCTTCTGTAAAGTCTTCACCTACGATGGCGACCAGACGAACCGGAGTGAAATGGCTCGCAGCCAATGCGAAATATGTCGCGGCGCCCCCCAGGGTGCGGTCGACCTTTCCAAAGGGTGTTTCGATGGCGTCAAACGCGACCGAACCGACCACGAGAAGCGACATGGACACTCCCATTTTGGCCAGGTGCGACGGCATCACCGCGCACTGGATTTGTGACGATGAGACTCCAAGCACGATTCCGCTCGAGACGGTCGGCTGCCCCGTCGGAATCAACTCCTCAGATGTATTTACCAATGATCGGCGCGAGCCGCTTCCTCGCGGCCGCGGGTATCCTCTTGCGATCGGTCAGGATCGCATGCGCCACGGCCGAGCCACACTGGCAGTTGCGGTCGTCGCCAAGCGTGCGGACAACTTCGCGAATGGCTCGCTGCACGTTTTCCGTGTTTTTGTGTAGGTAGCCGATGATCATTTCGACTGTCACCGACTCGTGCTGGGGATGCCAGCAATCATAATCGGTGATCATAGCAAACGTAGCGTAGCAAAGTTCCGCCTCGCGTGCGAGTTTGGCTTCGGTAAGGTTCGTCATACCCACCACATCGAAGCGAAGCTGGCGATAGGTGTGAGACTCGGCCAAAGTCGAGAATGCCGGCCCCTCCATGCAGACGTACGTGCCTCCATTGTGCGCCTTCACGCCCGACTCGTCGCATGCGTCGGCCAGGCGCTTCGATAGGCGAGGGCAAGTTGGCTTGTCAAAGGCGATATGGGCGACGACACCTTCGCCGAAGAAGGTGGCCTTGCGGCCGCTCGTGCGGTCGAAAAACTGGTTGGGAATCAGAAAGTCCATGGGCGGAAGATCCTCGCGTAGCGAGCCCACGGCGCTTACGGAGATAATCTGCTCGACGCCCAGCATCTTCAGCGCGCAGATGTTGGCGCGGTAGTTGATCTCCGAAGGAGAAAACAGATGGCCGCGGCCGTGGCGAGCGAGAAACGCCACGCGTCTGCCTTCGAGCGTGCCGACCAGAATCGCATCGGAGGGCTTGCCAAATGGAGTTGTTATCCCCACTTCGCGCACATTACCGAGCCCGGCCATTTGATAGAGGCCGCTGCCGCCCATGATGCCGATTTTGACTGGCTCTTTCTTGGCACCTACTGGGGACCTGCTTTGGGACATTTCTGCTCCTGGCATGGAGAATTCGGGACCGATCCACCGCGGCACAAGGCTCTATCCGATGCCAATAGGCTCCGCTTCCCAGTTGCCTTCACGGTCGCGAAGATAGGCCGCCGGGACGCGCGCATCGTGAGCAAAGAGCGCGATCCAACCCTCACGAATGGCTTCGGGGATCCAACGTTTCTTGTTTTCGAGCGTCGTCATGGGGAACAGATCGTACCCCATAATCCATGGGAGAGGGAGATGCGTCGTCGTCGGCACCAAGTCGGCAAAGAAAAAGGCTGTCTTTCCTTCGCCGGTCAGCTTGACACACTGCATATGCGCGGTGTGGCCAGGAACCCGAATGAGATCGACGCCGGATGTAAGCGTGTGATCACCCTCAATGACCGAAAGCATGCCCGCTGCGGCGATGGGCGCGAAATTTTCCGGAAAATAACTGGCCCTGTCCCGCTCGTTCGGGCGCATCGCGTGATCCAGTTCTCCTTCTTGCACGAAATAGCGCGCATTCGGAAAGGTAGGCACAATGCGGTCCTCCTCGAGGCGTGTGTTTCCACCACAGTGATCGAAGTGCAGGTGCGTGTTCACCACCACGTCGATATCCTCTGGTCGCAGGTCGAGAGACCGCAGGCCTTCTAGCAAGAAAGGGCCGTCGAGCCCGTAAATATCACGTAATTTCGGGTTCATTTTGCCTCCCGCGCCTGTTTCGACCAGAATGCGCTTGCCGCCGGCGCGAATCACCAGGCAATTCATCGACAAGGTAATGCGGTTGCGGTTGTCGGGAGGCATCTTCTTCTCCCACAGTGGGCGCGGCACCACTCCGAACATTGCGCCGCCGTCCAGCAGTACGTGCCCGTCTGGGACGATGTGAAACTCGATGTTCCCCAGTTTCAATGGTCACTCCTCGACAAAATCTCGCTCACCGCACTGTACGGGTCTGTTTTTCTGGCGGCGACCTGCGCCGCAAGTGCATCCAACTCACCCTCGGTGATTCCTTTGGCAAACACTTGCTCAACCACGCGCCGTTCGAGCAGGCGCACCAACCAATTCTTCCAATATGCGATGTCCCTCGCCCGGCGGTCTTTTGCCCTCGCGTCGCGAAACAGATCGATCTGGCGCGCCAGCTCATCGATCCCCTTGCCTTCGGTGGCGATGGTGCGAACGATGGCGGGCCTCCAGCCGTCGTGCTCCGGCAGGAGCTGCAAAATGGCGCGTAGCTGCCCCTCCAATCTTTCCGCGCCTTCGCGGTCGGACTTGTTGATTACAAAAATGTCCGCAATTTCCATGAGGCCGGCTTTGAGGGTCTGGACGTCGTCGCCCATACCCGGCACGAGCACCACCAGGGTGCAATCGGCTAAGCGAGCGATTTCAATCTCACCCTGCCCGACGCCGACCGTCTCGATCAGGATTTCGTCCTTGCCCGCGGCGTCAAGCAGCAGCGCTACATCGCCCGTGGCCTGCGCGAGACCGCCCAGATAGCCGCGGGTTGCCATCGAGCGGATGAAGATGCCTTCGTCCGATGCGTGGCCTTGCATGCGGATACGGTCGCCCAGAATCGCTCCACCGGTAAAAGGGCTCGAGGGATCGACCGCAATAATGCCTACGCTCTTTTCCTGCGAGCGATAATAGGCTGCCAGCTTATCGACCAGCGTGCTCTTCCCCGTGCCGGGAGCACCGGTGACGCCGAGGCGGCCCGCACGGCCCGTATAGGCAAACAGCTCTCTTAGCAGCGATTCGGCCTCGGGCGCCCGGTCTTCGATTGCCGACACCGCACGGGAAATCGCGCGCGCCTCTCCCGCGCGCACCTGCTCAGCCCAGTTTCGAAGCGCCTTGGTGTTCGCCAATATCGCCGCCAGAAACGAACGTGCCAGTGTACCTCGAGACGAAAGCCACCCGAGAAAGTTCCGGACTGGGAATAAGGGAGATAGCTCGACAGGACAGGCTAGGCCGAGCGCCCGGCAGGGCCCCCACCCGGCTTACCCCCGGAGTATTCGTCGTAGGCTTTGATAATGCGCTGCACGAGGCTATGGCGGACCACATCCCGCTCGTCGAAGTAAATCAGCTTGATGCCCTCGATCTTGCCGACGACTTCGATTGCCTCGACCAGGCCTGACCGCCTGGAGTCCGGCAGATCGATCTGTGTCACATCCCCGGTGATGACTGCCTTCGAATTGAAACCGAGCCGCGTGAGAAACATCTTCATCTGCTCGCTGGTGGTGTTCTGGGCTTCGTCGAGAATCACAAACGAATCATTGAGCGTGCGCCCACGCATGAAGGCGAGAGGAGCCACTTCAATGATGTCCTTTTCAAGGAAGCGTTCGAGCTTGTCGGCTTCCAGAAGGTCGTGCAGCGCGTCATAGAGCGGCCGCATGTAGGGGTCGACCTTCTCTTGCAGAGTACCGGGGAGAAAGCCGAGCCGCTCCCCCGCTTCCACGGCGGGACGCGCGAGGATGATCCGGTTCACCTGTTTCGAAAGGAGCGCGGAGACCGCCATCGCCACGGCGAGATAGGTCTTGCCCGTACCGCCAGGGCCGATCGCAAACACCATGTCGAAGGTTTCCAAGGCCTCAATGTAATTCTTCTGGTTCGTGCTTTTCGGCGCGATGCTCTTTCTGCCGAGCAGCCGGGTGCGCGCAGGAGAAAATGCCGCGTGGAGCGCCGAGGTTGGCTCCTCCGATGCGACGCGAAGCAGAGCTTTCACTTCGCGGCTATCGGGAATACGCCCGTCGCGGACCCGATCGTTGTAGGCTCCGAAAATGCGAGCGGCGCGCTCGACTTGTCCGGGCTCACCTTCGATTTCGATGTCGTTATCCCTCAGATGCGTGCGGACTTGCAAAGCGGATTCCAAAAACTTCAGGTTCTCATCAAGTGGGCCGAAGAGTTCACTGATCCCTCCGGCGATTCGGACGGTTTGCTTCATTACGCTCGCTATAAGCGATAGCGTAGCGCGGCCTTATCCGCGGGGTCAAGGCGCAGTTCCCCGGTTAGTTAGTGAGTTACCGGGGCTGGGAACTGAACCTTGGGCGCTTCGCGGGCAGCTTCAGGCGCTGAAAAATAGGCATCGTTGCGATGGAATCCTGCCATCCCGGCCACGAGGTTCTGAGGAAACAGGCCGACGTACGTATTGTAGTCCTGGATAGAATCGTTGTACCGCTTGCGCTCGACGGCGATGCGGTTTTCCGTTCCGGCCAATTCATCCTGCAGACGCAAGAAATTCTCGTTCGATTTCAGTTGCGGGTAATTCTCGGCCAGGGCCAGAACTTTCACTTCCATGCCGTAGAGCTGATTGCTCGCCGCGATCTTGTCGGATGGCGTCTGCGCGTTCATGTACTGTGTGCGGGCCTTCGCGACGTCGTCAAATACGGTCTGCTCCTGGGCGGCGAATCCTTTCACGGTCTCGACGAGATTCGGAATCAAATCCGCGCGGCGCTGCAGAACCACGTCGACTTGCGCCCAGTTCGATTTCACGGTTTCACTCTTTACTACCATCTGGTTCCGGATGGAGACGAAGTACATGCCGAACAACAAAGCCAGAACTACAAGTGCAATCAGAACCAAAGCCAATGCCTTCATCACAATCCTCCGGCCGGAAATCCGGCCCGCCTCGCTTAGCGTAGATCGAGACGGCGGTCCACTTCGTTCGTGGCTACCTCTACAAATTCCAGATACGTATGGAGCGTGGCCTCGATATCAATGTCCTTCTCCCTGCGCTTCCCTTCTCGAAATTCGAGCAAGGCATGGAAGGCCGACGGGTCGGCTCCTGTGAGCGCGGCGATTTCGTCAACCGCGGCCTTCTGACCGTGCGGCCGGGGATGGCCCAGGGCGATCAGCGCGTGCCGAAACAGGGCGCAGAAGACGGTCACCGAGGCTGCCATCATAGCGAAATGAGGCTTTTTCTTCACGGGTGCCGTCAGAATGGCCTGACGCAAACGCAACCAGTTGACGCGCAGCTCACGCTCGACCTCCGCACGATGCAACTGCATGGGCACTTCCAGCTGCTCGATGAGGTCCGGGCCAAAGAGGAGGCGGTGGTGCCGTTTCATGTCGAGCATCTCGATGGCGAAAACATCCGCCGAGTGGGTAAGCTCATCGAGCGTCAGGACGAGAGGCGCAGCATTGCCCTGCTTCATCCACCACTCGGTGACGTCGTGCAGCTGCTCCAATTCCGCCGTACCGGCGCGCTCGACCAGGCACAAGATGTTTAGGTCGGAATGCTTTTCCGCAAATTCACCGGTGACAGCCGATCCGTAGAGAACGACCGCCTTCAGATTATCCCCTGCCGAGGATTTCAGCCGGGCCACGAGTTCGCTCAGCTTGGTTTCCATCGTTCAGCCCACCTCACATCCGAACCGGGACTTAGCGATCCATACTGGCATTGTCACCAACCTCCGCTCGCACCGCCACCCCCAAACGATCCTCCCCCAAAGCCCCCAAAACCCCCTCCTCCGCCAAAACCTCCGCCGAACCCTCCTCCGCCCCAGCCACCCACGGGAGGACCACCCATCCACCTGCCCCTTCCGCGGAACCGGCCAGAGCCGAGCATGGCCCAAAGAAGGGGTCCGAAGAAACCCCCAAAAACCAAAATCAGCACCAGCAAAGTCAGAATTGAACCAATCCCGCCGGGCAGGACCTCTGGGCCTCCAGGGGCTCTCGGGGCCGCTGGCGGGGTCCCGGAAAGCGCTACACCGCGATCAGCCGCGATGACGTCTGCGACCCGGCGTGTCATCAGAACAATCGCCGCGTCATAGTTGTTTTGGCGAAAGTAAGGAACCGCCTCACGACCGAATCCGCCGACCTTGCCGTCGGGCAGAATCGGCTCGAGGCCATAGCCGACCTGCGTTGAATATTGATGCTCGTTGGGCGCCACCAGGATCAAGACACCCCGGTCCGATGATTTTGGGCCGATCCCCAGACGCGTGGCGACTTGAAACGCATAGTCAGTCACCGAATCGCCTTCCAGCGATTTGACCGTGACCACGGCGATCTGGGCCTGCGCCTTTTGGTCCACCTCGGTGCAGAGGGCGGTGAGCTGCTGTTTGGCCGATGGGCTCAAGATTCCTGCAAGATCGGTCACGTATCCGGTCTTTGCCTGCGCCACAACCTGATCGACCGATTGCGCCCTCACCCGGCCGGGCGCGATCACCATGAGGCCAACGATCCCCAGCAGATGCACCCTTCGACGAAATCCGACCGCGCTACTGTGAATGTTCCGGGAGATTTTTGGAGGAAAACGCGGGCAGGTGAGCATGAGGCGGATCACTGAGTGCGATGGTAGAGCGTCGTCCCGCCAAGTGTCAACGCGGCACCGATAATTGTCACACGCACGGGGCGATGCTACACTCAGGCGCTCGAGTTCAGGGTGCGGGCTATCCAGATTCTCGGCCACCTTACATTCCATTTCAGCTTTAACTATCAGCAGGATACGCCTGTGCCGATAGACTGCACCGGGTGACTCGTCCCTGAAACAAATTCGGGTTCCCGCACGTTTCATTGAGTTGGACTTTACATTCCCAAGATAGATTGCTGTTTGAGAGGAAAAAACACGATGAGTCGAAGTCTAATGCACGCGGTACTGGCGCTTCTGCTGGCGGCTTCCCTGGCTATCTCGCCGCTCTATGCTCAAAACCAACCAGCGCCCGCTCCGGACACGCAATCGCAGGCACAGCCCCAAATGCAAGCCCCTCCCATTTACCAGCCTCCCGCCATATCGCCAACGCCCCCATCCTCACCGGTTCGGCAATTGAACCTCGGCCCGAACTATTCAAACGGGCCTTCCTGGTTCCCGAAGATCATCGCGCCCTACACCCAAACGTCGGTTCCGAAACCCGAGCTTGCCAACACACCGCGGATCGAGCAGCTCATTTCCAATGGCAAGCTGATGCTCACCCTGGAAGACGCCCTTTCGCTGGCGCTTGAGAACAACCTTAGCGTCGCTGTGGCGCGCTATACGCCTTGGCTCGACGAGGCCAGTCTGTTGTATGCCAAGTCCGGAGCAAATGGCAGGCTGCAATTCGATCCCGTGCTTACCGGGAATTTCAATCTATCCGATGCGAAAAGCCCCCTGAACAACCCCTTCCTCGCGGGAGTCGGCACGATCAGCCCGTCCGGCGCGCCCGAGAAGAGTGCTCCACCGTCTATTGTCAATCACACCTTCAACGCCAACTTTCAATACACCCAAGGATGGGCGACCGGTACCCAAGCACAGGTTACGTTTGACAACCAACGAGGGTCGACGAACATTCCCGCCGATCTGTTTAACCCGTTCGTGCAATCCGTCTTGACCTTCCAGGTCACGCAGCCCTTGCTGAACGGTTTCGGCAAGATCCCCAACGAGCGCTACATTATCGAAGCGAAGAACACCGTAAAAGTCGGTGAATCGCAGTTCGAGCAACAGGTCATGGCGACCATCACGGCTGTTGCCACGGATTACTGGGAACTGGTTTTTGCACGTGAGAACGTAAAGGTCGAACAAGTCGCCGTGGCTGCCGACCAGCAGTTGTACGAAAATAACAAAAAACAGCTCGAGATCGGCACGATGGCGCCTCTCGATGTGATCACTGCACAATCGCAGTTGGCGAGCGACCAACAGGCGCTCGTTCAGGCCCAAACAACCCAACTGCTCGATGAGACAACCCTGCTTGTCGCGATTACGAAAAACCCCTTGGCCGTCGAACTGAAGGGCGTCGAAATTGTGCCGACGACGCCGCTTTTTAGCCCCCCCATCCAAGACATTTCGCTCGAAGACGCTGTAAAGGAGGCTTGGCAGAAGCGGCCCGAACTCCAGCAGGCGGCACTGAATCTGAAAAACGCCGGCATTGAAGTGAAAGCCACCAAAAACGCCTTGCTGCCCACTCTCAACATGTTTGGAGAATACCAAGCGACAGGGCTAGGGGGCATCGAGCGGCTCACGGCCCCTAACGGCCTTGTGGTGCCGAATATCGAGACTGGACAAATCCTGAACGCCGCTGGCGTGCCCCAGGATCTTTACGAGCCCCTGGCGCTAACCTCGCCTTTTTCCTTCCCCGGCGGTCTCGGCGACGATTTGTATCGGATGATCACGGCTGGATACCCGGTATTCGCGGGCGGTTTGAACCTCACGCTCCCGATCCGCAACCGGGCGGCGCAGGCACAGAACGCCACAGCGCAACTCAACGAGCGGCAGCAGGAGGTTCAGTACGAGCAGACGCAGAACACCATCGTGCTGAACGTCCGCCAGACCCTTATCACGCTGGTACAGGACAAAGCGGCAATCGCCGCGGCAGAGCAGGCGCGCGTTCTCGCGCAGCAGAGCTATGATGATGAGGTGAAGAGGTTGCAGCTGGGCAGTTCGACTGCTTTCACCGTGGTTCAGAAACAGCAACTGCTCACGGCGGCGCAAGGCACTGAACTCCGTGACCGCATAAACTTGATTGAGGCAGAGCTAAATTTCGAGCAGGCTATGGGCCGGACCTTGGAGGCTCACAACATCAGCTTGGCTGACGCGATCACCGGTTCGATCACGACCCCGAACATCCCGGGGACTCCTGATACGACGGGAACCGCAAGCCACCGGTAGCGAGGTAGATGGCCGTGAGCGAGACGAAAGACCGGAAGACTGCTGTGTCTTTCGAATCCTCGCGCAAAGTTTCGCCCGCCGAACGGGAATGGGAAGAGAAAACCCTCGGACCGACGCTCAGGAAAACGCCCGAGCGCGTCTGGAACTTTACGACGGTCTCGGGCTATCCCATTCGGCGGCTCTATACGCAGGCCGACCTCGCTGATTGGGGTTCTGATCGCGAGCTCGGTCTACCGGGTTCCCCTCCCTACACGCGCGGCATCCACCACAACATGTATCGCGGCCGACTGTGGACGATGCGGCAGTTTGCCGGCTACGGCTCGGCCGAAGACACCAATCGCCGCTTTCGCTACCTTCTCTCGCAAGGCCAAACGGGACTTTCGGTCGCCTTCGACCTGCCCACTCTCATGGGCTACGATTCCGATCACCCGCTATCGGAGGGTGAAGTCGGAAAATGTGGGGTCGCCATCAGCTCGCTTGCGGATATGGAAACACTGTTTCGAGGGATTCCGCTCGCCGACGTGACCACCTCGATGACGATCAATTCGCCGGCCGCTCCG
>CAYOXF010000041.1:0-19360 GCA_964407845.1 uncultured Acidobacteriaceae bacterium | reverse complement strand
GAAAAGCGCCGCCCAGTATTATCCGGCCAATTACTGGTACGCTTTGTTGAAGGTTCCCGACAAATCGGAGTTTCCCGGTACCGGTCCAGAGGGGAACGGGATTTCGCCCAACATCAAGGTTCAGGGCCAGTGGATTCATCTGATCAAGACCGACAGTTGCGAATCGTGCCATCAGCTCGGCAACCTCTACACCCGCACAATCCCTTCGATGTTCAGCGGCCTTGCTCCCGCCCAAGCCTGGGCGCGGCGGGTACAGTCCGGGCAGGCCGGCGCAATCATGGTAGGCGGGCTGGGTCAATTGGGTGCGAAGCGTGCGACGGAGATGTTCGCCGATTGGACGATGCGAATCGCGAATGGTGAATTGCCTAGCGAAGTCCCGCCACGACCACAGGGGATCGAGCGAAATGTAGTGATCACGCAATGGGACTGGGCCGACCCGAAGGCCTATCTGCACGATGAGATTTCAACGGACAAGCGCAACCCGAAGATCAACGCAAACGGTTTGATTTACGGCTCACCCGAAGAAAGTCGCGATTATTTGCCCGTGCTCGACCCCGTGCACAACACCATCAGCCAGGTAAAGGTTCCTTATCGCGATCCAGATACCCCTGGGCAGCCGAAGCCGCTCGAACCATCGGCGGTCTGGGGTGACGAAGCGATCTGGGACAGCCACACGACGGTTCACAATCCAATGTTCGACGAGCACGGACGGGTATGGTTTACGGCGCGAATTCGCGCGGCTAATGATCCTGCATTCTGCAAGGTAGGCTCAGAGGCACTCTCGGCCAAGCTTACTCCGGTCGAGCGGTCCGGACGGCAATTGGAGGTGTACGACCCCACGACCAAGGAGGTGTCGATGATCGACACTTGCTTTAGCACACATCACCTGCTGTTTGCCCAGGATGCGAACGACACACTGTGGACGAGTAGCGGCGGCGGCGGTGGCGTGGTGGGCTGGCTCAACACAAGAATCTGGGACCAGACGCATGATGCCGAGAAATCGCAAGGGTGGACCGCGTTGGTGCTCGATACCAATGGCAACGGCAGGCGCGACGCATACGTCGATGGCGGACAAAACGTTCCGACCACGCCGGGTGGTGAGAGTCTGGGCATGTCCTCGGTTTTAAACGCCCTGGCGACGGACCCAACGAAGGATACGCGCCTCAACGCGGCGTTCTACGGTATCACCGTTGGCAACGACGGGATGGTCTGGGGTACCGTGCTGGGCTTTCCTGGCGGCGTCGTTCGTCTGAATCCCGGATCGAATCCGCCGGAAACTGCGCTGGCGGAATATTACGAGCTTCCCTGGAATGACCCAAGGGCTCCGGTCTGGGGCTATTCCCCACGGGGGTTGGACATCGACAGCAAGGGCGTGATCTGGGTGGCTCTGGCGAGCGGTCATCTTGCCAGTTTTGACCGCCGCAAATGCAAGGGCCCCCTGAATGGGCCGAAGGCGACGGGGCAGCAGTGCCCGGAAGGCTGGAGGCTTTATCAAACGCCGGGCCCCCAATTCAAGAATCTAACCGACTCGGGTAGCGCCGATTCCCACTACTACGTCTGGGTAGACCAATTCGACACGCTTGGTCTTGGCAAGGACACGCCGATGATCACGGGCAACTCCTCGGATTCGTTAATCGCCCTTGTGAACGGAAAATTCGTGATCTTGCGCGTGCCCTATCCCCTGGGATTCTTTGCGAAGGGAATGGACGGCCGCATCGACAACGCCAGTGGTGGCTGGAAGGGAAAAGGGGTTTGGACGACTTGGGGCACCCGCACCCCGTTTCACAGCGAGACAGGGAAGGGCACGAACCCGAAGGTTGTGCACTTCCAGATCCGACCCGATCCACTTGCCCATTAGCCCGTGGACACCAGCCATTACTTCTTACGGCTTGCTTCCAAGGCCTCCCATGCCGAGTCGGGCAGATCGACTAGGTCATTGAATGCCCCCGCCCGGCCCGGCCACTCGGCCCCGTCAATCACAACGCATTCGCCGTTGATGTAGCCAGCCTGTTCACTGAGGAGATAGGCGGCGAGATTGGTGAGCTCCTCCATCCGACCAAAGCGCTTCATGGGATTCCTGTTCCTGGCTCTTTCTTCCAGATCCTTAGAAGGCAGGAGTCGCGAAAAGGCACCTTCGGTTTGAAACATTCCGGGCGCAATGGCGTTGACGCGGATGTGATAGCGCGCCCACTCCACGGCGAGCGAGCGCGTCATGGCCAGAACGCCAGATTTGGCGCATGCCGAAGGCACGATGAATCCGGAGCCGCAATTCGCGTCGGCATAAGTGGCAACGATATTAAGAATCGTGCCCGATTGCCTGGCCGCGATCCATCGGCGGCCGAGTGCGAGCGTGTAATAGAAAGTGCCCTGCAGCACAATGCCCACTACTGCGTTGAAGGCGTTGGGCGAAAGCTTTTCGGTGCGCGCGATGAAGTTTCCGGCCGCGTTGTTCACCAGCGTATCGATTCCGCCAAAAGGGCGCCCGAATTCCTTCTCCGCCGCTATCAATGAGCCCTCGACGGCCGCAAAATCGCGGACGTCCGCCGAGAACCAAGCCGCGCGGCCTTGCTGAGCCTGAATATCTCGAACGGTTTGTTTGAGTGGATCCTCACGCCTCCCTACCAGGAACAGACAGGCGCCCAGTTCCGCAAACCGCAAAGCCATAGCCCGGCCGATGCCGGTGCCTCCCCCCGTGATCAAGATCGTCCTGCCTTGAAGCAGATCGTTGCGAAACATCTTCTAGCTCCTCGAGAGAACTCTTGCCGACGCGGACACACTGTATCGCATCCGATTCGACAACAGGACCGACATTTCTATTTCTTACGAAAGCAACCGGGTAGCCGAACGTGAATTCCTGCAAAGTGGCTGGTTTTACTTCGCGCTCTGGGCTCTCCCCTCTTGGCGCGTTCAGCACAGTCGATTTTTCGTTTTCCGCCTCACGCTTCGCCTACGCCTACACTAGGCAGAGAACAGGCGATGGAGGCAAACAAACGTGCCGAGTAAGCAGACTATTTCGCTTCTGTTTCTTGCAATCTTTGCGAACCCTTCCGTACGGGCACAGCAAGCGCCACAAGCAATGATTGGCCCCGTTAACACAGCCGCAACGATCAATTGTCACAATCAGCCTTACGTGTCCGTAACGGCCGATGCGGAACAAGCCGTTCCCTTGCAAGTCGTTGCTACCGTAAATTGCAACGAAGAGGTGTGGATTATTTCCGACACGCAGGGCTACACGGTCAAGGTGCGAACGGCGAGCGGAAAAATCGGTTACGTGACTCGTTTCGAGGTTACGGTCGATTCGTCAAAACAAGAGGCGGGTGGGAGGAAGACTTCCCTTGCTGAAACGGATGCACATTCTCCTGGCGTCCAAGTCGAACATCAGCCGGCGGGGCAGACGCCTTTCGAACCTCGCCCCGATACGCCAGAGAAGGGTTCATCCAAACCTCGTATCTACGTGACCGACACCGATTCCTGGACAGCCTCGGGAGGATTCACCAATCCCAGCAGCGTGGCACCAGGAAGTTTGTACGGCGGCTACAATCCTGAAATGACGGATATCTACCAGGACTTTACGTCTGACTGTCCGGCCGGGGTCGTAACGCAGCAGAAATCCGGGGCCGACTATGTCGTGTTATTTGACAAACAAAGTACTAAGAAGGGGCTCACTGGTTTGGGCGGTTTCGTGAAGGTCAACAAGGTCACGGTGCTGTCGAAGGACGGAAATACACTTTTGTCTCAGACATCGCATTCCGTCGACACCGCAGTGAAAATGGCTTGTGACGCGATCGGTCAAAGACGTGGCGCAAGCGGCCCTTAGACGGGCGCAATTGCTCGGCAAGAATGAGCCTTGAATGAGTGACGCCTCGGCCCTTTCGGTCTCCTTCCCGTAAAATAGCTTCCTCGGTCGGCAGCGGGTGACCACTGGCCTTAAGATAAGTGCCCGCACGACTACAGAACTGCCCTGGACATGCTGTGGGGTTATGAAGAGACTTGTCTCGGAGGCTAAGCGGCACGGAACATCATCGAATGTCGCGAGCGAGTGCGACGCCGTCGAATCTTGCCTGGCCAGAATTGAGGACCTATGAAAGCCCTCGTGAAGAGCCGCCCCGAGCGCGGCCTGTGGCTCGAAGATGTTCCGACACCGAGCCTTGGAATCAACGATGTGCTCGTGCGAGTGCTGATTACCGGCATCTGCGGAACGGATCTACACATCTACGAATGGGACGAATGGGCGCAGGCGACCATTCCCGTTCCGTTGATCGTGGGCCACGAGTTCGTCGGAGAGATCGTTTCGGTTGGCGCCAACGTCAACGATTTTCATCCCGGTGAGATCGTCAGCGGCGAGGGACATGTCGTTTGCGGCCGATGTCGCAACTGCCTTGCGGGTCGGCGTCATCTCTGCGCTCATACATTGGGAGTGGGCGTGAACCGCGCCGGCGCCTTTGCCGAATACATCGCGCTGCCCATGGGCAATGTCTGGCGACACGGCGCACACGTGGACCTGGAAACCGCGGCGATATTTGATCCCTTGGGTAATGCGGTCCACACGGCCCTTTCATTCCCCGTGCTGGGCGAGGACGTTTTGATCACCGGTGCTGGACCCATCGGGATCATGGCCGCCGCCATCTCGCGCCACGCGGGCGCACGTTATGTTGTCATTACCGACGTAAATCCGCACCGACTCAAGCTCGCCGAGCGAATGGGTGTCACTGTAGCCATCAATCCGAACGAGAAGAGATTGAAGGAAATCCAGAAGCAGCTCGGGATGCACGAGGGATTTGACGTCGGACTAGAGATGTCAGGCAACGCATCCGCCTTCCGAGAGATGTTAGCCAACATGAGTCATGGCGCCAAGATCGCCATGCTCGGCATCCCGGCGGGCGAAATGGCGATCGACTGGAAGCAGGTGATCTTCAACATGCTGACGATCAAAGGCATTTACGGACGAGAGATGTATGAGACCTGGTACAAGATGACCGTCATGCTCGAATCGGGGCTCGACATCAAGCCCGTCATCACCGACCGGTTCGCTTGGCATGACTATGAGAAAGGGTTTGAAGCCATGAGATCCGGCAATGCCGGCAAGGTGCTGTTGGATTGGCGTGAATCCGGCTCGACGAGTCCGACTCCGCGAGCGAGGAGTTGAGGGGATGTTCGATATTCTGAGACCACAGTATGAATCGCAGCTGCGCGAGATTCGCCGAGCAGGTCTGTACAAGTCTGAGCGCATTCTCCAGGGCCCGCAAAACGGCCGTGTCGACCTTCCCCACGGTAAGCATGCCCTCAACCTCTGCGCCAACAACTATCTCGGCCTGGCCGACCATCCCGAAATCGTGAAAGCGGCGCATGAAGCGCTCGATCGGTGGGGCTATGGGTTGTCATCGGTGCGTTTTATTTGCGGCACGCAAGAAATCCACAAGGAACTGGAGCGTCGCTTGAGTCAATTCCTCGGTATGGAAGAAACGATTCTGTACAGCTCCTGTTTCGATGCCAATGGAGGACTGTTCGAAACGATTCTGGAGGCGGACGATGCGATCATCTCTGACGAGCTGAATCACGCGAGCATCATCGACGGCATCCGGCTGTCGAAGGCTCAGCGCTTTCGCTATAAGAACGGAGATATGGAGGATCTCGAAGCGCGGCTGAAGGAGGCGTCGAGTGCACGTCGCAGGCTTATCGCGACCGACGGCGTCTTTTCCATGGACGGCTACATCGCCAACCTACCAACAATCTGCGATCTCGCAGAACGATATGGTGCGATGGTCATGGTCGATGACTCGCACGCCGTCGGATTCATGGGGGAAAATGGCCGCGGCACGCACGAGCACCTTCACGTCATGGGGCGGGTAGACATCCTGACAGGGACGCTGGGCAAGGCACTCGGTGGAGCAAGCGGCGGCTACGTCAGCGCGCGCAAAGAGATCGTGGATCTGCTCCGCCAACGGTCCCGCCCGTATCTGTTTTCCAATTCCGTAGCGCCCGCCATCGTGGCAGCTTCACTGAGGGTTCTGGACCTCCTGACCCAAACAAAGGAGCTTCGAGACCGCCTCTTTTCCAATACGCGCTTGTTTCGAGAGGGAATATCGGCCTCAGGTTTCCAGATATTGCCTGGCGAACATCCCATCGTGCCCGTGATGCTGGGTGACGCCGCACTGGCAACCCGGATGGCCGAGCTCCTACTGGAGAAGGGCGTATATGTTGTGGGGTTTTCCTATCCGGTTGTCCCCCAAGGAAAAGCACGCATTCGCGTGCAGCTGTCGGCCGCGCACACACGGGAGGACTTGGAATTTGCACTCGAGCAGTTTCGTGCCGTCAGCGTCGAACTCAGCACTCGCTGAGGCGGGCAGATTCGCTGTTGTCGCTGTCCGATGATGGAAAGGAGAAAGCATCCTGCTTCTCTCTGGCCGCCTCTTGCGAATTCACGTGAGCAAGACTTGTTTCGTTGCTCCTAGATCAGGTGTTTGGAAATGAACACGGCACTACGCAAAACCCCTCTCAATCAGGCGCACCGCGCCATGGGCGCGAAAATGATTGAGTTCGGCGGATGGGAAATGCCGGTCGAGTATCCTCGGACGGGCGGACTCGTCGCGGAGCACAAGGCCGTTCGCGGGAATGTGGGTATCTTCGATGTGAGTCATATGGGCGATGTCCGGGTGCGTGGACGCTCGCAAGGCGCGGCCCTCGCGGCGGTAGAGCACATTACGATGAACGACGTGGCGCGGCTTGCCTTTGGGCAGGCCGAATACTCGGCGATGCTTTATCCGAAAGGAACATTCGTCGACGACTTGATCGTACATCGCCTGGGAGCAGACGACTTTCTTCTCGTGATCAATGCGGGCACGCGTGAAAAGGACGTTGCTTGGATACGGGAAAACACGAAGGATTTTGATTGCGAGGTTATCGATCTGAGCGACAGCTACACGCAGCTCGCGATTCAAGGTCCTCGGGCGGCCGAAGTCCTCCAAAAGTTGGGCTCTGCCGACACGGCCGGTCTCCGCACTTACTGCTTCGCCCATGCCAGGATCGGTGAGCTGAGCGACGTCTTGATTGCGAGGACGGGATATACCGGCGAAGATGGCTTTGAAATCTACATCCCCTCCGACATCGAAACCAGTGAAGACGTCTGGCGCAAAGCGCTCGAAGCGGGGAGGGAGTTCGGCATTCTTCCCTGTGGCTTGGGTGCCAGAAACACATTGAGGCTCGAAGCCCGATTGCCTCTCTACGATCACGAGATCAGTCAGGACATCAATGTGTGGGAAGCGGGACTCGGGCGATTTTGCAGGATGGAGAAGGGTGAGTTTGTGGGCCGCGCTGCACTGGAGCGCCTAAAATCAAGTGTCACACGCAGGCTCGCGGGGATGGAGATGATCGACCGCGGGATCGCGCGGGACGGATATCTTTGCCGAAACGAGACTGGCGACGTGATTGGAAAGGTGACCAGCGGCTCGCCTTCACCCACCCTGGGCAAGAATATTGCGCTGGCCTACCTGCCGCCGGAGTTCACAGCGCTGGGGACCGTGGTTTACGTGGAGATCCGAGGCCAGAAGCTGAAGGCGAGGGTGGTTCCTACGCCATTCTATAGGCGGGCGAAGAAAGAAGAATCCGGTAGCGGCGAGAGCCCTATCGGCGGCAAAAGATGACTGGGCGGATGCGAGCGAAGGAGGAAGGTGAAGACATGACGTATCCCGCGGCACTGCGCTATACGAAAGACCACGAATGGATCGAAGTGAAGGGAGACTCGGGAACCGTCGGGCTGACCGATCACGCCCAAAACCAGTTGGGCGATGTTGTCTTCGTGGAATTGCCAAAGCCGGGAACGAAGCTCGAGGCCGGCAGGCCCTTGGGAACAGTGGAATCCACCAAGGCGGTCTTTGAAATCTACGCACCCGCGTCGGGCGAAGTGATTGAGGTCAATGACGACCTCGTCAATGCGCCGGAAAAAATCAATCGAGACCCGCATGGCGCGGGCTGGCTCGTGAAGGTGCGGCTCTCAGATCCTGCCGAGGTCGCCGGGCTGATGGACGCGCAGAAGTATGAATCCTACCTGTCGGGCGAGGGCGCGAACTCCTGATGCGCTATCTTCCCAAGAGTCCGACAGAACGGCAGGATATGCTCACCTCGATTGGCGCGAAATCGATCGACGAGCTCTTCTCCCGCATTCCCGAACGCTATCGCCTCACTGAAGCGCTGAAGCTGCCCGGCCCCTACTCGGAAGCGGAGGTGATCGAATATTTCAAAGACCGCTCGCGCGAGACTTCACAGGGCTACGCAAGCTTTCTAGGGGCAGGCGTCTATCGGCACTTGCGTTCGGTGATCACAGACACGATCATCCAACGCGGCGAGTTTTTGACTTCCTACACTCCCTACCAGGCCGAGATCTCACAGGGTACGCTGCAGGCCATTTTCGAGTTTCAGACGCTGATGTGCCAGCTCACGGGACAAGAGGTTGCCAATGCATCGATGTGGGATGGGTCCACGGCGACGACAGAAGCGGTGCTGATGGCCGAACGGCTAACGAAGCGCCGGCGCATTTTGGTGGCTCATTCGCTGCACCCGGAATATCGAGATGTGCTGAGAACGTACTTGCGAAATTCTCCACTCCAAGCGGAAGAGATCGGCTTTGGCGGCGACGGCCGGATCGATTGGAATGCACTCGAAGCCGCGCTCGGGGACGATGTCGCGGCAGTGGTGATTCAGTCACCCAACTTTTTTGGTGCGATCGAGTACTCACCCGAGCTCGCCGAACGCGTACATCGTGCAGGGGCGCTGCTCATCGTTGCGGTGGCCGAGGCGGTTTCGCTCGGCGTCCTACGCGCTCCGAACGATGCAGATATTGTGGCGCTGGAAGGGCAGAGCTTCGGCCTTACGCCCAGCTATGGAGGGCCGTATGTCGGGGTCCTTGCCACCAGGGAGAAATTTGTTCGCCAGATGCCGGGCCGGCTTGCGGGACAGGCGGCCGACGCCCACGGCCGCCGGGGTTTTGTGCTGACGCTTGCAACACGCGAGCAGCACATCCGCCGTGAAAAAGCGACCTCCAACATCTGTACTAATCAAGCGCTTTGCGCTTTGGCCGCGACCGTGCATTTGACTTTGCTTGGTAAGGAGGGGCTGCGCGAGATGGCCGAGCAAAACCTCTCGAAGGCGCACTTTGCTCTGGGCCAATTAATCAAGATTCCGGGCGTCCGACGCGCCTTTGACGCTCCGTTTTTCAATGAATTCACGATCGTGCTTCCCCAGTCGGTCGAGGCGGTAAACCGACAACTACTCGCGGACAAAATCATCGGCCCCCTGGCAGTTGAATCGAGGTACCCCATGCTCAAACGGCACGCGCTTGTGTGCGTCACGGAAACCACGAGTCGGGGAGAGATTGAAAGTCTTGTCTTGTCTCTCAGAAGAGTGCTTGCAACTGATCACGAGGGATGAGGGGAAAATGGGCAAAATCACAAAGGCGTCGACCCACGTCAATCAGAATGAGGGGCTGATCTTTGAAAAGAGCTCGCCGGGGAAACGAGCCTTTGACTTGCCGCGACTCGACGTTCCCGAAACGGACCCTCAAAAAGCGCTCGGCGCGCATCATCGCTCGAGCGGGGTTCTCGGCTTTCCTGAAGTGAGCGAGATCGAGGTCCTGCGCCATTTCACCCGGCTTTCGACCTGGAACTACGCGATCGATCTCGGCATGTATCCGCTCGGTTCCTGCACAATGAAATACAACCCGCGAGTGAACGAATGGGTCGCGCGTCTCGATGGCATTACGACAGAGCATCCGCTACAGCCGGTGGGTCTTTCGCAAGGATGTCTCAAAATTCTGCGTCTGCTCGAAACGTGTTTGCTGGAAATCACGGGCATGGACGCCATCACTTTGCAGCCGGCGGCGGGAGCACAAGGAGAGCTGACCGGGTTGTTGCTCATTCGTGCCTATCTAGAAAGCCAAGGGACGTGTCGCAGCAAGGTGCTCGTTCCGGATTCGGCGCACGGCACAAACCCCGCGACAGCGGTCATGTCGGGCTACCAGGTAGAGCACGTCAAGTCGGACGCAGACGGCCAAATCGATGTGGCGAAATTGAAGGAGCAGGTGACCGGCGACGTGGCCGCCCTGATGATCACAAACCCTTCGACACTGGGCATCTTCGAACAGCGCATTTCCGTCATCGCAGAGATCCTGCATGCCAAGGGAGCGCTTTTGTACATGGACGGCGCGAACATGAACGCGCTTGCCGGCGTTGCTCGGCCAGGTGATTTTGGCGTCGATGTGATGCACTTGAACTTGCACAAGACCTTCTCGACTCCTCACGGCGGTGGTGGGCCCGGTGCAGGGCCCGTAGCGATGAAGAAGATTCTGGAGCCGTTCCGGCCCGTGCCAGTCCTGATCGAACGGGAAGGGGGTGAACTCGGACTCGATGAGGCTCGCCCCCGTTCGATTGGAAGGGTCAAGGCATTTTCGGGGAACTTCGGCGTGCTCGTGCGGGCGCTCGCCTACATCCTGGCCTACGGGCCTGGCATCCGCCAGGCCACGGAAGATGCCGTGCTCAATGCAAACTATATTCGCAAGCACCTGGAAGGTATCTTTGAACTGCCCTATTCGCTGCCCTCCATGCATGAAGTTGTGTTCAGCGACGCCCTGCAGAAAGAAAACGGTGTCAACACCATGGATATCGCCAAGCGTTTGATCGACTACGGCTTCCACCCCTATACAACGGCATTTCCATTAATTGTTCCTGGTGCGTTGATGATCGAGCCGACCGAATCCGAATCAAAGGAAGAGTGCGATCTGTTCATTGAAGCGATGCGCTCGATCGCCCAAGAGGCAACCTCGGTTCCTGAACTTGTGAAACAGGCACCGCACACGACCAGGATCGGCCGCCTCGATGAGGTTGCGGCGGCTCGCAAGCCCGTGTTGCGCTGGAAAGGCAACGACTCATCGGGCTAACACAGTCCTCGAGGCTGATCCGAGAGCGCGGAGCGATCGGCCCGGTCGAGAACGCCCCCTGGAAACGAGTCAGGTCACAGCGGCGAGATGGGTCTGTGGCGGTGTTGACTTGACAAGATCAAACATTTGTTTTAAACAAGTGATTGTATGGCTCATCGCGCCACCCTTCCGATCTCGGGCGCCCCTCGATCGCCGCGGCCTCGTAAAGTCGCGACGCCCACCCGAGCAAAATTGCTCGAGGCGGCGGCACAGGTGTTCGCCGACCGCGGCTACCACAACGCCACCATCCGCGAGATTTGCCGGCGCGCCGGCGCCAATGTAGCGGCGGTAAACTACACCTTCGGGGACAAGCTCGGCTTGTACACCGAAGTACTGCGGCAAGTCTTTCGCACTCCGGAGCTGACCCTGCTGACCGCAGAACTCGATTCTGCGCGTTCGCCCGAGGACGTATTGCGCAAGCTGATCCAGGCACGACTGCGGAGTTTGTGCGGCCGTTCCGACCTCCACTTTCGTATCGTCATGCATGAGTTCTCCGAGCCCACCCCCGCCATGGCTCGCGTGGTGGAGGGCATCCGGCCCGCCTACGAACGCACCAGCAAGGCGTTGAGCATGTTGTTGGGACTGCCACCTGAGCATGAAAGAACGCGGTTGTGCCACAACAGCATCATCGGCCAAATTCTTTTCTACGCTGTTGCACAACCCGTGCTGGCGCGATTACAGCCAGATTTCAAACTCACGCCAGAACAATTAGAGCGTGTGGCCGAGCACATCGCGGATTTTTCGCTCGCCTATGTAAAAAAGGACGGGACCAAGTAACAACATGACTGGAACCGAAACAGTGACAGCGCCGTCGGCACCCGGCCGAACTCTCACGGGCCCTCAGGCGGGGCCGCCCCCTGAGCAACAGAAGCGGCTACCGCGCAGCCGCGCCGTGCGCATTTTGATCGTGGTGGGTGGCGTGATGGCGGTGGTGCTGATCTGGAGAGTCTTTTTCGCAAACCCGCGACTTCCGGAGAGCATTGTGGTGGTAAGTGGCAGGATCGAAGGAGACGATTCCGCCGTGGCACCGAAGACCAGCGGCAAAATCCTGGAAATCACGGTACGCGAGGGTGATTCGGTGACCCAAGGGCAGGTCATTGCTCGGCTGGATGACGCGCAGGTCCGGGCGGCGGAAGATGCGGCCCGGGCCGCGCTTGCCGATGCACAGGCGAAGACAGTGTCGGCGAATGAGCAGATCAACGTCCTCCGCGAGCAACTGCACCAGAACGAACTGCAGGCGGCCCAATCGGTCACCGATGCCGAAGGCCGCGTGCGACAAGCGCAAGCGGATTTGACCGCAGCCGAAGCAGACCTCGCGCAGCAGCAAGCGGCACTGAAGCTCGCGGATTTTAATCGGGACGCCTACACGCGACTGGCGAAAACCGGGGCGGTCTCCGAACAACAGGGTTTGCAGGCCGAGGCGGCCGCCGAACAACAGTCAGCGGCGGTCTCTGCCGCACAGCGCCGGGTTGAATCAGCGCGCGGAGCGCTGACGACAGCGCAAGCCAATCTCGACAATCCGAAGATTCGCGACGCGCAAGTGGCCAGCACTCGGAAGCAAATCCTCCAGCAAGAGGCGACGCTTGCGGCGGCCAAAGCGGAAACATCACAGGCAGAAGCGCAGCTTGCCGAAGCCGACGCCAATCGTAATGACTTGACGGTCGTGGCACCGTTCGCGGGCACGGTTATCACGCGGGCAGCAGAGCCCGGCGAAGTTGTGCAGGCTGGCACAGCAATCATCACGCTGCTGGACCTAAGCAAGGTCTATTTGCGTGGATTCGTTCCCGAAGGAGAAATCGGAAAAGTCAAGATCGGCCAACCCTGCCACATCTTCCTGGATTCCAATCCGAATCAGCCGCTCAATGGGTATGTCCTGCGGATTGATCCCCAGGCAACGTTCACTCCGGAAAATACCTATTTCCGCAACGACCGCGTCAAGCAGGTCGTCGGTGTGAAGCTGCAATTGACCGAAGGCATCGGCTACGCCAAGCCGGGCATGCCCGCCGACGGCGAAATCTTGACGAGTGGCAACGCCTGGCCGCGCCATAGGCGAGTCGAATGAGCACCGCGGTCACAGAGGAGAAGGCGCGCGCGAGCCAAACGGCACCCCATGTGCCGGCGATCCGGGTGCGTGAGCTGTGGAAGCGTTATGGCGCACTGGAAGCCGTACGTGGCATCGGGTTTGAAGTCGAGCGCGGTGAGATCTTCGGATTGATCGGTGCAGACGGCGCGGGCAAAACGACAACGTTTCAAATTCTAGCAGGCGTGATGGAAGCCAGCTCCGGAATCGCCCAGATTTCCGGCAAACGCGCACGCGATGCGCGTTCGGAAACCGGCTACCTCACCCAGACTTTTAGCCTATACCTCGACCTAAGCGTGATGGAAAACATTCGCTACGTGGGCCAGCTTCGCCACGTCCCCGACGCGGAGATTGATGAGCGTGGCCACCGCTATTTGCGAGCGTTTGATATGGACCGCTTCTCGTCCCGATTGGCCGGGCAATTGAGTGGCGGCATGAAGCAGAAGCTTTCGCTCGTGTGTGCACTCGTGGCGGCGCCCAATATTCTGCTTCTGGACGAGCCCACCACCGGCGTGGACCCGGTGTCGCGCCGGGAGTTTTGGGACACGGTAGCGCACCTAGCCGCTGAGGGTTTGACCGTACTTGTGGCGACCCCTTATCTGGACGAGGCGGAGCGCTGCCACCGCGTGGCACTGATTCACCTGGGAGAGATTCGGCGGATCGGCACACCGGATGAAATCCGCGGCAGCTTGAATGTTCAGCGCATCGAATTGCGCACGCCGCGGCTGCGAGAGGCCTTGATCGCCTTGCGAGACGCAGGCTCAAGCGAGATTTTCGACATACAACGCTTCGGGGATCGCATCGATTTGCTTTCTCACGAACCGGAGCAGGCCGAGCGCGAAGTCAACAGCATTTTGAGCGAGCGCGGGCTGCCTGTGGAGGACCTCCGCCTGGACGAACCCACGCTTGAAAACACATTCGTAGCTACCCTCCGTGCATTGGGCGGTGAGCCCATCGACGAGCCTTTTCCGAACCGCCACGATCACACTGGCCTGCGCGGCGGGGTGGCCATCGGCGCGAGCAAGTTAACCAAGCAGTTTGGCAGGTTTACCGCCGTGCGCGATCTGAGCCTCGACGTGCGCTACGGGGAAATCTACGGGTTGCTGGGCGCAAACGGTGCCGGGAAAACGACCACTATTAAGATGCTCTGCGGACTCGTCGAGCCGACGTTCGGCGTGATGCAGCTTGCCGGTGAAACGGGAAGCTTGCGCTCCACCTCTGTGCGGCAGCAGATCGGCTACATGTCGCAGAAATTCTCGCTGTATAACGACCTCACCATCGAGGAAAACCTGGACTTTTTCGCGGGAGTCTACGGTGTGCCGTCGGAGGAACGCGAAGAGAAGAAGGATTGGGTCTTGCGCTTCTCCGGCTTGGAAGAAAAGCGGCACCAGCTGACTGCTAGCTTGCCAGGCGGCTGGAAGCAGCGCGTGGCCTTCGGCTCGGCGATCATGCATGAGCCTCCCATCGTTTTTCTGGATGAACCCACTTCTGGCGTCGACCCTCTGGCCAGGCGTTTGTTCTGGCAGATGATCAACCGTCTGGCGGATTCGGGAACGGCCGTTTTGGTCACGACGCACTACTTAGAGGAAGCCGAGCAGTGCAACCGGTTGGGACTCATGGTCGCTGGCGAACTCCTGCTCGAAGGTACCCCGAGCGAGATGAAGGCCCAGCAAAAGGGTCACTTGCTGGAATTCGTCGTGGACCAGACCCAGCGAGCGGCGGACCTACTGAGGTTGGAGGGCGAGCGGTGGCGCGTTTCAATTTTCGGGCGTCGGCTACACGTCATCAGCGACGAAGATCCGCGGACAGCCATACGCGCGACAACCTCCGCACTGCAATCGGCGGGAATCAAGGTTCTCGATGCGCGCGAGGGAAGCCTGTCGCTAGAAGACGTATTCATTAGCGTGGTGGAACGAGCTCGCACACAAGGCACGGGTGCTTCTGAAGAGCGTAACGTTCCGAGCGGAAGGGCCTGACGATGCGGCGCGTCTGGGCGCAAGCTTGGAAGGAACTGACACAGATGGTACGGGACCGTCTGGCGTTGGCGTTGGCGCTGGTGCTCCCGGTCGTCCTATTGGTGCTGCAGAGCACGGCGATTTCACTCACCGTAACAGACATGCCCCTAGTGGTTCAGAACCTGGACTCGTCGCTGGCTTCGCAAACCCTGGTGGACGCGTTTGAGCATTCCTTGAGTTTTCACATCGTTCGCTGGCCCACGGATCGGCAGCCCGAGCAAGCCTTAACGGCGAACAAAGCGCGCGGCGTGTTGATCATTCCAGAGGATTTCGGCCGGCGCATCGCGCGCGGCAATCCAGCCGAAGTGCAGATGCTGGTAGACGGATCCGATTCCAACACGGCGCGGATCATTGCCGGTGACGCCGCCCAGATCGTACGCGCTTTCAACAACGAAACGGCCGGCGCAACCCGCCCTGACCCCGTGAACGTGGCGATCCGACTCTGGTACAACCCCAGTCGCTCCTCGCGAAAATTCTATGGCCCGGGCATTTTTGTGATGGCCATGTCGATTTTCCCGCCGCTGCTGGCCACACTGGCCATGTCCAAGGAAGGCGAGCAAAAAACGATTCTGCAGGTTTACGTCTCAAACATTTCGGCGCACGAATTCCTGCTAGGGAAGATTCTCGCGTTCATGATCGTAGCGACAGGCGAAGCCATCATCATGATGGCGATCCTATTCACCGCCTTCGGCTTGCGCTTCGCTGGCGATCCCACACCGTTTCTGATTTCCACCGTTCTGTACATGTTTTGCGTGACCACCTTCGGCAATCTGATCGGCGCCGCGATCCCCAGCCAAGTGGCCGCCGTGCAAGCCGTGGCACTGACTGGTTTCCTTCTGGTTTACATGTTTTCCGGGCTCCTGTTTCCCATTTCGAATATTCCCGCGTCGATTCGCTGGCTCACGAATTTCGTGTGGGGTCGCTATTACATCGAGGTGGTGCGGGACGCTTTGCTGGCCGGCGGCGGTTGGCCTTCGGTGTGGTGGAAGGTGCTGACCATCGGCGGAATCGGTGCATGCTTCTACTCCATTGCCTGGTGGAGTATGCGGCGCATGCAGCTCAAGGACTAGCGCATGAGAGGGCTTGGCACATTCGTGGGCTCACGCATGCGGGCGCTGGTCCACAAAGAATTCCGGCAGATTCTTAGGGATCGGCGGCTGGCCACGTCGCTGATCCTTCCGCCGACTTTGCAGCTCTTGCTTTTCGGGTTTGCGCTGAATCCCACCGTGGCGGATCTACGCTTGGGAGTTGTCGACGACAGTAGAACGCCGGAAAGCCGCGAGCTCATCGCGCAAATGACCGAAAGCAAAAGCTTTCAGGCTAAGGGCACGTACCTTTCGATCAACGAACTTTCGCGGGACCTTGCAGACGGCACACTCGATGCCGGGCTCATCGTTCCCTACGATTATGCGCGCGACCTTGAGCGTGGGCGGCCGGTGACGGTGCAGGTGCTGCTCAATGCCATGAACTCCAATACGGCGACGATCGCGCAAGGTTACACCGAAGGAGTCATCGCCAGCTATAACCAGGGGATCGCGGGCCAGGGTATCCATGCGCAATTTCAGCAGATCGCCGCGCCGAGCGTAAACCATCGCGGCATGGTGGTTCTCCGCCCCGCCTATCTCTACAACCCTGGGCTGGAGCCGACATGGTTTATCGTTTCAGGAATCCTCGGCGTGCTGTTGATTTTGAATGGTTCTCTGATCTCGGCAGCTGCGTTGGTGAAGGAGCGCGAAACAGGCACGCTCGAGCAGCTGCTAATCTCGCCCGCTTCGATTACGCAAATCATCGTCGCTAAACTTTTTCCGCTTTTCGCCTTGCTGTGCCTGATGGGCTTGATGGCCCTGATCATGATGCGAGCGATTTTCGGTATTCCGTTCCGAGGCGATGTAGGGCTGGTGATCAGTGCCGCGGCACTGTGTTTGCTGTGCGGCATCAGCATTGGGACATTCATCGCCACGTTTACGAAATCGGCGCGGCAAGCGCAGCTCACTCTATTTTTCGTGAATCCCCCACTCACTTCCCTCTCCGGGGCCTTCACCCCCGTCGAAGCCATGCCAAAATGGCTCCAGCCCGTCGCTCAATTCAATCCCATTCAGCACTTCGGGCAAATCTCGCGTGGCGCCATGATCAAAGGCAGTGGCATAACCACGTTGTGGCCGAATTTCCTGGCACTTTTGGCCTTCACCGTTGTGTTGGTTTCGCTCAGCATCTGGCGCTTCCGTAAGCAGCTTAGTTGAAGCGATCTCAGGAGCCTCATGCAAACAGTCATGGACGTACAGACCGGAATCCCGCGCAGTGTTCGACCGTTCCCGCCCCCCCTTGTCCGCGCAGCGCTCTTGGTTGCGGCGATGCTCGCATTGGCCTTCCCCATCCGAGCGCAATTTGTAGCCCCGTCGCAGCCGCAGACCACCCAAGCCGTGCAGCTTCCGCTTTCCGGCCGCACGTCGCAATCAAATGGTACGGTAAAAGCCACGGAATCGCCCATTGCCGGCCTCACCAACAGTGTGAATACGCTGAACTCCACGATCCAAGTCGAAGGCGTCTATACCGGCAGTACACCGAGCACGGCGCAGCTGCCCTTCTCCGGCGCACTGGGATTTCGCGAAGCCATTCAGCGCGCTCTTGCCTACAATCTCGGAGAGACCAACGCCACCCAGGCCGTGCGACAAGCCGAAGGTCAGGCCCATGCCATGCGTAGCGTTTTGCTTCCCAACATTAACGGCACCGCCACAGAAGACGTCCAAACCACCGATTTGCGGGCTCTGGGGTTCCGTTCGACGCTCCTCCCGCTTCCGGCGGTCATCGGGCCATTCAACTATGTCGATTTCCGAGCCCATCTGACGCAAACGGTTCTGGATTTCACGGCGATCAACAATTACCGCGCCACGGGTGACGTCACCCGCGCCAATCGCTACGCTGCCGAGGACGCTCGCGACCTGATTGTGCTTGCCGTCGGAGGTGCTTACTTACAGACAAGCGCTGCCAAGGCACGCCTGGCTTCCGAGCAGGCTCAAGTCGATGCTGCCAATGCCGTGTACCAGCAAAGTGTCCAGCAATTGAGTCGAGGGCTCATCGCCAAGGTCGATGCGGATCGAAATGAGGTCCAGGTCCTAACCGAGCAGCAGCGTCTGCTTTCCCTTCAAAATGACTACGCCAAGCAAAAGATCAACCTTGCGCGCATGATTGGCCTGCCACCCAACGACCACTATGAAATCATCGACGAGATTCCTTACGCGCCCGCCGGGTCGCTCACGATTGAAGACGCACTGGCGCAAGCGTTCGAGCATCGTTCCGATCTCAAAGCGGCTAAGGCGCAGATGCAGGCGGCCGAGCGCTCCCGCACTGCCGCTCGTGCTGAACAGTATCCTTCTCTCAGCATTAATGCGGATTACGGCGGCATCGGCGTAAATCCGTCACAACTGCAAACGACGTTTACGGCCGTCGCCAGCTTAAAAATTCCCATTTGGCAAGGTGGACGCGCGCAAGCAGATATCGAGCAGGCCGACGCTGCGTTCACGCAGCGCCGCGCCGAATACGAGGATCTCAAAGGCCAAATTGAGAGCGACGTGCGCAGCGCCTTCCTCGATTTGACTGCGGCCGGCAGCCAAGTCGAAGTGGCTCAGAGGAATCTTCAGGTCAGCCGCGAAGCTGCCGACCTAACACACCAGAAGCTCGAGGCCGGTGTCAGCACGACCGTGGATTACACGCAAGCCGAGCAAGCAGTTACCACTGCTGAATTCGATCTCATCAATGCTGTTTTTGCGCACAACATCGCCAAGCTCAGTTTGGCACGAGCCATCGGCCGCGCCGCTGACGCGCTTCCACAGTTTTTGAAACTGCCGTGACGGACGAAGCTGCGCATCGGGCCTGTGCACGTTGGGAGCAGAAGCCGCAGCTCTACCCCAGTCGGGTCGAAAGAGGTGTGCGCGCGAACGATCGATATGACCAACTGCGAAGTGGAAGGAGATCAGTTCGGATGGGACAGTATTTGAGCGATATCGTATCGGCGCTGGAGGCCCGAGTGAGCCTCTTTTTGAACATCGGCTAAAATGCGGAGTGCTTCCTGGTGTTGGCGTTCAGATTCCACAGGGTTTCCACCTAGCGATGCGACCTGCCCGAGAAGGTCGTGGCATTGAGCGACGAGCTCGTTTGCGTCCAATTTTTCTCTCGCTATGAGAGCTCGTTGCAGTTCTATTTGAGCCTGCGAATAGTTCTTTGTTTGGATCAATGCCTTGGAGAGATAAAGAGTGCATACGACTGGCTGATGAAGAACACCAAGACCCTCGCATGGCTCTA
>CAYOXF010000040.1:0-15081 GCA_964407845.1 uncultured Acidobacteriaceae bacterium | reverse complement strand
GCACCAGCCCCGCAAGCACCGAGACAACTCCCATGTCCGTCAGGTCCGCTAACGCCGCTTCGAAAAGTGCCGGACGCGGATTTCTCACCCGCCCGCGGAGCTCCTGCTTGGGGATTCCCGGCAACAGCGGATTGGCAGCGTGAAATTGCTCAACGGCTTCACGAAGCTCTTTGCCACATTCCTCAACTGCCTCCGCCGAGGCGACCGTGAAGGGCTGTTCGCCCAAAACGCGGAGCTGCTTGTTGTCGACGAGTCTTGCCGCCGTCTCCCGGATTTCCCCTTCCAACCAGCCCGTTCGTGCGCGGACCTCCTCGAGTGTAAGCCCGCGAGGCATCGCTTCAGCCAGTGCCACGAGAAGATCCTCCCGGCTGCCACTCTCGAGTGTTTCGAGGAAATCACGGGCTTCTGGGTCGTCCCTCCGATGCCGACGCACCCGCACATCGATCACGATTCCTCCGCCGATTGTCACGACCGGTGAAAACTGCCGCAGGATGAATCGGTCCTCCGGCAGCAGGACCACTTCGGTGTCCAATCGCAACTGTGCCAGCGCGGATGCTCCGGGCGCCAATTCATCGCCCTCCAGCAGGATGATTTCAGCGATCGCTTCGGCGGACCCCTGGTGAAAGTGCGCCCGAGAGCGATTCTTGAGCGGCCGAGCGGAGTCTAAGAGCGTGATGCGCGCATCGAGCTTTCGTGTGGGTTCGAATACACCAGGTACACCCAACACCATGCCCCGTTGAATCTCCATGTGATCGATGCCTGCAAGATTCACGGCCGTGCGTTGCCCCGCCACAGCCTGCTCGATCGGCCGGCCGCCGGAATGAAGGCCACGAACGCGCACGCGCCTGCGGACAGGATAGATCTCCAGCTCATCATCGACCCTCACAGTGCCGGAAATCAGTGTTCCCGTCACGACGGTCCCAAAGCCTTTCGTCGCAAACGAACGATCGATGGGCAGACGAAAATGGCGTCTGGCGTTCTTCTCCGGCGTCGCCTCTGCCACTCGAAGCAGCTCCTGTTTCAAAACGTCCAGACCTTCTCCTGTCCGCCCACTGACCGGGACAATCGGCGCGCCTTCCAAAAACGACCCGCGCACGAATTCTTCAATTTCAAGCCGAACCAGACCCAGAATGTCCTGATCCACCAAATCCGATTTCGTGATCGCGACCAGGCCTCGGGAAATTCCCAGCAGGCGGCAAATATCGAGGTGTTCGCGCGTCTGCGGCTTGATCGACTCATCGGCCGCAACTACCAGCAGCACAATGTCGATACCGCCTGCACCAGCCAGCATGTTGCGGACGAAACGCTCGTGTCCGGGCACGTCGACAAAGCCAAAGCTTATGCCATCGCCTGCGAGAAACGCGAAGCCCAGATCAATGGTGATGCCCCGCCGCTTCTCCTCCTCAAGCCGGTCGGGGTTGGTTCCCGTCAGGGCCTCGACCAGCGACGATTTTCCGTGATCGATGTGGCCGGCCGTGCCGACAATGATGTGCTTTTCTCTCCCCATGGAAGCTGCCCCTGGTAGGCTGATGCTAGCGAAGCTGGATGGCCTGGTCAAACCTCGCCGACAGATAAGGGATGGTTAGAGTCGCCGGGTGGACGCGATTTCTTGAACAATCGCGAGGGCCGCAGCGCGAGGATCATCGGCCTCCGTGATGGGTCGCCCGATGACTAAATAATCCGCTCCGGCTTGAATGGCCCCCGACGGGGTGGTAACTCTGGACTGGTCATTTGCCGACGCGCTCAAAGGCCGGACTCCTGCCGCCACGATCAGGAAGTTCGGCCCACATTGAGCACGGAGCGCACGCGCCTCCTGACCGGAAGCGACGACTCCGTCGAGCCCCGCCTCCTGCGCCCGCCTTGCCAAAGCCAGCACTACTTCAGACGCTGATCCGGCGATTCCGACTCCGCGCAATGCGGTCTCATCCATGCTCGTCAGGAGGGTCACGCCGAGCAGGGCAGGGCGATTCTTCTCCTGGCCCAGCGCCGCGCTGGCTGCCCGCATCATCGCCACTCCGCCGAGAGTGTGCAGCGTTAGCAGGCGCACCTTGGGAAGCTCTGCCGCAGCGGCCACCGCTGTCGCGACCGTGTTCGGTATATCGTGGAACTTTAGGTCGAGGAACACGCCGAAGCCGAGACCCGCGAGCATCCGAACCACTCGCGGGCCTTCGGCCGTGAAGAGCTGACTGCCTACCTTGAGGAGCCCGGCTGCGCCTCGGAGCTGGCGTGCTAAGCCACGTGCCCGCTCAAGGCGGTCAACGTCTAAGGCAACAATTAATTGTGATGTTCCGAGACGGGGCGTGAGGGCACCTCGAGTAGCTCGAGCCGGACTTTGGCCAGCCCGCGCTGGTCGAAGCCAAGCTTTCGGGCCACCGCATAGGAGACGTCCAGCTCGCGACCTTGCACATAGGGGCCGCGGTCATTGATTCGGACCACCTGGCTGCGGTGGTTTCGAGGGTTCACGACGCGCACGATCGATCCCAGAGGCAAGGTCGGGTGCGCCGCCGTTTCCGCATACATGTCGTAGGTCTCTCCATTTGCTGTTGGCTGGCCGTCAAAATCCTCCCCGTACCAGCTGGTGAGGCAATCCCAGGTTGCCAAGGGCCGCCTCTGGCCGCTGGCCTGGGGATTCGACGAGAGGATGTCCGATCCCTGTTCGAGAGGGCTGCCCACTCTCGTGCTGGCCGCAGGATTGGCCGACGGAACGAAAGTAAGCACGCCCAGTCCTAAGAAGACCGTCTGGAGAACCACAAAAACCTTAGCTCTCATTTGCGACTAACCTCCCTGAAATCATATGATTCTATCATCCTGAGGATCGCTCAGACAACCCTATTCACTCCCAGCGAGCCTCGCAAATCACTGATTTCACGTATGTTTTCGCTTCGGCACCACGCCTCGAGGTCTCCAACAAGCCGTTCTGAAGTCCTCGGGTCTACAAAGTGCGCGGTACCAACCTCGATTGCTGAGGCACCCGCGATCATATACTCGACCGCATCTCTAGAGTTCTCAATACCGCCGAGCCCTATGATTGGAATGCCTACTAGCTGATACGCTTCATGAACCAGCCTTAAGGTTATAGGTTTGATCGCCGGCCCCGACAACCCTCCCCCCGTACTACCCAGGTATGACCTTCGGGTGTGTACATCAAGACACAATGCTGGGTAGGAATTTGCGATTACAAGAGCGTCGGCTCCGGAGGATTCGGCAGCCTTTGCAACAAGACCAATATTTCCAACAGATGGAGAGAGCTTGACCCACAAGGGTCTCTGAGAGGCCTTTCGCGACTGGCCGACTACCTCAGCCGCCAAACGAGGGTCGGCACCATACTCGACGCCTCCCTGTTCCACATTCGGACAAGAGATGTTGAGCTCATAGGCGGCTAACCCCTCTGTGTTCTCTAGGACACGAATGACCTCGACGTATTCTGTCACACTCCGCCCGAAGACATTGGCGATTACGGCCGTGCGGTAGTTCCGAAGCTGGGGCAGCTTCTCAGCGACGAAGGCTCTCACCCCAACGTTCTGCAAGCCAATGGCGTTGATCATCCCGCCGACCGTCTCGCGCATTCGGGGCGGAGGGGAACCCGCCATCGGCTCAAGCGAGAGGCCCTTAACCACGAGGCCACCTAGCCGGTTCAGATCGACGAGGCGAGCGAACTCAACGCCATAACCGAACGTGCCGCTGGCGGCAATGACAGGGTTTTGAAGCAGGAGGGTACCGACGCGGACTCGGAGGTCCACCCCCGAGGGCCGTTCGGCGATGCGCGCCAGCTCGGGCGAGGTCACGGGCGTGAGTTTAGCACGTGGGTCAAGACTGGCGGCGAACCGCGTCGGTTTGCGGGATTCGGCGACTGCGTTGGCAAGCTGGTCTGTGCTAGGATGAGGCGCCCCATGCGCGTCGTCGAAAAACGGCAGCTCCTTTCGGCCGAAGAAATCTCCCGGACTCTGAACCGGTTAGCGCACGAAATCGTGGAGAAGAGCGGGGGCGCCCACGACCTTGCTTTGATCGGCGTCAGGCGTAGAGGCGTTCCGCTTTCGGAGCGGCTGGCAAGGTCGATCCGAGGGTTTGCGCATATGGATGTTCCGGTGGGAACCCTCGATATCACGCTCTACCGGGATGATCTTTCTACCGTTGGTGCACAGCCGGTGGTTCAGTCGACCAACATTGATTTTCCGGTGGATGACCGCGATCTCGTGATCGTGGATGATGTTCTTTACACCGGGCGCACCATCCGCGCCGCCATGAACGGGCTTTTCGATCTGGGCCGGCCACGCCGGGTCAGACTCCTGGTGTTGATTGACCGGGGCCATCGTGAGCTGCCCATCGAGGCCACCTTCATCGGCAAGACCATCCAGACAAGCGAAACTGAGATCGTCGAGGTTCGGCTGAAGGAAGTCGACAGCGAGGAACGCGTCATGCTCGTGGATCGAGTTCACTGATCGCTCGCACGACCGATCCGGAGGTAAGCTAAGACAAACCGTGCCTCCGCGCCTGCCAAATTTGCTAGCCATCGAGCCCCTGAGTCGCGAGCAAATCGATTTTTTCCTCGACCAAGCCAAGCCCTTCCAGGAGTTTCAGCGCCATCCGCTCAAAAAGCTCGCCACGCTCCGAGGCAAGACCGTGGCCGTGGCCTTTTTTGAATCATCGACCCGGACACGCATCAGCTTCACAACAGCCGCTTCACGCCTGGGTGCCGACACCATGGCACTGCAGGCGGAGGCGTCCAGCCTCAAGAAGGGCGAGTCGCTCATAGACACGGTCCGCACGCTGGAAGCGATGAAGCCTGATGCGATCGTCATGCGACATAGTTCATCCGGGGCGCCTGATTTCGTCGCCTCGCGGCTGGAAATTCCTGTTCTCAACGCGGGCGACGGGATGCATGAACACCCGACCCAGGCGTTGCTCGATGCGCTGACCATTCGCGATCGCAAGGGCAAGCTCGAAGGCTTGGGTGTCACGATCCTAGGCGACATCCTGCACAGCCGCGTGGCGCGCTCGAACATCCACCTGCTCAGCAAATTTGGCGTGCGCATCACGCTGTGTGGCCCTCCCATGTGGGTGCCGCGGCAGGTGGAATGCCTGGCACCCAACATCCGGCGCTCGCTTCAGATCGAGGAAGCGCTCGAGGGAGCCGATGTCGTGATGGCACTCAGGGTACAGACCGAGCGGATGCATGAGCCGGCGCTGGCTGTGGATGAATACATCGCAGGATACCAATTGACGCCCGAACGGCTGCGGCACGCAAAGCCGGACGCGCTGGTGATGCATCCGGGACCGATGATCCGCGGTCTTGAAATCGACTCGGCCGTAGCCGACGGGCCGCAATCGTGCGTTTTAGAGCAGGTGACCAATGGTCTCGCCGTGCGCATGGCTCTTCTCTATCATCTTGTCGGCGGCCCGCCTGCCGATGCCCCGGATCCTGCAAAGGACTGACGGATGCTTTTGATCAAGAATGGCCGCGTCATCGACCCGGCAACAGACACCGACAGGATGCTGGACGTGCTCATCGATGGCGAGCGCATTGCCAGGGTGGGCCTCAATCTGGAAGCGCCGGGTGTTGAGACATACGACGCCAAAGGCCTCGTAATCGCGCCGGGCTTCATCGATCTGCATTGCCATCTGCGCGAGCCCGGCCATGAGCTTTCCGAGACCATCGAGACGGGCACGCGCGCCGCGGCGCGGGGTGGTTTTACGGCTGTCTGCGCGATGCCCAACACCGAGCCGGTGAACGACAACGCGTCGGTGACCCGCGGCATCGTGGAACGGGCCGCCCGCTCGGCGAGCGTCCGCGTGTGGCCGATCGGCGCCGCTTCGATGGGAAGCCAAGGCGAGGCGCTTGCGGAGATCGCGGCGATGAAGGCTGCGGGCATCGTCGCCGTCAGCGATGACGGCAAGCCCGTTGCGACCGCCCGTTTGCTGCGGCAGGTGATGGAGTATTGTGACTCTTTAGGGATTCCGGTGATCGATCACTGCGAAGATCCGTCGCTTTTTGCAGGCGGCGTGATGCGAGAAGGCCCGCAGTCACTGCGGCTGGGTCTTGCGGGAATTCCGTCAGAGTCCGAGTCCGTCTGCGTGGGACGCGACATTGAGATGGCTCTGCTTACCGGCGCGTCACTGCACATCGCCCACCTGTCCACCAGGCGCTCGCTTGAGCATGTGCGGTGGGCAAAGAAGCGAGGGCTGCGCGTGACATGCGAGGTCACGCCGCACCACTTTACGCTGATCGACGAAGACGTTCGCTACGACACCCACTACAAGATGAATCCGCCGCTCGCCTCGCGCGACGATCGCGAAGCGCTGCTAGAGGGGCTTCGCGACGGCAGCGTCGATGCCATTGCTACCGACCACGCCCCGCACCATCCCGCGAGCAAGGATGTTGAATTCGATCGAGCGCCGTTCGGTGTCACGGGTTTCGAAACGGCTCTGGCGCTCGGCCTCTCTGAGGTGGTCGACAGGGCCAAGATCCCTCTCAAGAGGCTGGTGGAGCTGTTCACCACCGGGCCGGCGCGGGTCCTTGGCGTCGAACGAAAGATCGCCGCCGACCGACCAGCCGATCTCACGCTCTTCTCAACCACCTACGAGTGGACGTTCCACGCGGCCGACTCGGCGAGCAAATCGCGGAACACCCCGTTCGACGGCCGCTCGTTTCGCGGTGCGCCGATGGCGACGGTGGTCGGGGGCCGCATCGTTTTCCGTCGCTAGAGGTACAATCCATGGATCGTTCATGAGCACCGTGGCGAAACAGATCAAGGGCGCCAGCGCAACCGACTACCTTGCCGTTGAGCGCACCTTTCTGGCATGGATTCGCACCGGAATTACCTTCATGGGATTCGGTTTCGTGGTAGCTCGCTTTGGGCTTTTCCTTCAGCGGCTGGCGTTGATTGCGCCGGTCGCCCGGGAGACCCATGAGGGTCTTTCCATCTGGTTTGGGACGGCCATGATCGTGTTGGGCGTGGGGACGAATTGCTTCTCTGCCTGGCACCACGTTCGCTTGGTCAGGCAGCTCAATCAGGGTGAAACGTCCTTTGCCAGGCCGTCGGCTCTGGGAATGACCACGGCCCTGCTCGTTGCCCTTGTGGGCCTTGCCCTGGCGCTCTATTTGATCTCGGTATAATGCGCTCGGCAAGCGAGAGCGACATCCTGAATCGATCCTGACAGGCTCGACCGTTCCTTTAGTCCACCCAGCTCGACCGAATCCGCTGCTGCGCGAAACTTCTTGGTGGCGCGGCCAGGGCCTCGGCCATCGCCGAGGCCCCGTGCACGCCTAGAACTGTTTAGTTTTGTGGAAACGCAAATAGGTCAAACAGGTCGGTAATGGCAGGACTGTTGGTTGGCACGTACGGGTTGCCGGCCGCCGTTATCGGATTCGGGAAGTTGTCTCGGCTGCGTGACGTGACGGGACCAATCGCCCAATTCCTTTCGATGAACTTGAGGATGGAAACGTGATCCGCGTACGCATGCGAGATGTGCCCGCCCGTCGCGAAAGGAGACACGACAAGGAAGATGATTCGCGTGCCATCGCCGAAGAAGTCCAACTGCTGGACGTAGCCGGAGTCGTAGTAGCCGCCGCCCTCATCCTCGGTGATGAAGATCGCCGTGTCAGCCCAATACGGGGAATTCTGCACCATCTGGACGATTTTCTTCGTGAAGCCCTCGAACAGATCGAGCTTGGAAGACGCTGGATGCCCGTCCACCAGCCCGCTGGGCTTCACGATGGAGACGGCCGGCAGGGTGCCGTCCGCTATGTCACCATACAGGTCGGTTACATCCTTAATGTGCTTTCGGCGCTGCATCTCGTTGGTCATGATCGAGGTATCGTACTGAAACGGGTTGCAAATGTTGCAGTACTCATCAGCGTACTGAATCGGAGCGTTGGTGGCGTAATTGAGTGAGCCAACCGGTCCGTAGTTGAGCTGGTACTTGTCCTCTGGGATGCCCAGGTCTCGATTGCCAGCATATTCGTTCCACTGGTCACCGTAATACTTCCACAAGATACCGTTGGCATTCAAATCGTCGCCAATGCTCGGCACCGAGGAAGGTGGAATCGTAAACGGTGTGTTGTATTCGCTCTCATCGAGGTAGGCATTTTCTCCCTGGCCGAAATAGCCCGGGTTGTAGTTGTTCAACAAATAGTAACGGCCCTTCTCGCAGCGTGGATCGACGCCGATCGAGTTCAGGTACGCCACGACGGGGCCTACGCCAGGCTGGGTTGGATCGGAGCAGTTGCTGTAGGATCCGCCGCCGTAGACCGCCGCATTGAGGTAGGTGGGTGGCGGATTCGGATTCGTATCACCGTAGCCAAAGCCACCACCACCGTAGCCGTCTTCGGTGTACCAGTTATTTGTCCCGGCGAGAGGGTTGGGGTTCTCAATTTCAGCGACGACTCCCTCTTCGGAGGGATCGGATTTCTCAACGGCTATATTTTCGGGAGGTACGGCGGGACGGCCATGACCATCGCTGAAGTAGATCGCATCACCGTGGCCGAACATGATGTGGTTGGCTCCGGTGCCACCGCTCACCGACTGATGGAAGTTATCACTCATCGCGTAGGTATCGGCGAGCATCTTAAAGTAGGGTACGTCGCCCTGCTGTACGTTATAAAACCCCATGGCGGTCGACCCTTCTCCAGTGGTTTTTCCGCCCGACACATACTCGATGCCGAAGTTGGCCGCCGGCGCAAGGCCGTTGGTCCCCGCGCCCACGGTGACTTCAACCCACGGGAACAGAAGAGAATCGCAACCATTCGGGTACTGAGCCGTGGCATGGGTGAGATCGCAATCTAGCTGTTGCCACATTTGATAGAAGCGATGTACTGGACTTGCCGCGTAGTCGTCGTAGGAAAAGGTAGGACCCGTTAGTTGAAACGGGCCGGGCGGCAGAGCATTCACATTGGTAATCCGGGTGTCAGGTGTCTTGGATTTGGCGGTCGAGCCGCCGGTCAGTAGCAGCGGGATATCACTGATGTCCAAGCCGTCTTCGGACAGCGCGGCGGCGATGGCGCTCGGAACGCACTCATTCTCCGGCGTGCCCGCTGAACACAGGTTCGGAACGTAGGAGACGTCGGGACCGCCCACGAGCGGAGCAGGTAAGACCGGAGAAGCGCTCCCATTATCCGGGAAGGGTGTCTTGGGAGGACTTAAAAGGAACGTGTCCGGTGCTGTGTCAGTGGCAGCCGTCTGCTCATACTTAGTAAAATTGGTTCCGGGTGTGCCGTCGGCTTTGATAATGCCCTCCTCCAACAGGTTCCACACGGTTTGCCCACCCTTTGGCACGTAGGTGGCGAAAACATGATCGAAGCTACGGTTTTCGCCAATGATCACAATCAGATGTTTGATCGGTGTGGTGGTTTCGGAATCTCTAGAAGAGGAATTCTGTGGGGGCGGAGCCGCAGAGGCCAACGACGCGCCGAGCGTGAATTGAAACAATGAGATCGATGCAAGCAGAATTCGCAACGAGCGAAACGCAGTTGAGGCGAGACACTTCAAGGACATTTTCCCTCCCTTTTTTTCGTGGCTGGGCCACGTCGCGTGGAGTAATAACCGCGAAATGTTGCACGGAAGTTTCTTGAGAGTGAATCAGGTAAGAAATCGCGAAGGCGTTCTGTTAAATTTCATTCAAACAGGGGCAATGGTGGAAGAAAATAGCATCGGTCGTTTTTTTCCACAGACTTTCACTCTCTGCTGTGAAGAAATCGCGATTTCTTGCGGATCAATTGCCGACTGACGTGCTGGGTGTACGGCAAAGCTGGGCCGACCGGGTGGGGCGCGAGACGTTCGTTTTGGATTTTTTTGATCCCTCAGCCGGTTCTACGCGGATCAGGCCCATCATGCCATTGTCCTCGTGCTCTAAAAGGTGGCAGTGGTAGACGAAGTCGCCGACGATCTTGGGATCGCGAAAATCCATACGCACCCGGACGGCCGGGTAGATCAGCGCCTTTCCGTCATAGTAGGGAACATTGACGGTATCTCGGAGAAATGGCTCGTTGACCTGTCTTCCCAGATAATCGAGTAGCATGAAATGGAGCTGATGTATGTGGAAGGCGTGCAGTTCATTCGACCGATTCTCGATGATCCAATCTTCGACCGTCCCGGCTGTCGCGGTGATGTTCGGAACTCGTGATTCGGGATCAAATGGCGCGGGTGTTTGGCCTTCGACGGTGAGATAGAACTCCGTGGCGCTATTGGGGTTATTCGGCTCAAGAAGTTTTTCCGAAAAATAGAGTCTCCGGGTTCTGACCGGGGTGACATCCCCTAGCCACGGCAGCCGAGAAGCCGGAAGGGGCGGCGGCGATGGTGCGAGTTTCGATGTGGGCCGAGGCGCATCGGCCGAGGCGGTAATCGTCGCGAGCGCTCGATTCGTATCGTTCTCCCCGCCCGGGCCCGTATCGACCGTGCGCGTCACAAACAGGCCCGGAACCCCAACGGGAGGTCCCGTCACAATGAATTCCACACGCGCGCCCGGCGGCACTCCCAAATGCGTTTGCCAGCTGACCACGTCAGGCAGGCTGGGATTTTCAGAAAGCGGCACTCCGTCCAGAGCTACAAGCCCCATCGGCTGCGGCTTGTGCCGAAACAACACCTCCAAATTCAAATAGGTGATGGCCGACGCGTTCAACACCCGCCACAGTTCCTGCTCACCGGGCCTCATGTGGATGGCTGCTGGCGGATAGTCAGGATAGGGGATCGGTACAAAGTTGATCGAGAGATCTTTCGCCGGCTTGCCAAATCCAGTGCCGTTGTTGGCAGCGTCACCGTCGCGATCAAAGAGCATCTTGGGGATGACGGGCTCGGATTTTGATGGTGGCGAGTTGGGGTTGAGCAGGTCCTGATCGCGAATGATGAGAACCCGCTCCGGCAAACCCGCTACGGCTTTGCTAGCCCGCTCGATGCCCTCTACGATGATCGCACCCGAGGCCCCACCGAGCACTTGGATCTTGGTGAATCCATGAATATGCGGGTGATACCAATACAAACCTGGTGGCTGGTCCTCGGGAATCCGAAAGCGATACTGGAACGGGCTTGCGCCTGGTTGAATCGACGTCTTCAATACATCGTCCTGATGGCAGGTCGGAGGGATCTCCAAACCATGAAAGTGTAGATTCGTAGACGTCGAAATCATCGGGCCGCTTACGCACATGCCCACCTCCTGGTGGGCGTGCATCGCGTGAGGAGCCAGCGAGCCGGTATCCGCCCGCGGTCCACTCACCTCATTCTTCAAATTCAGGATGACGAGATCGCCCGGTCTCACCCGAAGCGTCGGGGACTGCTGCCCGGCGGCATCGATGTAGCAATAGCGCTTCGACCCGTTTGGCTCAGTCTGGTCGCGAAACGTGAGGTCGACTTTCAGCACACCGTTCTGGCTGCGCAAATCTTCCGGCTCTCTGACCAGACTTCCCTCAGAAGGACGCGGGCAGGGGTCGTGCTTGCTCTCCTGGGCGCTGACACGCCGAGCGCCTTCAGCCAGATACAGAGCTAGCAGTGCAATGAAAACGAACCTCTTCAACCCGAGCCTCGACCCCCGCCAGGATGAGAGTAAGAGCTCTCTAGGTTCGCCCCAGCAAATGAACGCCTGATGAATGGGATTTGAAACTAGAAAGAACCGAGGCTAGTGCGCAGCGGGTTCGGCGGCAGGGTGCATGCCGTGCTGAGGGACTTCATGGACACCGCGCGGCGGGGGTCCTTGATAGAAGCGGAAAAGTTGGTTGAGCGGTCCGGCGCCCTTGCCCGTCGGATAGGATTTTTCGATTGCCTTGGTAACGTACGCCTTCGCTAGGATCGCCGCATCGCGAAGATGCTGCCCACACGCAAGCTGCGCCGCGAGCGCGGAGGAGAATGTGCAACCTGAGCCGTGCGTATTCGGGCTCCTCACATGATCGCCACCAAACGTGTCGACTCCCGTGGCGTCGCACAGCACATCGGTCGGCTTTTCCAAATGACCGCCCGTGACAATCACCGCGCGGGCTCCCATTTCAAGCAGCTTCTGCCCGGCCGCTTTCATCCCTGCGACATCTTTCACCTCCATGCCAGTCAGGAATTCAGCTTCCGGAATATTGGGCGTGATTACGCTCGCACGCTTTAAAAGCTCGTCACGTACGAACTTCAGTCCCGCTGCGTCTAGCAATTCCGCACTGCCCGCGCTGGGGCGCGAGACGGGATCGAGCACGACATGCGTGAACGTGTGCTGGTCGAGAAACTCAGCGACAGCCGCGGCGTTGGCGCGATTTGCCAGCATTCCAATCTTCACGCCCGCCAGCGCGCTGTCTTCGGCCAGTACCTCCAGTTGTCCGCGCAGGACCGCCGCGGGTGTTGCGTGCACGGTGCGCACGCCTTCTGTCGATTGCACGGTCAGCGCGGTTACCGCGGCCACGCCGTAGCAATTGTGCGCCGCAAACGTCTTGAGGTCAGCCGCGACACCTGCACCACAAGTGGGATCGAATCCCGCGATGGTAAGCAGAATGGGAGGCACCGTATTTGCGTGACCGTTGGTGTGGGCGCTCAATTCGTGTGTGCCCTCCGCGCTAGGCACAAATGCCGGCGACACCCGCCCTCTGGGTGCACCGGCAAATGCCAATGTACGCGCGTTGCTGTCGTGCACGCAAGAACAAATTTCGAAGGCGTGACTCTGTCAAAGAAAACCGAAACGGGAAGGGAGCTCTCGATCGAGCGAGATCAGGGAAAGAGGCCGCGCACAAGGGTTGCGTCCGCCACGCGTCCGACGGCGAGTACGTAGGCGCCGGTGCGCATGTGCGTCCGGTGCCGGCGCGCCATGTCGTGGACTTCGACAAACGCCCGGCGCATCACGGATTCCAATTTTGCGTTTACTTCCTCCATCGGCCAGAAAAAGCTCTGCAAATCCTGCACCCATTCGAAATAGCTTGCGGTAACGCCGCCCGCATTCGCGAGAATGTCGGGCAATACCACGATGCCCCGCCTCACCAGCACTTCGTCTGCGTGCGGTGTGGTGGGTCCGTTCGCGGCTTCCGCGACGATCTTGGCCTTGATCTGTTCAGCATTGTTGAGCGTGATCACGTTTTCAAGAGCCGCGGGAACCAAAATGTCGCATTTCATTGTCAGTAGATCATCATTGGAAATGCGCGACGTTCCGGGCATGCCGACAACGGTCTGCGCGCGTTCCTTGTAGCGCATGGCCTTGAGCGGATCGATGCCGCGCGAATTAAAAACCCCGCCGCGCGAATCGCTGATGGCCACAACGCGCGCCTTCTTTTCCGTGAAAAGCCGTGCGACCAGCGAACCCGCGTTTCCAAATCCTTGAATCGCCACGCTTGCCCCGCGCAGCGACATCTTCTTCACTTTGCAGGCTTCCTCGGTCACGACGAGACACCCTCGCGCCGTCGCTTCCTTGCGTCCTTCCGACCCGCCAATCGAAACCGGCTTGCCGGTAACGACGCCGAGCGTGGAATAGCCTTTCGTCATGGAGTAGGTGTCCATGATCCATGCCATCGTCTGAGGATCGGTGTAGACGTCGGGGGCGGGAATGTCCTGCTCAGGCCCGATGAGAGGAAGAATCTCAGACGTGTAGCGCCGCGTCATGCGCTCCAGTTCTGCCTTGCTCATGCGCTTCGGGTCACAAATCACGCCGCCCTTGCCGCCGCCGAAAGGAATGTTGACCGCCGCCGTTTTCCAGGTCATCCAGGTCGCCAGCGCCTTCACTTCGTCCACCGTGACGTTGGGGTGATAGCGGATTCCCCCCTTGGCTGGGCCGCGGGCCACGTTGTGCTGCACGCGGTACCCCGTAAATACCTTGACCTGGCCATTGTCCATTTTGGTCGGAACGGACACTTCGAGCACCCTCTTCGGTGTTCGGAGGATTTGACGAAGGCCCTGATCAAGCTTCAGATACTCTGCCGCGATATCGAATTGGATTTGAGCGATGCGATGAGGGTTGAGATCCTCGCGCGGCGCAATTCGCGGTATGGGTTGGGGAGCCGCCTTGGCAACCGTCGCCATCGTGCCTTCCTCCTGCGGTAGGAGACTACGCTACGCTATGGGCCGTATCGAATGCCAAGAAATGTCCAGGTACTCGTAAGTCATGCGAGAATCGAAGTTTAGCGAAGCAGGCACGGATGTCAATGGAAACCGATGAGTAAGGTAAGGAGCTGGTGCCGTCAGAGATAATCCTCGCAATGTCGAACGCTTGCCCAATTCCTCGGATGATACTGTAAACAATAGGCTTGCAAGGTGTGGTATCCTTGGGGCGCCTTTTCGCAGAACCTCAACACCTCTCGCCCCGACCGGGTCAGGTTCTCGTGAAGGGTGGAAAGCGGGGGCTTGCGAGCGGAATCGGAACTTGCCCAAGCCAGGCCGCAACTTGTCTTTCCGCTGTTCCCTGGGGTATAAGAAGGGGGTCCAGCCAGTCCTTTAATCTAATTACTAACCCAACCGATACTGCACGGAACACGCAAGTCTGAGGAGGAATCACATGAAACGAGCGATCAGGGTATTCGGCCTGCTCTCGGTGCTGCTTGCCACGATCAGCCTAGCCAGCTATGCCGACGATAAGGCTAGCTGGACGGGTTGGATCAGCGACAGTCACTGCGGCGCCAAGGGCATGAGTGCGGGACACAAAGCCTGTGCGCAAACCTGCGTCAAGAGCAATGGCGCTACTTGGGTCTTCGTGAACGCAAAGGATAGCAAGGTCTACCCGATCAAGAACCAGGACGCGATCCACGCGGACAAGGATCTCGGTCATCAGGTTACCGTGACGGGAAGTGTGAACAGCGATGGCACCCTGTCCGTGGATAGCCTCGCCGAAGCCAAAATGTAAACCAGGAAGTCTTTTGCCGCGGAATGCAGCGAAAGACCTGCGCTCCGCGCCCGCGGTCAGTGCAGATCTGAATCCCGGGCGTCTCGCTCAGGTGCGGTAGCCCAGCGGCTCACCTTTGGGTCCGATTTTCTCAGCGCCCATGTAGGGCGCAAGGGTGGGGGGGATCACGATCGATCCATCGGCTTGCTGAAAGTTTTCGACGATTGCGATCCACGTCCGCCCGACGGCGAGCCCCGACCCATTGAGGGTATGCACAAAGTCGCTCTTACCTCCCTTGGGCTTGAAGCGGATACCGGA
>CAYOXF010000039.1:0-75635 GCA_964407845.1 uncultured Acidobacteriaceae bacterium | reverse complement strand
CGTCTGTTACACCAAGCCGAGCGAGAGCGATAAGAGCGGTGAGGATTTCAATGCCACGGGTCGCTTCTCGCGATCGGTTTTCGGTGAACTCGGACTGCCACGAGAGGCGGATGTCTACCTTTACGGGCCAACTCGGTTCATGGCGGATATGAGAGAGGCGCTCACGGCCTTAGGTGTGGCACCGGAGCGCATTCACATCGAGATCTTCAACGGCGGCGAGTCGATGAGCCCTGGTGTGGTCGGCGCCGTGACGCGAGCTCCGCATCCGCCTGGCGATGAGGCAAGCACTGGCCCGTTGATATCGTTCGCGCGCAGTGGCATTTCCGCACACTGGAATGCGTCGCTGTGCGGGAGCATCTTGGAAATGGCCGAGGCGTGTGATGTTCCGGTCCGTTGGGCGTGTCGAACCGGTGTTTGTCACAACTGCGAGAGCGGTTTGGTCTCGGGGACGGTCGTCTACGAACCGGAGCCACTCGACAAGCCAGCCGATGGGAACCTTCTTGTCTGCTGTTCACAGCCGACTAGCGATGTGGTTATCGATCTGTAACGCCGCTATCAGGAATCGCCCGGTATAACGTATTTCTGGAATAGCGCATCTTGTTTTGGGGGAAATTAGTCAACTCGGCTCGTGCAGCTTCACAAGTCCCGACCAAAGGAGGCTCCTCCATGCAACCTAGTCCAAATGAGCGCTCGCATAGCCCGACCTTGCCTCCGCGTCGATGTCAGTGGCACTAGCTGTGGACCCGCCCTCTCAGGACCGGCTTGGCGTGAAGTAGAGTCCGCAGTTTCGAAAATGCGTCAAAACTGCTCTTTGTATTGCTCAACCGTTGTACGCGCAAAACGGCTTTCCGCTGTTGAGCTTTCTCGCTCTTTTTTCAATCAAGTGTCCTCCGAGAAGCCGAAAGCGTTGCTTTGGGTGAGAAGGTGAGACTAAGGCGCCGCCGTGCCGTAGCGCCTGCAAAGTTCCAGGTTAATCTCGAGAACGTTCACCAACTTTTCTCCCGCAAGGCCGCGGAATGGCGCTCGAGCGTTCGCCTGGAGAATCCCGTCGATCTCACGCCGAACTTGTGAGGGATCTCTGTTTGTGTCAGCGGCCCATTTCGATGCAACTCGATCGAGCTGGTATTCGGCATTTTGCAACGTGATGTCCGGGTCGAGACCAGATGCAGACGTTGTTAGCATATCCCCCGGAACGTTTTGCAAATCGGCACGCGGGTGGTCCTGTCGCCACATGTCAAAGAAGATCGATTGGATGTCCAAGCCCTCTTTCACAGGCTCAATTACTGTTTGAGGCTTCCCATCGGGCCCGGTTGTCGTCGCAGCAGACGGAAACTCCCCTGGATGTTCTTTCGAAAAATTTTCGAAGAACACAACCGCTATATCAACAGCCTGAGACTGGGACGTGCTCGGATCGACGCGGATCCGATCCGAGACGAGATTGGAATGTGCCTTCGCCCAAGCATCCACGTAGCCCGTGTGCGTTGGGTCAGCTGTGGTCCACGCGATGGCCAAACCTTTGTGCAGCCCCGCCCATTGAGCCACAATCCCCGCCTTCCCTTGGTACTGATCTCGCTGGAACCAGGCCTCAATGTCCGGGCCCACTAGCTTTCCAGCTTCAGGACCGCTGCGATATCTCGCAATCGGGCCAAGCGCTCTGGCGACCCGATCGCGCAAGCGGTAATTGGATGGGGCCAGCGACGAAGAACTGGACGCCGAAGCGTCGTATGATGCAGCCGATGGACGAGGCCAAAAATATGCGTCCTTTGTGAAGGGTTGGGCGATCAACTTAGAGCCGACCACCTGTCCGTCTGGCCCTCTCAGCAGGCTTCCGTTCGCCTGAGCGGGAAAGAAAACTTGCCCGATCACCCACACCATTCCGGGGTAGATCACGCAGACGATTGCCACTGTGATCACCAGAAAGACCGTGCTCTTAGCAATGTATTTTGAAATCATGAAACCCCGCTCTACGAAACCAAGCGCAAACTAACCATGATCACGTCGATCAGCTTGATCCCGGCGAATGGCATGATTACTCCACCGAGCCCCCAGATCAGTAAATTCCTGCGCAGCAGCGCATCTGCGCCGAGCGGCTCGTATTTGACTCCCCTGAGAGCGACCGGAATCAGCGACGGAATAATAAGCGCATTAAAGATGACTGCCGAGAGAATCGCCGAAGTTGGCGAGTGGAGATGCATAATGTCGACGATCTTTAGCCACGGCAGCGTGCTCGCAAAAAGCGCCGGGATGATTGCGAAATACTTCGCCACGTCATTCGAAATGGAAAAGGTCGTCAAAGCCCCGCGCGTCATCAGTAGCTGTTTCCCGATTTCTATCACTTCGATAAGCTTCGTCGGATCGCTGTCGAGGTCCACCATGTTTCCGGCTTCTTTGGCCGCTTGAGTTCCAGCATTCATCGCCACAGCGACATCAGCTTGCGCGAGCGCAGGAGCATCGTTGGTACCGTCGCCCATCATCGCAACTAGTTTCCCTTCAGCCTGCTCCTGGCGAATGTAAGCCAGCTTTCTTTCTGGAGTTGCCTCGGCAAGGAAGTGGTCGACGCCCGCTTGTTTAGCGATTGCAGCAGCGGTGAGCGGGTTATCGCCGGTAATCATGACGGTGCGAAGACCCATCTTGTGCAGGCGATCAAAGCGCTCTTTCATGGGCGGTTTCAGGATGTCTTCGAGCACAACTAGCCCAACAGCCTTGGGACCATCGGCGACAACTAAAGGCGTTGCGCCTCGAGAGGCAACCTCTTCAACCAAAGGCACGAGGTCCGATGGGGGGCTTCCGCCATGCTCTTGCAGAAATTTGACGATCGCATCTGTGGCACCCTTGCGGATATGCCGGCCCAGGAGGTCAACGCCGCTCATGCGGGTGGACGCTGAGAAGGGCACGAAGTGCGCTTCGACGGGCACACTGATGTCTCGGTATTGTCGGGTGTAGGTGTTGACGATGCTTTTGCCTTCTGGTGTTTCATCAGCTGCAGAGGCTAGCGCTGCCAACTCGCCTACTTGAGCGGCAGAGTAACCCTGGATAGGTAGAAATTGTGTCGCGCGCCGACTTCCTTCGGTAATTGTGCCAGTTTTATCGAGCAGCACGACATTTACGTCTCCAGCCGTTTCGACGGCCTTGCCGCTCTTGGCAATGATGTTGGCTCGAAGAGCGCGATCCATTCCGGCGACACCGATGGCGGCAAGTAGCCCACCGATCGTCGTCGGAATCAGACAGACCACCAGGGCAACCAAAGTCGGAACGTCCGTCCCCAAGCTGTGCAAGGCTTGGGTCGAGCCCAGATAGTCTGTCATGTATCGCTCCGCGTTCCAGGCCATCGGCCAAAGTGGCACAACAACGATCATGAAAATCAACGTAAAAGCCGTCAGCACCAACGTGAGCGCGATTTCGTTCGGGGTGCGCTGGCGTACGGCGCCCTCGACGAGTGAAATCATGCGATCGAGAAACGACTCACCCAGATGAGCAGTGATGCGGATCACGATTTCATCAGAAAGGACAGTAGTGCCTCCTGTTACGCCAGATCGATCACCTCCCGCCTCGCGAATCACGGGAGCCGATTCGCCCGTGATGGGAGATTCGTCGAGCGCAGCAACGCCTTTAATGATTTCTCCGTCGCCAGGAATGGTCTCTCCGGCCTTCACGATCACGGTATCGCCAGCCTTGAGTTCCCTCGACGAAACCTCTTCTGCCTCGCCCAAGCGGGTGAGCCGGCGAGCCACGGTCTCGCGACGCGTTCGTCGCAGTGAGTCGGCTTGGGCCTTGCCGCGTGCTTCGGCCAGAGCGGTGGCGAAATTCGCAAACAGAACCGTGAGCCACAGCCAAGTATCGAGCGCGACGAAATATGTAATCGGAACTAGGCTCGCCGAATGACCGAAGGCCGACTGGATGACAAACAGCAGAGTCAGGAAAGCGCCGATCTCGACCACAAACATGACCGGATTCTTCCATTGAATGTCCGGACGCAACATCTTGAATGCTTTCTTGAGTGCAGCTCCAGTTGCTCCCGGCACAAAGAGACCTTGTGGCTTGACGCGACTCTCGGAAGGAGGACTCAGTTTCGTCTCGACAGCGTTGGGCCATGGTCGTTTCATGTCCTGTCCGCCTTGCTGAGCTTCTTCTCCACTGTGAATTTTCTTGACATTTTTCCTCAGCCGCCGAATGGGATTGGTCCCCAATGCTCCGCCAACGGGCCCAGTGCTGCCACCGGTAAAAAAAGGAGCGAGCCGATGACGACGATTGTGCCAAAAAGAAGGAAACCGAACGTCACGCTGTCATCCCGCAACGTTCCCGGACCGAAGGGCGACGGTTTCTTTGCGCCGAGTCCTGCCGCCATTGCAATGGGTGCGATGATTGGCAAATACCGAGCAAACAGCATGACGAGGCCGGTTGCGATGTCCCACTGCTTGGCCTCCGGCGCAGGATTCGGATTGTTGTAGAAGCCGTAGGTGACGCCCAGTCCATCGAACGCCGAACCGTTGTTAGCCGAAGCCGAAGAGAACTGGTACACAATCTGCGTGAATCCGTGGGGGCCAGGATTGCTGGTTGCCTTGAGCCCCCAGTTCGTTGCAGCGAACAGGCCGGTCGGCATCAGGATCATGATGGGGTGCACGAGGAGCGCAATCATAGCCAGTTTCATTTCGCGCCCACCGATCTTCTTGCCAAGGTATTCAGGCGTGCGTCCGACCATCTGACCGGCGAGAAAGATGCCGATGATCAAAAAGAGCAGAAGATTGATCATGCCTACGCCTTTCCCGCCATAGATGCAGTTCAGCCACATTCCCACCATCGGCGCGAGAGATGCCATGGGATTAAGGCTGTCATGTTCGGCGTTCACCGCTCCGCATGTAACATCCACCGTGATAGCCGCAAACGCAGCTCCCGCTGAGGTTCCAAAACGCAGCTCTTTGCCTTCGAGATTGCCGAGGTGTTGGTCGACAGGTAAGCCCGCAACCGCCGGCAGATTGACAGTCAGCTTTCCGCCGGGCTCACTGGCGCTAGCGATGACGTAGGTGCGATCGGTGGGATGGGCCGTCAATCCGGGATTCGGCTTCAGTGTGTCGAAATCGATGGCCCAAACGACCGTTCCCACAAACAATATGAGCATGACCGAAAAAATGACTAGCGAGTGTCGAAATCTTCCAAGCATTCGGCCGTACATCAGTACCAGGGAAAACGGAAAAATCATCATGCCGAAGGTCGTGAAGAAGTTGGTGACTGCGGTTGGGTTTTCGAACGGATGTGCCGAGTTCATCCCGTAAAATCCGCCGCCATTAGTCCCTAGCATTTTTTGCGGCACGAAGGCTGCTAATGGGCCGACGACGATCGTTTGCGGCTTGGGCTGCCCATCAGCTGCCGTTCCCATTGCTCCAGGCTCCAGTGTGATCACCTGGTAGAAACTGCGATAGGTCATCGGCATGCCCTGCTCGACGAACAACAGCGCAAGGATCAACGCCGCAGGAAGGAAGATGTAAACGACGACACGCCACATGTCGACGAAGTAGTTGCCTATCTTTTCCTGTCCTCGAAACAAACGAATAATTGCCGTGAGTGCACACATTCCCACTGCCGCTGACAGGAAGAAATTAGGGATGCAGAAGAAAATCTGGCTGAAATTCGAAAGGTGCTGATCCCCCGAGTAGTGCTGGAGGTTCGTATTGGTCATGAATGAAACAGTGCTGTTGAAGATCGTCGTGGGTGAAAGCAGCCCTTTGTGCTGGGGATTGAGCGGCGTCAAAGGCTGAATGGATAAAATCAAGTAGCTGTAGACGAAAAGCGCCGCGTTGAAGACGAGCAAAGCAATTGTGTATTGCTTCCAGTTTTGCTCTCCCGTATCCAGCCGCGCTTCCACCCATCGAAAAATGCGAGGCGCGCGATATCGTCCTTCCATGATCCGCGCCATGTATTTGCTCAAGGGGAACGCAACCACTATCGTGAAAAGAATTATGGTTGCTGGGAGGAACAACATGTCGCCACCTTCCCTCAGAACCGTTCTAGCCGGATCAGCGCTGCGAAGAGATAAACAAACGCAAACAACGAAGTTACCGGCGTGACATAATTCATCGTCGCCCCTTCACACTTTCAGATCTTTTCGCAACCCTCCAGGAACAGGAAACACAGAAACATTCCGATAAGTCCCAGAAGCAACATTGCCGGCCACCAAAATGCTAGGTTCATTTACGTCGTTTCTCCGAGTTCCGTTCGTTGCGCCGGCGCAATCCCGGTAATGCAGCGCGCCTTGATATCGCTCAGGCTTCTATGAATTCGTCGCGTCGCCCCAATTCGACCGCATCCTGCCCTCTGCAATGGTTATCGGGGAATGCCAATCGCCTGCCACTTAGCGAGAGCTCAACTGATGGGGCGATGGAAGTTGTCCGGAGTTCCAATTGCCGCCAAGGGCCTTGATCAACTGCACGTCTGCAACCATTTCTTGCATGAGGAAATTTACCCCCGTTTGCTGATCGTTCAACAAAATGGTTTGAGCGCTGATGACGTTCAAGTACGGATCGAGACCGGCTTTATAGCGCGCTGTGGCCTCCTCGAGGCTTCTTGTGGCGGCTTGGATCGCAGAATCTTGTTGCTCGATCGTCTGGGATAAAACCCTCACAGCTGCCAGATTGTCCTCGACCTCTTCGAACGCAGTCAACACGGTTTGACGGTAGTTGGCCACAGTCTGATCGTAGGTCGCGCGGTATTGGTCCATCGTTGCTTTTCGCAATCCAGCATCGAAGATGGTCTCAGCAAGGCTCGTCCCCACTGACCAAAAGCGGCTTGGCCAGGAGAACCAACTGCTGGAAAGTGTTTCAAATCCACCCGTTGCGCTCAGCAACAGCGCCGGGAAGTAGGCCGCCTTGGCTAAACCGATCTCCGCATTTGCCTGAGCCATCCCACGCTCCGCTGCGGCGACGTCCGGTCGTCGCTCGAGAAGCTCTGAGGGAACTCCTACAGGGATTGCGGGTCGACTGGTCGGAAGAGATCTCGCCGGAAGAGAAAACGTTGATGCAGGCTGGCCAATCAGAACGGCAATGGCATGTTCATACTGGCTTCGTAGTACCGCGAGATTCGTATCTTGCGCTTGGGCCGCCTTCAACTGTGCCTCAGCCTGCGCAACGGACTCCTCGTTAGCGAGACCCGCTTGATAGAGACTGCGGTTGAGATCGAGGCTTGCTTGGTAGGCTGCGACCGTGGCGTCGAGTATTTCTTTAAGAGAATCCTGTGCGTGCAATTCATAGTAATCGACAGCGAGTTCGGCCTGTTCACTCAGGCGTACGTTCTGCAGATCGGCGGCGCTGGCCTGTGCGGCAAACTCATTGGCTTTCACTGTGTTCCGAACTCGACCCCAAAGGTCCGGCTCCCAGGATGCATCGAACGGCAACGAATAGGCCGTATAGGACTTCACCGTGACCTGAGACGATGAGCTCGTCTGTAAGCCGCCAAATTCGGCAGCGGACGGGCGCGCATTGGTAATGCCGAGACTCGCCGTTACGGTCGGGAAGTATTGTGATCGCGCTTCGCGAACGATCGCCCGTGCTACAAGGAAGTTCGCAGCAGCGGCGGCAATGTTTTGGTTGGAGACGGAAGCTTTTTCCTCAAGGTCATTGAGGTCGGGATCGCCGAATACTTCCCACCATTCGCCCCGGCTCGCCGAATCGCTCGGCTGCGCGGTCTTCCACTCGGCCACAGTTGTCTCGGTCGTCCCTAGCTCCTTGTAGGCAGGAGGAGTAGCAACGGAAGGCCTGACGTATCTCGGTCCAACGGTGCACGCCGTCAACAGCAAGGCACATGTCACCGGCAGGATTAGAAGCGCCTGCACTGTCCTCGCTCTTCCGCCGTACCGTCTTCGGTAGCCGACAGTGGATCCTCTGGCCGTCCCCGCCTTTTTTGGTTGCGACAGTACTCTACTCGCCGACATACACATCGACCAATTCACCGGAATAGAGATTCACATCTTTCGGCTTTTCAACGCTGAAAATGATCGGCAACACACGAACGTCCACGCGCTCCTGCTTTTCATCCGACAGTTCAATCTTGGGAGAGACATAGGGCTGCATTCTCACGTAATCCAAAGGAATCGTGACGTTGGACCCACGAATCGACATCCGCGCTTTCATCTTTGAAGGAGCGGGCAGGCGAGGCACCAAGATTTCATCGATATAACAACGCACTTGAAGTTTCCTTTGCGACGTCCCGAGCACCAAGACCGGGTTCATTCCTTGGGTATAGGTCTCGTAGGCTCCCTGCGGCGATACATAGGCTCCGACAATGGTGGTAATGGAGAGAACCACTCCGTCGGTGGGCGCCCGAAGCGTGTACTTCGACAGCAACGCGCTCGAGGCTAGATAGGACTTCTCTAGCGCTTCGTAGGTTCTTTCCTGATTGCGTATATCGAAGATCCAGGCTCCGGCTTTGGTCAGGTCACGTTGCTTCTGCGCAACCACGAGATTGGCTCGTGCCACTGCCTCGGCATTGATCGCGGCGTCTAGGGCATCCTTGCTGATCGATCTTGGATCGATCTCGTAGGCGGCCTGCTGCTTGGCCAGCTCGTCCTGAGCGGTTTTCAGGGCCGCTTCTGCCGCAACCACCTGGGCCTCATTGACATCGAGGTTTTCCTTTCTGGGTTCCGCTCTAAGTTCTTCCAGCAAGGCATGCGCGGCGAGTGCGGCTGATTTCTGCTGTTCCGTTGTGGCTTTCTGAATGGATGGATCAATCAAGAGAAGCGGCGTCCCCTTCTGCACCTCTTGGCCTTCGTTGACTAGAATCTCTTTGACCGTGCCCGCCACCTCAGGGTACACGTTGATATTCGAGCCGCTGGGCTGGACGCTCTCGACGATACCTTCGGCGTAGATACCTCGGGCGTAGGGATTCGAAGGTGGGCTGAACACAGGTGGTGGCACTGGCGCTTGGAGGCTGAAAAAGTACGCGGCTACGCTACCGGCCAAAACGCCTGCGAACGAGAGAGAAAATAGTACTTTGTACCTCATCTTCACCCTTTCTCCATCGTGGCCTCATCGTTCACATAAGCCGGCCGTCCTCCATCTTCAAAATCCGTGTAGCGAACTCATAAATTCTGCTGTCGTGAGTCACGACGAGGATGCAGCGATTGCCGGTGAGGATGTTGTCGTGCACGAATTTCACGATGGTGTGTCCGGTGTCCCCATCCAAGGAGGCCGTGGGCTCATCCATGATCAGGATATCCGGCTGGCCCACCATAGCCCTGGCGATGGCTACTCGTTGCTGCTCGCCTCCACTGAGTTTCATCGGCGGAAGATCCGCTCGTTCCTTCAGGCCGACAATGTCCAGGAACTTGGTGGCTTGCTGGATCGATTCGTTCCAGTCCTTTTTCCTCAGAATCAACGGGATCGCCACATTCTCAGCGGTGTTCAGGCGCGGGAACAGGTGGAAGTCCTGAAAGACAAAGCCAATTTTGTGCAAGCGGAAATCGGCCAACTGGTCGGCGTTCAAATTCCAGATATCGACTCCTTCGACCGAGACAGCCCCCGAGTTGGGTTTCAGGATTCCGGAAAGCACGCTCAGAAGTGTCGTCTTTCCGCTTCCCGACGGACCAACGATATAGACCATTTCACCAAACTCAGTCTCCACGCTGACATCACGTAGGGCGATCGTTTTGGCTTCTCCTTCGCCAAACCACTTTTCGAGCCCACTCGCTTTGATGGCTACAGCCGGCATCTTCATCCTCGGAAGATATCGAAGGGCTCAATCCGTAGGACTCTGCGCACGCCCACATAGCTGGACAGCCCCGCAATAATCACGACCAACACAAAAGATACGAGCAAACTCGGGTAGATGATCATGGCCGCGTAGCTTGCCAGCCGAAGCTTGGCGAGGCAGATGACCACCGTGCACAACCCCACGCCTAGCCCGTAGCCCGTCAAGGCCGTGAAGGCGGCCTGAAACAGGATCATGCTTACCAGTCCGCGATTCTTGGTGCCGATGGCCTTTAAGGCGCCGAACCGCTCCAGGTTTTCCAGAATGAACGTGTAAAAAGTCTGTCCCGAGACGGAAAGGCCTACAATGAAACTGATCAACGTCATGATCAGGATGTTCGTTCCTCCTCCTGTCTGAAAGACGTAATAGGCGGCGTTTTTTTGGATGAACTCGTCCTTCGTCAAGGCCAAGTAGCCCAGCTGATTCACCTGCTCCTTGATTCTCTCAATGTCCGATGGGCTTTTCGGTTGCACCAGAACGTAAGAGATGGTGTAGCGGGGATTAGGAATATACTGAACAGCGCGGTAGTAGGTCGTATATAGCGTCGGTGTCCCGAAGAGCCCGGAAACAGTGACCTTGGCAACTCCGACGACAACGCCACGGTGATCATTCAGTTCAAACTCCGACCCTATGTGAGGCTTCTCCATCTTCGCGTATTCCGCATCGGCGACGACGATAAAGCCGTTTTCGGCGTAAATGTCTTCGATGTTTCCCTCAATCAGCGTGGGTCGACCAAACAAACTCGTGTCATCCAGCCCCACCACGGTCACGGCTTGGTAGGTTCCGTCAGGGAGCTTGACCAAGGCGCCGCCGGAATACAGGGGCACGGCGTATTCCACTCCTGGCATGCTGCGGACTGCATCCAAAACGTAATCCGGCATGCCGATCGAGCTCGTGATGGCCTGCACGGACGTGTCCATCACCCACATCGAGGCTCCGATGTTGATCACCGTGGCTGACGCGTGGTTCAGGACACCCATGAACATTGAGGTGATAAACGTCATCAAAAAAACCGCGAAGGTGATGCCGACGAGCAAGGCCGTGAACTTCGCCCTATCATTGACGAGAAGCTTATAGGCTAGCCTCAGCATTCCCTTCATGAGCCGACCTCGTTTACGATGCTCCCCGTAAGACGGGACTGTGTATGTGCAAATCGTCACTTCGAGAAGTGACCAGGGTCACCGAGGCGCTTTCAGAGGGGGAACATGGATTGGGAGCTGGATCTGGGTGGATCGCGCCGCCGCACGACACTAGAAGCCACTGTCCATCATGGGGAGCGTGGATGATGAGAGCGCCCGGCTCTGGAATGCGTTTGTGAGAGCAGCGGCGATTTCATCAATGCACTTTTTCCCGGCATCTAGCTCTCCTGCCATCAGGAAGAAGCCATGGATCATGTTTGGATAGCGAGAGACCCTGACTGCGACGCCATCCTCCGCCAACCGTTTCGCATAAGCGTCGCCCTCGTCCCGCGCCGGATCGTCTTCATCGGTTACGAGAAAGGCAGGAGGCAGATTCTTCAGGCTCTGGGCGGAGACGGGAGAGATGTAGGGATCTTGCAGGCTCTTTGTGAGCGGAACATACGCGGCCAGGATTGCCATTCGGGCATCGAGCGTCAGTATGGGGTCCGCTGATAGATATCGCGAAGCCTGTGAAATCGCGTTCAGGGTCGGGTAGATGAGAACTTGATACATCAAGTGTGGCCCTTTGCGGTCTCGCGCCATCAAGGTGACCACCGCCGCCAGGTTCCCACCCGAGCCATCCCCGCCCACGGCAATCCGGCGAGCGTCACCGCCGATTTCGGCCGTATGTTCAGAGACCCACTTTGTCACTGCGTAGGCGTCGTCGGGTGCAGCCGGATAGGGATTCTCGGGCGCCAGCCGGTAGGCCACGGACACCACGATGCAGCCACACCGATTGGCTAGGGCGCGCAAAACCGTGTCGTGCGTATCGAGACTGCCTGCTACGAACCCCCCGCCATGAAAAAACACCACAACGGGCAAGCCGCCTGTCTCACGTGGGATATAAAGCCTGACCGGGATGTTCCCGGCGGGACCGGGGATCAGCCGATTGTCCACGTGGAACACAGGCTCCGGCTTGCCGGAGAGTGTCGCATAGAAAGGATACGTCTTTCGTACCTGTTCGACGGTCGTGGGGTGTAAAACGCCAGCCGCAGCCATCTTCTCCAATACACGCTTGACCTGCGGATCGACGGGATTCGTCGCTGCTGCCTGTTGCGTGGTAGGGGCTCCGAGCGTTTGCTTTCCAACAACCGCCAGAAGCGCGATTCCGAAAAAGATCCCAAGGGCGCGGGAAAGGCTGGATCTCTTTTTTTGAAGTACTTGAACGGCGTTCCACATGGGACCATCCCTGGGGCTTCTTACGAGTCCAGATTTTCGAACGGCCGCTCCGAGATGGCTGTGATGTCGATCACACCTCCCTGTGACAGTACGCATTGTTCGCTCAAGACATCTCAGCTAGAAGGGCGAAGCTCAACTATTACATCACGACACCCGCCTACGACGCGGCCGCGTCGCCCGGGATCGGATCGTTGTATGCGGCGGTCCTCGGCGACGGCATTGCCGGACCATCTTGCACCCGCCGACCCATACAGCATGCAGAGCTATGAGAAGTTTCAACAGCTCATGCGACTTACCGAACTTCACGCCAACCAAGACCAGCTCATCAACGAAATTTTGCTCTTTGGTGTCCGGAACTGTGCTTCTACCTGTGGAGATGGCGAAGAATCTGCTGAACTTGGCGATCAAAGGGATCCTAAATAAGGAGATCACGTGAAGAGACTTTTAACAGTGCTCACCATCGCTGTGTTGGCGATGCTCGCTTCATCTATGCTGCTGGCCCAAGAGAGTCCCTTTGTCGGAACATGGAAGTTAAATCTGGCTAAATCCAGGTTTACCGATACCGTCGCGCCGAAGAACGAGACGCGGACTGTAACGGCGCAAGGTAACGGTTTAGGATTTAGCTTCGAGGGAGTGGCCGCCGACGGAAGTCACATTTCCTGGAGCTATACATCTAAGCTCGATGGCAAGGCGGCGCCAGTCAACGGATCGGGTATCCCTTCCGGTGTAGATTGCTCGCTACCAAGCGTGTTGACGCGAATACACTCACGACGACATATCTCAAAGCGGGCAAAGCGGTCAGGACGTCGCGGACAGTCGTTTCAAAGGATGGAAAGATCACGACGGTCACGGCAAGATCGATTGATATAAGCGGCAAGTCGACCACGGTGGTCTCTATCTGGGATAAGCAATAAGCGTCCCTTGAAGCCATAGAGACGCCATAGCGAGCGGATGTGACAGAGATGCACGCGGCACCCTCGACTCGCTTCAAGCCCGATTCCGCGTTAATCTCTATGTCCCCGAAGGAGATCGAGGTGAGTCGATGGTTCGTGCTGGTGGTTTGCCGACTCCAGAGTTTCGCCAAGCGCTGCTAGAGACCTACGCTGTCAATGATCGCATGAACCAGCTCATCCTCGAGCATCTCGATCCACACGCTTGGCGGGCAAAGCCTCCCGGCCCGAACACGCGCACCATCGCGGCGATATTCACTCATATGCATAACATCCGCCGCAAGTGGGTGAGGCTCTCCGCCCCGCACATCCATCTGCCTGCGCAGCTTGATCGCACCCGCTGCACGCAGCATCAGGCGCGCGTTGCGCTGGCAGAGAGCGCCGAGCGTTGCGCGGAGATGCTCGCGGAAGCACTGGATGGCCCCGCGGGTCGCGTCAAGCAATTCCTCCGCGACGGTTGGGCCAGACCCTGGCCCGGCGGTGCCGCCATGTTTGCCTACATGATCGTGCACGAAGCCCATCATCGCGGCCAGGTCTGCATGCTGGCGCATCAGTTGGGTTTCCCCCTGCCGCCCAAGGCCGCCTATGGATTGTGGGTCTGGGAAAGACTTTGGAAGCAGTGCGGATTCGCTCATCCGCGCTGACCTTCACTTCGTCCGGGCGAGTCAGAAAAGCAAGCGAAGGTTCGTAGCCGTGCCTTTAAGTCCTTTGCCCATGACCGAGGGTGCACAGTTCAAAACTGCGAGCGACCAATCGCTCCTAGTCTATTTCGGACAAGAAGTCACACTCGATGCTCACGAGAGGGTCAGGAAGCTACTGCATCTGCTCGAGTCGGAACCGATCGCCGGCGTCCGAAATCTTCACCCTGCCTATTGCTCTCTGCTGGTGGTGTTCGATCCGCTGAAATTGAGACACGGGGAATTGGAGGCAATTCTGAGCGATTACCTCCGACGGCTGACGGCCGTCCGTCTGCCGACTGCTCGAAAACTCGAGATTCCCACCTGCTATGGCGGCGAGTTTGGTCCTGACTTAGAGGAGGTAGCTCGCCTGCACGGGATGACGCCAGCTCAGGTCGTCGACTTGCATTCTTCGGTTACCTACGTCGTCTACTTTCTGGGGTTCGTTCCTGGCTTCGCCTACCTCGGTGTATTGCCGGAAGCATTAGCAACACCGCGCCTGGCTAGCCCGCGGAGAAGCACGCCGCCTGGCAGCGTGGGGATTGCGGATCATCAGACGGGTGTGTACCCGTTTTCTACGCCCGGGGGATGGCGATTAATCGGTCGCACTCCCATCGCCATGTTCCGCCCAGACCAAAACAACATGAGCTTTCTCAAGATCGGAGATCGCGTCTGCTTCACCCCAATATCGGTCGCGCAATTCACGGCGCTACAAAATCCGTGAACTCCATCCAGATTCAAACACCGGGCCTGCTCACGACGGTGCAGGATCTAGGACGAGAAGGCTTCGGTCCCATGGGTGTTTCCATATCGGGGGCTGCCGATCCCATTTCCCTGCGCATCGGAAACTGCCTTGTCGGGAATCCTGAGAACACGGCCGGATTGGAGATGACGCTGTTGGGCGGAACGTTCGTTTTTCCGGAGGGGGCCATCGTGGCACTGGCCGGCTCTGATTTCGGCGCACGCCTCGATGATGCCAAAGTGGATGTGGGGACATCGATCGAGGTCGACCCGGGCCAGACGCTTCGCCTAGGTCCCACGCGTTCGGGAGCACGCTGCTATCTGTGCGTTCAGGGTGGGATTGTGGTCCCGCCATTTCTTCACAGCGCCTCGACGCACATCCTAAGTGGGCTGGGTGGCTTTGAAGGCAGGGCGCTCAGAAGCCGGGACGTACTCCACATCGGGTCAGCTAGCAAGACTTTTCGCAAGAGAACCATTGCTCCTCACATATCCGAGCATCTGCTTCCTCGAAAAGTATTGCGTGTCACCTCCGGCCCACAACTTGAGTGGTTCTCCCAGTCATTTCAACACTCCTTCTATTCTGCTACCTATCGCCTCAGCGAGCAGTCTGATCGCATGGGGCTTCGTCTGGAAGGTGCCCGGATCTCGCAACCAGACCACAGAGCCATGATTACGGAGGGCGTGTCGCTTGGCGCCGTTCAGGTACCACCGGCAGGCTCACCGATCATCCTTTTTGTAGAGCAACAGACCACCGGTGGTTACCCGAAAATCGCGAACGTGATCTCTGCGGATTTCCACCGCCTGGGACAGCTTCGCCCTCGCGACGAGATTCGATTTGAACTGGTTACTCTAGAGGCCGCACAATCGCTGTTGATTGAACAAGAGAAACTGCTGGCCTCTGAGGAGTCGATCCTGGAGTGAAGCGCATTGACCTCAATTGCGATATGGGTGAAATGCCTACCGCCATCTCGGATGGCACTCAGGAGTCCTTGATGCCCTTTCTTACATCCGTCAACATCGCCTGCGGAGGACACGCGGGCGATTTCAGAACCATGAAAACGACGGTGGAGCAGGCGCTTCGTTGGCGGTTGGCCGTGGGCGCGCATCCTGGATATCCGGACCGTGCGAATTTTGGGCGTCTGGAAATGAAACTGCTGCCGGAAAGAATTGTCGATTCTGTATTCGAGCAAGTGCGTGCTCTTGCGGAAGTCGCCGCTGGTTGTGGTGCCGAGGTGAAGCACGTCAAGCCGCACGGCGCGCTCTACAATCAGGCGGTGAGGGATCGCGACCTAGCTCAAGCGATTGCTGAGGGAGTCGCTCGCTGGAGCCGGGACGTCACTCTTGTGGGCCTGGCTGGATCGCCGATGCTGGACGTCTTTCGAGAAAAAGGCTTTCGAGTCGCCGCGGAGGCATTTGCGGACCGGCGCTATGAGGCCGATGGCAGTTTGCGTTCGCGGAAATTCAACGACGCACTGATCTGCGACCCTCGAGAGGCCGGGCAACAGGCCTTGCACATCGTCGAACGAGGAGCGGTAGTTGCCCATGACGGCACCGAAATCGTGGTGAACGCACAGACGGTCTGCATTCATGGAGATACTCCGGGTGCTCCCCAAATTGCCGCGGCAGTGGCAGAAACGCTAAGACACGCTGGGGTGGAGCTCAGAGCACTCTCGCGGTGATGAGCGATGTCTCGACTGACCACTCAAGTCCTCGAATTCGCTTTGCTGGCGGCAACCTCGATTTTTTTCCTGGTGGACCCGTTTGCCGTGGTTCCTATGTTTCTCGCGATGACTCTAGATATGCCGGAATCGATGCGCCGGGCGATGGCGCGGCGTTCGGCCTTCACCTGCGCGACTGTGCTATGCGTGTTTGCCGCGGCGGGAAGCCTGATCTTTAAGGCCTTCGGCATCACGCTTCCGGCCTTCAAAATTGCGGGTGGAATCATCCTGCTTCTGATCGGATTGGAGATGCTGCAGGCGCGGCAATCGACAACGAAAGCGACTCCGGAGGAGCAGCAGGAGGGTGCGGAGAAGGAGGACGCCAGCGTTATTCCCCTCGGGATACCTATGCTCGCCGGACCGGGGGCGATTTCCACCGTGATGGTGCTTGTCGGTGAGGCACACTCGGTCTGGCAGCACGCGGTTGTGTACAGTGTGATTCTGTTGACGTCTTATGTGTCGTATTTGGTTCTTTCCGGAGCGGACCACGTGCGCCGCTATCTTGGCAACACAGGGATTCGCATCATGACGCGGCTGATGGGGTTGCTACTGGTAGCGCTCGCCGTGCAATTCGTTGCGAATGGCCTGATTGGCTTCGGCCTCATCAAGCCGACGCCGTAGCTCAGTAGGAGCGTCGCCATTGTTAGGTGTCAGACCGTTGGTCGCATTTCGTCCACGAGTCATTCTCCGCAACCTCACCGATCAGGCTTGTTGACACGCGGAATGAGGGACCAGTAAGATTTTTGCTAATTGCCGGTAGTTCTTTGACCTCGCGGAGATGATTGGGAGAAAGTCATGATGAAAGTGTTGTTCGGGGTTCTCGTTCTTGGCATTTTCCTAGCAGCGGCCGTCCGGGCACAACAATCCACTCCCCCACCAGCGCCGGCGACGGCAGCTCCTGCGGCCGGCGCGACGCCCCCCGCTCCCGGAACCGCTCCGCAGGGACGCAAGAAGCGCATCGCCATTTTCGACTTCGATTACGCTACGGTGCAAAGCGCCTCAGCCGCGGCTTTCGGCACGAACGTAGACGTGGGCAAGGGCATCACCGATTTGCTGGTGAAGTATTTGGTGCAGGACGGCACGTACTCCATCATCGAGCGCCAGGTGCTGGACAAGATCGTCGCCGAGCAGAATTTTTCCAATAGTGACCGCGCGAATCCAAACTCGGCTGCGAAAATCGGCAAGCTTTTGGGAGTTGACGCCATTATCGTAGGCGCCGTGACCCAATTCGGAAATGACACGAAAAACACAAACGTCGGCGGTGCGGGCGGCGGCTGGAGCGGGTTCGGCCTCGGCGGCTTCTCGCACAAGAACACCAAAGCAATTGTGAACGTGGATGCACGCATCGTGGACATCGATACGGCCGAGATTCTCGCCGTGGCCGAGGGGCACGGCGAGTCTTCGCGTTCCAGCACGGGTTTGCTGGGCGGCGGCGGAGGTTGGCACGGATGGGGCGGCGGCAACGTGGACTTCGGCTCGAGTGACTTTCAGCAAACGATTCTCGGCGAGGCGGTAAAGGCCTCCGTCGAGCAACTGAGCACCGGACTGGTTGCGGACAACACGAAATTATCGGTTCGGACGGTTGTGGTTTCCGGGCTCGTTGCGGCGGTCGATGGAGGACAAATCGTTTTGAACGTGGGTGCAAAGGCGGGCGTGAAGGTGGGCGATCAGCTTTCCGTTGAGCGCGTCACCAAGGAAATCAAGGATCCGTCGACCGGTCAGGTGATTCGCCGGCTTTCGAGCCCCGTCGGCGTGGTCAAAGTGACCGACGTGGATGATCTTTCGGCGGTTGCCGCGCCCGTTTCTGGCACAGACTTCAAAGTGGGTGATGCCGTAAAAACGGTGACCCAGTAGCGAGGTCGGTGATTCGGAGATCCTCTCAGCGCTCTTCGGGAGGAATATAGCGCCGCGTTTGAACCCGCCCTTGATCGGGATCGCGCGCTTGCTCGACTCCGCTGATCACTTCCGCTTCGTAGTCCTGGCCTTCTTCGGTTAGTTCCTCCACGCTTTCCGAGTCGGCACTTTCTGCCCGCGACAAGCCCTCGATGTCTCCCGATTGACCCGCCGCCGGAGCGCCCAAGCCGCCCTCCGCGGGAAGTACGGGAGGTTCGACCGACCCAGGCCCGCGCAGGCGCCGCTTGGTGCGGCGCATTTTCTTGGCACGTGAAGTCTGGGAACGTTTGGCGATTTTCCTTCTGCGAACCTTGGTCTTCTTTTTCCTCTTTTTTGCCATGAGATCTCTCCTTCTTTGTTCCCCCCACCTGCCCACCCCCTTTACAGCGGGTCCATGGGCAGGCCGACGTAGTTTTCTGCGAGTGTCTGAGACGCGGCGCGGGAGCTGGTGACATAATCGAGTTCGGCGAGCTGGCGGCGGCGGTCGAATGCGTTATCGGTATCGAATAGGTGCAACATCGACGTCATCCACCAGGAAAAGCGCTGCGCCTTCCACACGCGCCGCAGGCAGATTCTCGAATACCCGTCCAGTAAGTCTCGTGTGTTGGATCGGTAGAATTCTTTCAAGGCCCGCGCCAGAACAACCACATCGGCTGCCGCCAGGTTCAGGCCCTTGGCCCCGGTTGGGGGCACGATGTGCGCGGCATCGCCCGCGAGAAAGAGCCTGCCGTGCTGCATCGGCTCGACCACAAAGCTGCGCATTCCCGTGACGCCTTTTTGTAAGACCCGTCCTTCCGTCAGCTTCCATTTCGGGTCGGTGGACGCGAGGCGCAACTGCAGTTCGCCCCAGATCCGATCATCCGGCCATTCATGAATGTCTTCATCCGGTTTGCACTGGATGTAGAGGCGGCTGATTTCAAGCGTGCGCATGCTGAGCAGCGCGAATCCGCGCTCATGATAGGCATAGATCAGCTCTTCGGAAGAAGGCGGAGCTTCCGCGAGAATTCCCAGCCATCCGAATGGATAGGCGCGGTCGAAAACCGTGAGTGCGCCGGCGGGAATCGAGGGCCTCGAGATGCCGTGGAAGCCGTCGCATCCGGCGATGAAGTCGCATTCGATTTCTTGCTGCTCGCCGTTGGCGCGGAAGCGGACTTTCGGGCGCGCCGTCCCGCCGACATCATCGAAATCGTGGACGCTCACATCGTCGGCTTCGAAAAAAATCTTCCCGCCTGCGGCGAGGCGCGCGTCGAATAAATCGGCCACGACTTTGTTCTGAGGGTAAACGAAAATTGCGCGGCCGCCGGCCAGCTCGTTGAAATCGAAGCGGTGGGTGCGTCCCAAGAAGCGGAACATCACGCCATGATGGATTTGCCCCTCGCGCTTGAGCCGATCGCCGACGCCCGTTTCGACCATCAGATCAGCCGTGCCCTGCTCGAGTACGCCGGCGCGCACACGATCCTCGACGTATTGTCGGCTGCGCCCCTCGACCAGAATCGACTCCACGCCTTGCCGATAGAGCAGATGCGAGAGCAGCAGTCCCGCAGGTCCCGCTCCGACGATTCCGACTTGTGTTCGCAAACTCAACTGATTCCCCCCTGTCGATTGCGCCTATTCTACATTCAACTTGCAATGCCGAAAGATCAATCTAGAATGTCCGCACATCCGGCACCGGTTCCTGCCGGTTTGGGCGGCGGGAACAGCCGAGCAGGCGTTTCCGCGTAGAGCGCTTAAAGGAGGTCACCCATGTCGAAGGTTCGCTCGTTCTACGGCTGGAAACTTGTCGGCGCCGCCGCATCGATGGATTTCTTGAACTTGGGAATGCCGTTTTATATCGGCGCGGTGATCAACCCCTACATGCTCGAACACATTTCCATGAGCCGTGGGACTTTCGGCTTGGGATCCACGCTGCTCAACCTCTTCGTCGGCATTCCTTCTATGCTCGTGGGGATTTCGATTGTGAAGTATGGGATTCGAGCCACATATCTGATCGGTTCGGCGTTCGTCTGTGCCGGCTCGCTGTTCCTCGCGTTTGCGACGACGAAACCTTGGCAATTTCTTCTCGGCTTCGGCGTGATCAACGGCATCGGCGTCTGTTTCGGTGACATCATTCCGGGCTCCACCGCCGCAGCGCGATGGTTCGAACGCTATCGCGGTCGCGCGGTCGGGCTGGTGCTCAGTGGTTCGGGTGTCTGCGGTTTCTTTATGGCGCCAGAAATCGACAAACTCTTACGCGCACACGACGGCAACTGGCATCTCGGGTGGCAGATCGTTGCAGCGGGAGCGGCTCTGTCTGGAATCGTCGCGCTGCTTTTCGTCAAGGAGCGCCCGGAGGATCTCGGTCAACTGCCCGACGGCGGCCCCAAAGCCGCAGCCGGCGTGCCATCTGACGCTTCCAGCGCGCTCGTCACCAAGTACGAGTGGACGCCCAGCGAAGCCTACCGCACCAGAGGCTATTGGCTCGTCGTGCTCGCGGGGCTCGCCGCGCAGTTTCCATTCTTTGTTTTCGTCGCGCACTGGCTGTTGCATTTGCAAAACGTCGGCGTGCCCTCCGGCGATGCCGCGTTTTCGCTCGGCCTCTTCACGGTCGCCTGCATTGCCGGCCGGTTGATCGGCGGGTGGCTCGTGGATACGATGGCCGCACGCTGGGCGTTCATGATCGGCTTGTGCTGCTATCTTGTCGGCTCGTTCGCTGCGTTGCACGCTGGGCCAGGCGCGCTGGCGATCGCCAACTCCGCCGCCGTGCTCTACGGCCTCGGCATCGGCTGGACGTTCACCTGCATGACCACTTGCATCGCTCATTTCTACGGACCGTCGGCGTTTCCGAAACTGGCCGGCACGTTGCTGCTGCTCACGTCCGGCGGCGCATCACCTGCGGGCTGGGTCGGTGGGAAAATTTTCGACATGTACGGAGGCTATGCTCGTGTGTGGCAATTGAACATTGCGATCACCGTGATCGGCATCGTGGCCATCCTCTTCGCCACGATGCCGCGTCACAGTACCGAGTCGAGCGCGGTCGCGCGCGTAGCAGCGTAAGGGCGCCATCGCAAACAGGAGAAACGGAGTGTCCGAAAAGAAGAGCTTTTACGGCTGGAAGCTAGTTGCGGTCTTGTTCCTGCTCGATTTCATCAACATGGGATTCCCGTACTACGGCGGCACGATCATCAACAGCTACATGATTCATGCCATCCAGATGAAACGCAGCACTCTTGGCCTGGGCTTCACGATCCTCAATCTATTCGTCGGACTCGCCGCGCTTTTCGTGGCGATGTCCATCGTCAAATGGGGAATCCGCAGGACCTTTATGATCGGCTCCTCTATCATCGGCTTGAACGCCTTGTTCTTGGGTTTCTTCGCATCGAAGCCGTGGCACTATCTCGTCGCCTTCGGTGTTGTCAACGGCATAGGCATGAGTTTCGCGACGCTGGTGCCTTGCGCCACCGGCGTCACCAGGTGGTTCCGCCGCTATCGCGGCGCGATGATGGGCCTCACGCTCTCTGCCTCGGGAATTTCCGGGTTCGCGCTTTCGCCGCTGCTCGACAAGCTGCTCAGGGCCGGCGGCGGCAACTGGCAGTTCGGCTGGCGCATCGTCGCCTGCGCCATGGTGGTGTCGGGAGTGATCGCGTTTCTCTTCGTCCGGGAAAGCCCCGAGTCGATGGGCCAGACGGTCGACGGCCTGCCCGAGGAACAGCAGGCGCAGCCTTCACGCACCGATCAACTCGCGACGAAGCACGAATGGACCGCCGGCCAGGCCTACGGCACCCTCGCCTACTGGCTTGTCGCCATCGCCGGAATCGCCGCTACGTTCCCGTATTTCCTGTTCATCGCCCATTGGGTTGAGCATCTCACCGGCGTCGGAATCACCCCCGCCAAGGCCTCCTGGGGAATCAGCCTGCTCACGCTCGGCACGCTCGGCGGCCGCTGGTTCGGCGGATTGCTGATGGATTATCTGAATGCCCGTCTCGTTTTCGTGCTCGGCGCGAGCCTCTACTTCATCAGTTCCTATTTGGCTTTCACGTCGAACGCGGAGGCTCTGAAACTGGCCTACGTGGCGTCGGCGCTGCAGGGTATCGCGTACGGCTGGACCTACAGCTGCACCAACACGATGATCGGCCACTATTACGGCCCCAAGGCCTATCCGAAACTGAGCGGGATGTTCATTTTCCTCACGTCCGCCATCGCATCGCCTGCCGGATTGGTCGGCGGCATGATTTTCGATCGGTACGGCAGCTACGTGAAATCGTTCGAGCTGGACGCCGTGCTGGCGGCCATCGGAATCGCCGCGGTAGTCTTCGCCGCCATGCCCACGCTGCCCCAGAAGCTCGCGGTCAAGGGTTTGGAGCCGGAGATCGCAAGCGCGTAGTGCTTCGGGGAGGGCGTCATTCTGAGCGGAGCATCGCGACAATCTTTTCTTCCGCCGTAAGCGGATCGGGACCCGCAGTCGAGGATCTCTTCCGGCGAACGATTCGGGATGACGGAGCTTCTAAATGATTCAACGTCGTGAATGGATCAAGAAATCGCTCCTCGGAGCCGGCGCCGCCGCGCTCGCCTCGCCGCTGGTTCGCGCGCTCTTCGCAGCGGACGGCGCCGCTGGTCCGGTTGTGGAAACGAAGTACGGCAAAGTGCGCGGGGTCTCGGCGGACGGAATCCAGATTTTCAAAGGCATTCATTACGGCGCATCGACCGAAGGCGCCGCGCGGTTCCTACCGCCCACGCCGCCGAAGCCCTGGACCGGCGTTTCCGACGCGCTTCAATACGGCACGATGGCCCCGCAAAATCTCTCCGCTGCCACGGGCTCGGACATCCGTATCGCCATGGGCGACATTTTTGGTCCGGGCGGCGTCGGCGAAGATTGCCTCGTGCTCAATGTCTGGACGGCGGGCTTGCGTGGCAAGCGGCCCGTAATGGTTTGGCTGCACGGAGGCGGCTACACCGGCGGCTCAGATGGCGCGCCCACCTACGACGGCACAAACCTCGCGCGAAAACGCGACGTGGTCGTCGTCGGCATCAATCACCGCTTGAACGTTTTTGGCTATCTCTACCTCGGTGGCATTGGCGGCGAAAAATACGCCGACTCGGGCAACGTGGGCATGCTCGATTGCGTGCTCGCACTCGCATGGGTTCGCGAGAATATTGCGCATTTCGGTGGCGATCCCAGCAATGTCACGATCTTCGGCGAATCGGGCGGCGGAGGAAAAGTTAGCGTGCTGATGGCCATGCCGCCGGCGAAGGGCCTGTTTCACAAGGCGATTGTCGAGAGCGGCTCGACGCTCCGCGCCAGCACGCGCGAGGATGCCGATGCGGCCGCGCGCAAGTATCTCGTGCAGCTGAAAATCGCGCCGGATCGCGTCGCCGATCTCCAGAAGGTTCCGATGAACGACATGCTCGCCGCTCTTCGCGCGATGACCGGACCGAATTCCATCCGCCTCGGTCCTGTGGTCGACGGCCGCTCGCTCTCACGCCAGCCATTTGATCCCGATGCTCCCCCGCAATCGGCGAACGTTCCCATGCTGATCGGCACGAACGGCACCGAATCGACCGCGCTTCTCGGCATCGCCGACGGGTCACTGTTTTCACTGAATGAAGCCGACATGCGGGCCAAGCTCAAATCGTATTTGCATCTTGTAGACGGCGCGCAACTCGATGCGCTGCTCGCCGTCTACAAGAAAGACCGGCCCAATGCTTCGCCGAGCGACATCTACTTCGCCGTCACGACCGACCGCATGATGCGCATGAACGCCATCACGCAGGCTGAGCGCAAGGCCGCGCAGCACGCCGCGCCCGCCTACATGTACATCTTTGACTGGCGCAGCCCCGTGCTAGGCGGCAAACTGCGCTCGCCGCATGGCATCGAGCTTGCATTCGTCTTCGACAACACGGACAAAACAACAGGAATGAATGGCACCGGCGCCGATCTCGCGCCGCTCGCGGAACGGGTGAGCACCGCGTGGGCCGCCTTCGCTCGCACCGGGAATCCGAACACGCCCGGCCTGCCGCACTGGCCCGCCTACGATACGCAGTCGCGCGCCACCATGATCTTCAACGACGCATGCAAAGTTGTCGACGATCCTGGCCGTGACGAACGCCTCGCCATCAGCGCGTTGCCGCCAGCTTGATGGTTCCGTGAAATATCGTGCCCGGCACTCATCGTTGGCAGAAGGCAGCGCAATGCGCTTTTCGATTCGAGGTGTGAATCTAGCGCGGCGGTCTTCCGCAGGGCACTTTTCCTGTGGGTCAAAGCTGAATTTTCGAGAAGAAGTAACTTCCGATCGCAAGCAGCAGTGCCGTCAGGACGATCGACACGGCCAAATCCGTCATCAGCCCGAACGCGAACACGCTGCTGCACGCCCCGCGGAGCCCGTCCACGCCGTAGCTCAATGGATTGAGCCGCAGCAAAAGCTGCAGCACCTTCGGTAGCCCGTTCGCCGCGAACAGCGCGCCCGAGAAGAAGAAGATCGGCATGATGATGAAATTGATGATCAGAGGAAATCCCTGCATGTCCTGCAGCATGGAGCCGAACACCGTCCCGATGCCTGCGAACAGCAGCGAAATCAGAAACATGAAAACTATCGTCAGCCACACATACGGCGAGCTCGTGATTCGGAATCCCGCGATCAGACAGATCACCAGCACGATCACTCCCTGCACGAAGGCCACGATCGCGCCGCCCAGCATTCGGCCCAGCACGATCTCCATCCGCGAAACCGGCGCGACCAGCGTCTCCTTCAGGAAGCCGAACTGCCGGTCCCAGATGATCTCGATTCCTGAGAAAACGGCGTTGAAGAGAATCGCCATGGACACGATTCCCGGCGAAAGAAAATTGATGTAGTTTCCCTGCCCGGCGCGCGCAAACATAGTTCGGAGTCCGAATCCCAGCGCGACAAGAAAGAGGATCGGCTGCCCGAGCGACCCTATGATTCGCGCCGGAGAACGGACGTAGCGCTTCAACTGTCTCACGCAAAGAATGTAGATGGCTTTCATCGCCGTCCTCCTCCTCTCCAGGCGCGTCCCATCATCCTCATGCGATCGATCGCATTCGCCTCTTCCTCGCGGATCGCGTGCCCCGTGAGCGCGATGAATGCGTCTTCGAGGTTTTGGCACTTCGTGCGTTCCTTCAGCTCGGCGGGCGAACCCTGCGCCACGATTTTTCCGTGGTCGATCACGCCGACCTCGTTCGCCACGCGATCGGCTTCGTCCATGTAGTGCGTCGTGAAGAAAACTGTCACACCCTCGTCTTTGCTCAGTTGTTGGATGTAGCCCCAGATGTGATTGCGCGTTTGCGGATCCAGGCCAATCGTGGGCTCGTCGAGAAACAGAATCCGCGGTGTATGCAGCAGTGCGCGCGCCACTTCCAGGCGCCGCTTCATTCCGCCTGAAAACGTCTTCACGAGATCTTTTTTGCGCTCGCCGAGGCCCACGAAGTCCACCAGCATGTCGATTCGCTGGTGCCGCTCGCCGCGCGGTACGCCGTAGAGGATGCCGTGCAGGTCCATGTTTTCATATGCCGTCAGCTCGTCGTCGAGGCTGGGATCCTGAAACACGATGCCGAACGAGCGCCGCACCTGCTTCTGCTCGCGCGTTGGGTCGTGCCCGTTGACGCGAATCGATCCGCTGGTGGGGTCGAGCACCGTAGTCAGCATCTTGATCGTCGTGGTTTTTCCTGCGCCGTTGGGCCCGAGAAAGCCAAAAATCCTTCCCTCGGGCACCGTAAACGAGATGTGGTTCACTGCGCAGAAATCCCCATAATTCTTCACCAGGTCATGGACTGCGATCATTTCACCCATCTGTGTTATCCCGCGGCCCTGGTCGGTCGATGCGCAAAGGGGGTGAGACAGGATACGATGTATGCAACCAGCCGGCAATCAGATATAACAAAGCGCGCAAGGGAAAGCGGCGCGCCAAGCCAGCGGCGCGGGCGGCCGAGGAGGCTTTGCAACCGTGGCCACGGTGCGAGAGGCGACCTACCAGGTTTTACGCGATCTCGGCATGACCAAGATCTTCGGCAATCCTGGTTCGAGCGAGCTGCCATTTCTGAAAGACATGCCCGCCGACTTCGAATACATCCTGGGCCTGCACGAGCGCACGGCGGCTGGCATGGGGCTCGGCTATGCCATGGGGCGCGGAGAGGCCGCTTTCGTGAATCTCCACTCGATCGCCAGCGCTGGAAACGGTCTTTCTGCCCTGATCGATGCGCACTATTGCCACACACCGCTGGTGGTCACTACCGGTCAACAGGATCGCCGACAAATCATGGCTGAACCGTTTCTCGTGAGCCGCGCGGTCGAGGTCGTGAAGCCGTACGTAAAGTGGGCCTCCGAGCCGCTCTGGGCAGAGGACGTCCCCCGCGCGATTGCGCGCGGCTATCACCTAGCGATGCAGCCGCCCCGAGGCCCTGTTTTCATTTCGATTCCCATGGACGACTGGAACAAGCCCTGTGAGCCCGTCATCGCACGGCGGGTCAGCGCGTCTGTTTCGCCAGATCCGGTCGCGTTGGAGGAGGTTGTGCGCGCGATGGATGCGAGCAAGAGACTGGCGCTCGTTGCCGGCTCGCAGATCGAAGAGGATGGCGCGTGGCCTGATGCGATTCGCTTGGCAGAGCGCCTGAATGCGGACGTCTATGCCGAGCCGATCGCTTCGCGCTGGACATTTCCGCGCAGCCATCGCCTGTTTCGTGGCGGTTTGCTGCCTGCGGAAAAGCCTCTTGCCGACCAGCTGGCCGACTACGATACGGTCGTCGTACTGGGTGCGCCCGTATTCCTCTATTACGCCTACGTGCCGGGAGCCCCCATTCGACCCGGCACCAAGCTGTTTCAGATCACCAATTCGCCAGAGTATGCCTCGGCGGCTCTAGCTGGCACGAGCATCGTGGGCAATATTGCGGCGGCCGCCCAATATCTTGCTAGCCGCGTCCAACCCATCGAACGCAGCGTGACTCCGTGCCCTGCCGCTCCGGAGCCGAAGCCTGAGTATCCGATGACGACCGCATACCTGTTCAGCGTGCTCAACCGACTCTTGCCGCGCGATGCGATCATTTCTGAGGAATGCCCTTCCTCGAAGGGTGATTTAGACCGCTACATCAAGCTGGATGAGCCAGGCTCTTTTTATTCGGTGCGCAGTGGAATTCTCGGATTCGGCTTGCCGCTGGCGGTGGGTCTGCAGCTGGCGCAGCCGCATCGGCGCGTCGTCTGCCCGGTCGGCGACGGCTCCGCGCAATATTCGATTCAGGCCCTGTGGTCGGCTGTCCAATCGAAGGCGCCCGTCGTCTTCGTTGTGGTAGAGAATGGAAACTATTCGGCGCTCAAGGGCTTCCGTGATTTTACTCAGGTTGGGAAAAACGTGCCGGGAATCGATATTCCCGGAATTCATGCGACGCTCATTGCTGAGGGCTATGGAATGAAAGCCCGTGAAGTAGATCGCCCCGACGATCTGGAAGCCGCGCTCCGGTGCGCTTTCCATTCCACCGAACCGTATCTGGTCAGTGTAAAAGTCCAGCCCGGGGGACAGAAGACGATGGGCATGGACCAGTCGGTCAACCCACCAAACTACGGATAGCAGCAAACTGGCTACGAGCGTTTTTTCTTCGGAGTGGCCAGCAAGCGTTTGCGAAGCTCACTCGCCACTCCTAGATATCTTTCGGGCGTTTCGAGATCGCGGAGTGTGTGCTTATCGAGCACCTTCACGACCTCCGGCATTTCCGCGAGCACTTCCCTAAGTCGACGGTGTTTTCTCTCTGCTTGCCGCGCGGCCTCTCGGACGATGCTCTGTGCCCTTTCGCGTCCCAGCTTTCGGGCCAGCAGTAGAGAGGCCTTTTCTGAGAAAATCGTGCCGCGCGTGGCGTCGATGGCCTGCCGCATTCGCTGTGCCCTCACCCTCAGACCCTCGGCCGCCTCCGCCATCGACCGGAGGGCGAGCCCCGTGGATTGAACGACGTCCCCGACCGTCGGCCACTCCGCCTGCCAGCCGCCAACGCCGCGCTCATGTTCTTGTACCATTCCGAACAGGAACGCAGCGACCAGCCCGGGCACGCGATTCGCAGCGGCCAGCGTCACGGCAGACGCAACTGGATTCTGTTTTTGCGGCATCGTGGACGAACCGCCGCGTCCGCGGCCTTCTGGTTCAGCGACTTCCGCCACTTCGTTCTGCATCAGCAAACTGATATCGCGTGCCATTTTTCCGAGTGAGGCGGTCAGCACGCCGCAGGCCGCCACCAGTGCTCCGAGGCGATCGCGACAGCTGTGCCAGGGCGCATCCGGGTAGGTGAGGCCTAAGTCTCGTGCCATCTCTTCGCCCACTCGAATTCCCTGATCTCCCAACGCAGCGAGCGTCCCGGTCGCGCCTCCGAATTGCAAAACCAGTGCTTCGGCAAAGGCAGTCGTGATCCGCGCGTGGCTTCGCCGGAGCGCGCCAAGCCAGCTCGCCGCCTTTAGGCCAAACGTAATCGGTAACGCCGCCTGCATGAGCGTGCGGCCGAGCATGACCGTATTCTCGTGCCGATCTGAGATCCGGGCGAGCGCTCGTTCGAGCCGCACCCAGTCGGCGGTGAGGACCGGTTGCGCTCGCTTGAGAAGCAGGATCAATGCGGTATCGGCTACGTCCTGGCTGGTCGCGCCCCAGTGGACAAAACGGGCTGCCCCAGCGCTCATTCGACCGACATGCACAGCGAGCGCCTTCGCGATCGGTATCCCGGGAGTGCCCGCTCGCAGGGTCTCGTGCGCGATGAAACGGGCGTCGAACCGCTTTGGCTCGGCGGCGCGACTGATGGCTTCGGCGGCTGCCTTGGGCACAATGCCTAGGCGGGCTTCGGCGCGCGCCAGCGCCACCTCAAAATCCAGCATGGCTTCGAGAAAGGATTCATCAGAGAAGATCTCGGCCAGCGGCTCGGTGGTTGCGAGGCTATCGATCAATCGCGCCGGCACCGATTCTCCCTTGCGCTCGCTAGACGTCGAAGAAAACCGTTTCCTCTCTGCCGCTCAAATGAATCTCGTGCCGCCAGCTTCCCGGCTGGCCTGGAACCGGCTGCGCCATCAGCGTCCGACGCCGGGCCTTTGGAACCAACTTCAGTACGGGGCACTCGCCGTTTGCCCTGTCTCCGAAAAAATAGATTCGGGTTACCAACTGCTTCAAAATGCCGCGCGCAAATACGGCCACCTCGAGATGAGGCGCCTGAAGAGTATCGCCTCGGCTGGGAACGCGGCCCGGCTTGATGGTTTCGAATTCACACAGGCCCTTGTCATCCGTCACCTGACGCCCAAATCCCAAAAACGCGGAATCGATGGGCTTCGGCTGGCGGTCGGAGGGATGAGTGTATTTCCCGTCGGCATTGGCCTGCCAAATCTCCACGAGGCTGTCGGGCACCGGCTCCCCCGCACGATCGAAGACCGCGCACGTAAGTGTGATCCGTTCGCCCTTCACGGCAGCGGGCGCTATGGTTTTCACAGAACACGGCCCCTCGAGACAAATTGCAAAATACGGGCCCACCGTCTGCGACGGAATCGGCACGAGATCCTGCTTCTTGCTACCTCTTGCTTTCAAAAGGTGTCCCCTCGTGCCCGCGCAAGACGATATCGAAATGGAATCCTAGCGCCCACCCGGGCTCGGTCCGGCTCAACTCGAATTTCGAGACGAGGCGTTGCCGCGCTCGCTCCTGCGGGATGGAGTTGATGATCGGATCGAACGGCAAGAGCGGATCGCCTGGGAAATACATCTGCGTCACCAGGCGCGTCACAAACGCAGTGCCAAAAAGAGAAAAATGAATGTGTGCTGGCCGCCAGGCGTTCCTGTGGTTTTCCCACGGATACGGTCCGGGTTTGATGGTGATGAAGCGATAGCACCCTTCGTTGTCGGTGAGCGTCCGGCCCGCGCCGGTAAAGTTGGGGTCGAGAGGCGCGTCGTGCTGATCGATTCTGTGTCGGTAACGCCCTGCCGCATTGCACTGCCAGATCTCAATAAGCGCGTTGGGCACAGGACGCCCACTGCCATCGAGCACTCTTCCGGAAACCGTGATTCGCTCGCCCAGCGGTTCGCCTGCGTGTTGCCGCGTCAGGTCGTTGTCGGTCTCGCCAATGTCGCCGTGCCCGAAGACCGGCCCGGTCACTTCGGAGAGCGTGTGCGGCAGCACGACCAGAGGCTGGCGCGGCGAGCGGGGAAGTGTGAGGCGATACGGCGGGTAGAAATAGGGTGGCTGCGTTCCCGGCTTCGTGCGCCGGTAGGGCAGGACCCGAAGCGAAATCTTTCTATTTTTGAGCGCCTGGCCCATCGCGGGACGCATTATACACAAGGGCCCACAGACTCAGCCTTCGAGCGCTTTTCGCAACCTTTGAAACGTGATCGAAAGCTCCTCCGGCTCGACGCGCGTTTCGCCGACCACAGTCATGAAGTTGGCGTCCCCGGCCCACCGCGGCAGGACGTGGAGGTGGAGGTGGCCAGTGACGCCGGCCCCTGCCGCCCGCCCGAGATTCATCCCTAGGTTGTAGCCTTGCGGGTGGTAGGTGTTACCGAGCCCTCGTTCGATGCGCTGCGCCATTTGCATCATTTCGGCAAGAGTTTCGGGCTCGGCGTCGGAGAGGTTTGCGACGTGGGCATAGGGAACCACCATGACGTGTCCGCTGGTGTAGGGGTACTTATTCAGGATGACGAAGTTCTTCGCTCCACGAAGTATAATCATCGCGCGTGCATCATCGCCCGCGTCGAGCGCGTCACAAAAAATGCAGCGGCTGTCCTTCGAGGAATCGGCGACGTAGCGGTAGCGCCACGGCGTCCAGATGTAATCCATCCTGCTTAGTCTCGCGGACCGGAAGCAGAAGAGCCCCCGAGATGGCTCTCCGGTTGAGGATGATTGACGAAATCCTTCAGTTCCTTGCTGGGCTTGAAAAAAGGAATCTTTTTCGGCGGCACTTCCACCTTCGCGCCAGTTTTCGGATTTCGGCCTGTGCGTCCGCGGCGCTGGCGGGTGCGAAAACTTCCGAAGCCGCGGATCTCGATCTTGTCGTCGGTCTGAAGGGCGTTGATGATGCTTTCGAAAATCGTCTCGACGACAGCCTCCGATTCCTTCCGCGGTAGCTCGGTCACCCGCGTGACTTCCTCGACCAGATCTGCCTTCGTCATCGTGTGTTCTAAGTTCCCCTGCTCTCCCGCAGCCATCGGTGGAAGGCCTCCTCTCAGCAACCGCTCGTTTTATCGGCCGCCTGGGCTGGGACAGAACGCCGTACTATTCTTGATTATCATCAATTTAGCGCGGGGTAAACGCTTTTCCGTTGGGCCGGCGCTGCTAGGACGATTGACGCTTGGCCATGATGGCGTCGCCAATGGTCGCATTCGGAGAAGATTTCGACGAGCGGAACGAGTGCATCTCGTCGCGCTCGGCCTGCTTCTGAGCGGCTCGATAGCTTAAGCTGATCTTGCGCTGCTCCGGCTCAAGTCTCAGGACTTTGAAATCGTATTCCTGCCCCGGTGTCAGTACGGAGGCGACGCGCGCATCGCGGGCGACTTTGGCGGTCTTGACGCGCTCGCCCTTCGGGCGCCGCTCCTCGATTTCCGAGATGTGGCACAAACCTTCAATGCCCTCCGCGAGCTCGACGAACGCCCCGAAATCCGTGGTGCGCGCAACCTTACCCTTCACGACATCGCCGATTTTGTTCGCGGCAAACCAGTTGGCCCAAATATCGTTGACTTGCTTGATCCCGAGCGAGAGTCGGCGATTGCTTGAGTCCACCTTCAAAACCCGAGCCTCGATCTTGTCGCCCTTCTTGAACTTCTCGCTGGGGTGCTTGATGCGCTCGGTCCAGCTCATATCGCTGATGTGGATCAGGCCTTCCATGCCCTCTTCCAGCTCTACGAACGCTCCAAAGTCGGCCAGATTGCGGATGCGTCCGTTCACGATCGAGCCTACCGGATATTTCTCCGCGGCGGCCTCCCACGGATCGGGCAAGGTCTGTTTCAGGCCGAGCGAAATCCGGCGCTGCTCGGTCTTCACTTCGAGCACGACCACTTCCACCGCATCGCCGACCTTCACGATTTTCGAGGGGTGCTTCACGTGCTTCGACCAGCTCATCTCGCTCACGTGAACGAGGCCCTCGACGCCCGGCTCGATCTGCACGAAAGCTCCGTAGTCAGTCACCCCCACCACTTTTCCGTGTACTCGCGTTCTGGCGGGAAAGCGCTCGGGGACCGTGGCCCAGGGGTCGGGCAGCAATTGCTTGCGCCCCAGCGAAATCCGCTGCTTGTCCTTGTCGAACTTGAGGATCTGAACCTCGATTTCCGCACCCGACTCTACGACGGTCGAAGGATGCGGTGCGCGCCCCCAAACGAGGTCGCTCACGTGCAGAAGCCCGTCGATTCCGCCAAGGTCCACGAAGACCCCATAATCGGTGATGTTCTTCACGCGCCCCTTGACGATCATGCCTTCGGCGAGCGCGGCCGCCAGCGCGTCCCGCTTGGATTTCTGCTCTTCTTCGAGAATCGCGCGCCGACTCACGACCACGTTGCCGCGCTTGCGGTTCAATTTGAGGACGCGCACCTCGAGATCGCGGTCCTTCCACGCTTCCAGATCATGCACCGGCCGCAACTCCAGCTGCGACGCCGGCAAAAATGCGCGAACGCCGATGTCCATCACCAGCCCGCCCTTGATCCGTTCCAGGATCTTCCCTCGAAGGGTGGTGTGCTCGCGATAGGACTTCTCGATGCGCTCCCAGACGCGCCGGCGGTGTGCCCGCACGTAGGACAGAAGGACGTAGCCGTCCCTTTCGTCGCGCAGACGCTCGACTTCGATCGTTTGGCCTTCCCCGAACTCAATCGCGCTCCCGGAATCCAGGAATTCCTGTGCGGGTACGAGTCCCTCGAATTTCCCGCCGACGTCGACAACCACGCCGGCCTCCGTCACCGCCAAAACGCGCCCGTCAAAAATCTCTCCCTCGGCGGCTGCTTGTGGCGTGGAAAACTGGTCAAGGAGTTGGTCCATCGTTTCCGACGACTCGGCTGGCTCGGTCGGTGCTTCCGTCGCAGGGGTGTCGATGGCTTGAGCCTTGGCGGGAGCGTCTGCCGAGGCCGAATCAATGGCGATCGGCACGGTACTCAGATGCTCCGGCGCCCGAGCGGCTGCCGCGGCGGCTCCCACTGCTTGCGTGGTTATCCCTGGGGCGGCTGGAACCTCGGCAGTCGGCGGAGTCAGATCGGTTTCAAGGGCCGAGGGCTGTGGGTTTTCGTCGTGTTCGGGTGACATCAGGAACGGCCTCCCTGCAGCTGCAGCCCCGCTTGCCGAGGGTGGGGCCTCGGTTACTCCACCCAACAGGGGGCTAGAGCAAGAAGGGGATAAGACGCCCTCGCTTCGCATCCTATCGCGGAGATGATACGCGCCGGGTTTGCGCGTTGTCAACAAAACTGAGTGTATTCTGTGTGAACGTCCCACTGCGGGTTTGCGCTGTCGAGCCCGAGGGATATGGTAGAGTTCGGAGCCGATGCGGATCTTCATCCTGGGGGCAGGCGGCACAGGCTCCCTGCTGGCACAACTTCTCGAACACCAGGGGCACACAGTCTGGTGCGGGGATCGCGATATCGGGCGAGCCCGCCGTTTCCTTGGCAAGAAGAGCGAAATCGAGATCGTTGAGACGAACGCCCGGAACATCTGGTCTATCGTCCGAGCTGCGCGAGGAGCGAATCTCATCGTCAACGCTCTTCCCGCCGTGTTCAATCGAATCATTCTGCGCGCGGCGCTCCGGCTGCGGGCGCACTACCTCGATCTGAACTCTCATCTTACCCACCACCCGTTCCGGCCCGAGCAGTTCCGATTTGATAAGCAGTTCCTGGCGAAAAACCGCGCGGCGCTGGTGTGCGCGGGCGTGGCTCCCGGGCTGACGAACCTACTCGCGGAGCGTGCCGCGGAAATGCTGGATTCGATTGAGTCCATTCGAATTCGTCTATTCGAGAGCACCGAGAGCAAAGATCCAATTTCCACCTGGTCGGCCGACGTGGCGTACGACGAGGCCACCTCGCGTCCTCCCACCTACCGCAATGGGCGCTTCGCCTTAGCCCGGCGCTTCGACGAGCGCGAAAAATTCCGCTTTCCTTCGCCGATCGGCGAAGTGCCTGTCTATCTGGCGGCTCAGGACGAAGTCTGCATGCTGCCCTACGTACTCCCCGTCCGGAACGTAGACGCCAAAATTGGCGGAAACGACATCGAACGCCTCCGACGCTGGCATCGCCAAGGACGTCTGAACCGTTCGGCCGGAATCATCCGGAAGCGATTTCCCCAAACGCTGACCCCGCGTCAGGTCGCGAAGTTGATCCGCAGGGGCGTGCTGGATAACGCGCGGTTCGCTGCTGCCGTATTGGTGCGCGGCACCAGACGCGACGAGGTCATCGACATCCGCTGGGATGCCAGTTTCCCGTCCCTGTACACGCTTCGACAGCGCGGCTTGCTTTCCACGCCGATCGCCTACGCGACCGCCCACCTTGCCGCCATTTTCGTTAAGCATTTTCCGCGCGACTCAGCCGGTGTGATGGGTCCAGGAGGCCTTTCCCGAACGAGCCGTCGCGCCATCATCCGAGATGCTCGTTCCCGCGATTTCCGCATTGCGCTCAAGATCACTCGTTTGAAACGGAAGGATGAAGAGGAAGAGTTCTAAATTCCGCTCCTGTTGGTTTGACCGAGCCTGACAGAGGCCGCTATAATTGAATTCTCAGCGAGCTTCTGCAGGGAAACTCCAGAGATAATCCGGGAGCTGGTTATGATTAAGGCTACACTTTTGCGTTCGGGGATGATCATCAAGCACGAGGGCGACCTCTATGCGGTCTACAACGTCGACCATCGCACGCCCGGTAACAAGCGCGCCGCCATGCAAACCAAGATGCGCAACCTGCGCACCGGCGCCATGATTGACTACCGGTTCCGCGCCGAGGATTTCATCGACAAAGTCACCGTTGACGAAATCGATTTTGAATACCTCTACAGCGACGGCGACGGCCACCACTTCATGAACACCGAGAACTACGAACAGATCGCCTTGGGCGGTGACATCGTCGGCGACGCCAAGGACTACCTCATCCCCAACATGCCGGTAAAGATCGAGTACCATGACGGCAAGCCCATCGGTGTCATGCTTCCCGATACGGTGGATCTCAAGGTGGTTGAGACCGAGCCAAGCATTCAGAAGGCGACCGCAAGCGCCGTGATGAAACCTGCGAAACTAGAGACCGGCCTCGTCATCAACGTGCCCCCCTTCGTCGGCGAAGGTGACAAAGTAAAGGTCGATACATCCGAAGCGCGGTACATCCAGCGAGTGCAATAAGGCCCGGGAGAATTCTCCTGCCACGCCTGTTTACCATCCTTGCCATTCTTCTTTTCCTTGGGACACCGGCCTGGCTCCGATCCGATGAGCGCCCGCTGCCGGACATTTCTTCGCTTCTCCGTGACATCGCCCGGAATCAGAAAGCCGTCGAGGAAATCCGCAAGCTTTATACCTGCCACCTATCTGAAGAAGAGGACAAAACGGACTCCGACGGCCGAGTGACGTCTCGTTCAAGGAAGGACTACGACGTTTATTATATCGGCGATGAAGAGGTGCGCCGTTTGGTCAGCAAAGACGACAAACCGCTCGATGACGACCAGAAGAAACACGAAGACGACCGCTTTAACAAACGCTTCGACGAGATGACGAAAAAGCAGGCGGAGCTGGCTGCCGACCCCAAGAAACAGGCAAAAAAGCAGGAGCAGGAAGAGGCGCAGATCTCTGATTTCCTTCGCGCCGAATCGTTCACCAATCCGCGGTGGTCCACCGTTCAGGGCGAGGACGTGATTGTCTTCGATTTCGCGGGGAATCCCAACTACAAGCCGAAAAAAACGATCGACCGCGTCATCCAGAAACTTTCCGGCCGCATGTGGGTCGATGACCAGGCCCGCGAAATCGCGCGGCTGGAAGCCCATTTCTCGGAAACCGCCCACGTCGGTGGCGGCGTCGTGGCCTCCATCGAGAAAGGCTCGAACTTCGTCTTCGAGCAGCAGAAACTAAACGACGAAGTCTGGCTTCCGTCGTATGCCGAGGTACACTTTGCCGGCCGCATTGTGGTCGTGAAGTTGAAGCAGAGTTTCATCGACCGCTACAGCGATTATAAGAAATTCCGCGTCGGCGCCACCGTGAGCCCTGCGCCGCCGAACTGACTGCTAGCGAGCGGCGGAAGATTTCCCCCTGCCGAAGACGCGGCGGAAGATCGGATCGACGGCGCGGAGCTGGCGCGCGAGGTCAAACGTGTGAGCCAGAGCCTTCTCGTCCAGGTGTTTGCGGATGTTTGGATCGCCGCGGACGCGATCCTCGAAGCTCGAGTCGGATTCCCAGGCGGCCATGGCGTGGCCTTGCACCCACTGGTAGGCATCTTCGCGCGGCGCACCGTGCTCGACGAGATCCTGCAAGAGCTGCCCGGAGAAAACCAGGCCCTTGGTCTGATTGAGGTTCCGCAGCATGCGTTCGGGGAACACTTTCATGTGGGCGATGATATCCGCGGTGCGTGCGAGCAGGTAGTCCACCAGGATCGTCGCATCGGGTAGTATCACGCGTTCGACCGAGCTATGCGAGATGTCGCGTTCATGCCAGAGCGCGACATTCTCCATCGCCGCAATGGCATCCGAGCGGACGACGCGGGCAAGTCCGCAGATCTGCTCGCTCGAAACGGGATTGCGCTTGTGCGGCATGGCCGAGCTGCCGCGTTGTTCGCCGCCGAAAGGCTCCTCGACCTCGCGCACCTCGGTACGTTGGAGGTGTCGAATTTCGAGTGCCACGCGTTCGAGCGACGCCGCGAGGATCGCCAGCGCCGAGATATACTGCGCGTGGCGATCCCGTTCGATTACTTGCGAGGTAATGGGAGCCACCGCGAGCCCTAGGCGCTCGCAGATCCTCTGTTCGATTTCGGGCCCGAGGTGCGTGCAGGTGCCCACGGCCCCGGAAATTTTTCCCACCAACATTTCGCGCGCCGCGCTCTCAAAGCGAGCGGCGTCTCGGCGATTCTCCGCATACCAGTTCGCAATCTTCAGTCCGAACGTGATGGGCTCGGCATGAATTCCGTGCGTGCGTCCGATTTCGGGCGTGTCCTTGAATTCCCACGCGCGCGTTTCCAGAACTTCGCTGAAGTGTGCAATGCCCCGCTCGATCAGCCGTGACGCCTCGCCGATGAGCAGTGCCTGTGCCGTGTCGACCACGTCGTTCGAGGTAAGGCCGTAATGCAGCCAGCGCGCCGCTTGAGGATCGCCGACCGTCTCCTGCACGGCGATGGTGAACGCGATCACATCGTGACGGACCTTGGCTTCGATTTCCTGAATGCGGCCCACATCGATCCGTGCACGCGCGCGCAACTTCTTGGCTGCCTCCGGCGGAACACGGCCTGCCTCGGCAAGCGCTTCGGTAGCGGCGAGTTCGACCTCCAGCCATTTCTGGAATTTGTTTTCTTCACTCCAGATGCGGCCCATCTCCGAACGCGTGTAACGCGGAATCAAGGCGAGCTCCTTGGAGGGTCGGGTGAATCCCTCATCTCATCATACCTGATTTCTACCAGGGGCCCTTTGTCTCACGCGTGTGCGGTTCGCCGGAGTGCGGTTGTCGTTGCTAAAGTTCAAACGGGCCGATGGGGGTACGCTGTGAAGCGATGTGGAGAGAGCCATGGAAGGCGAAAACGCCGGGACGGCTCGCGAGAGCCTGTTCGGCACTGATTTGCGCGATGTCCGGCGTGTTGTTCTGCTCGGACAGATGGGCGAGGACGAGATGTCGCGCGTGGGCATCGAAAACCTCTGAATCGGCGAGAAATTCGCTGACGACATGGTTGGAAAGATGCCCGGTACGACTCATGACGCGCTGCTTGATGTGCCACGGGTATGGCCCGACCTTAAGCATTTCCAAATCATGGTTCGATTCGAGGATCAAGAAGTCAGCCATGCGCAAGTGCTGCTTTACCAGCTCCGGCATGTAGCCGAGATCGGTCGCGATGGCCACCTTCCTGCCGTTGGTGCGGAACGAGAACGCCACGGGATCCACGGCGTCGTGAGGGATGTGGAACGGATTTACCTCGATGTCGCCGATTTCGAAGTGCTCGCCGGGACGAATATATTCGGCGCGCTCGATGGTAGCTTTTCTGCCGGGCTTTTCCGGTTCTTGGGTGAACATTTTCACGATTTCGCGGTGCGTCGACTCGGTGAGATACGCCGGGCACCGCCAGAGCCGCGCGAGCTGCGCGACAGCGCTCGAGTGGTCGGTGTGTTCGTGTGTGATCAGGATTGCGTCGACGCGCTTTGGCAGTGGCCGCTTGAGGACTTCCAAGCGTCTTTCGATTTCTTTGCGGCCCACGCCAGCGTCGATGAGAAGGGTAGTGTGCTCGGTTTCGAGCAACGTGGCGTTGCCCGAACTTCCTGAGGCCAGGATGGAAATGCGGAACGAGATGCTCGCGCCCCCGCCGATGGATGATGGCAGGCCGGCGAGGCGGCGTCAAAGGAAAAACGCACACCCGAATCAAAGGGTCAGGAGAGAGGCTAGCTAGCCTCGGCTCGACGACCCAGACGTCGTGAACGTGATTCGCTAAAAGGCCAGTTGATCGCGCGTGAGCTCAAAGCCGTTGAGGTTGCCCACGACGGAGGCGGCCAGCCGTTCCGGCGCAAAGAACTCACCTGCGATCTGCTGTACGTCGCTGGCGGTGACGCGCTCGAGCATAGCGATGAGCTCTTCGGTGTTGAAATGACGGTTGAAATAGAGGTGATAGCGCGCGAGGCTGTTCATGCGCGAGGAAGAACCTTCCAGCGCCAGCAGTGTCGCGCCCTTGAGGTGATCTTTGGCGCGGCGGAGTTCCTCTTCGCTCAGCGATTCATCCTTGAGCCGACGAAATTCCTCGAGGATCGAACGAATCACCTGCCCGGCCGTCTCCATCGATGTGCCGGCGTAAACCGAGAGCATGCCGGCGTCCCGGTATGAATTTGTTTCGCTAAAGATTGCGTAGGCGAGGCCTTGGCGCTCTCGGATGTTCTGAAAGAGCCGCGAGGACATACCGCCTCCGAGGACGTTATTGAGGATCGACACGGCAAACCGGCGATCGTCGGCCAGAGGCAATGCCGGAACCCCGATGCATATGTGCACTTGCTCGAGCTCGCGTTTTGCGCGCAGGGTTATGTGCGGCGTGGGTTGCGGCGTGGAATCGGCCGTGCCGTTATCGGAGGGTGAGAGCTTGGAAAAGCGCTCGGCCACGAGCTCGACCAGCTGCGCGTGGCTCAAATGGCCGGCGGCGGTAATGACCACGTGGTTGGGCGCGTACCATCGACGAAACCACTTCTCGAGCGAGCTGCGAGTGAAAGCGGAAACCGTCTCCGGGGTGCCGAGGATCGGTTTACCGAGAGCGTGAGAAGTCCAGAAATTCTGCGTAAAGAGCTCGTGGACTAAGTCTTCAGGATTGTCCTGCGTCATGCGGATCTCTTCGAGAATGACGGACTGCTCGCGCGTGATGTCGTCCGGGGCGAATTTAGGCTCGAGGACCATATCTGCCAGTACGTCGAATGCTTTTGGCAAATGCTCGTCGAGCACCCGCGTGTTGAAGCAGACCATTTCCTTTGCCGTGAACGCGTCGAGCATGCCACCGACGCTATCGACTTCGCGGGCGATGTCCTCGGCCGTGCGGCGCGCTGTGCCCTTGAATACCATGTGCTCGATGAAGTGCGAGATGCCGTTCAGTTCAAAAGGCTCGCGACGCGATCCCGACCTGAGCCAGATCCCGACCGAAACGGAATGGACGTGTTCCATCGGCTCGGTGAGGACCACCAGGCCGTTCGGCAGCACGTCCTTTTCGACCGCGCGAGTTCGGTGGGACATCGGCACACTCTATTTTTGCACGGTGGCCTGCCAATGTCATTTACGGAACGGTGCGGGGGGCCGGAGGTGCGTAAGTGCGCCAGACTGCCGTGCTATGATGATTTCAAGATGGCTCAACAGACAGCCCATACCGTCGTAAATCTGCTCGGGAAACCGGCCGAAGAGCTGCGGGCGATTCTAGAATCTCGCGGTGAACAATCCTATCGCGGCGCTCAAATCTACCATGCGCTCTACAGAGAGCGGCGCTTCGATTTCGCCGCGATGACGAATTTGCCGGCCGCGTTGCGTGAGGAACTTTCACGCGAGGCCGTGATCGCGCTGCCGGAAATCGTGCGACGTCATACCTCATCGGATGGCACGGTGCGCTATGTTGTGGCGCTCAAAGAAGCGAGGCCGGCAAATGTCGAGGCTGTTTTCATGCCCGAGGAGCATCGACAGACCATCTGCGTCTCGGCGCAAGTGGGCTGCGCCGTGGATTGCCGGTTCTGCCTGACGGCCCAACTCAAAGGTGTACGGAACCTGCTTGCAGGAGAAATCATCGGGCAAGTGCTCGTTGCGCTCGAAGACAACCGCACCACACTCCGGCCCCAAACCAATATCGTATTCATGGGGCAGGGCGAGCCGCTTCTGAACTACGATGCGGTGATGGCGGCTCTCGTCATTCTGCTCGATCCGAACGGCATGGCGATTTCACCGAAGCATGTCACGCTTTCGACCAGCGGAATCGTGCCAGCGATCGAGCGACTGGCGCAGGAAAAGGTGCGCCCCAAGCTGGCAATTTCCCTGAACGCATCCTCGAACGAGCAGCGCGACAAAATCATGCCCATCAATCGCAAGTATCCGCTCGAGAGACTCCTCGATTCCTGCCGCAGATATCCGCTACGGCCGTGGGAGCGGCTAACGTTTGAGTATGTCATGCTCGGCGGATTCAACGATTCGCCGGACGATGCCCGCCGCGTTCTGGCATGGCTCGCGAATTTGCGCGCGAAGGTGAATTTGATTCCTTGGAATCCAGGCCCGCTGCCGTTTGAGAAACCCGACCTAGCGCGCGTCGAGGAATTTCGCAGGATTCTCCAGGACAAGGGCATGCCCGTCTTCGTGCGCCATTCACGGGGCCAGGACGTGATGGCCGCGTGCGGACAATTGGCGTTATCGGAATCGGCGGCAGGATCCGCCGCCCCGTCCCCTGCTTCCCCGGCTCTTTCCTAGGTATTCACCGGAGTCCGATCACGGACATAAGGCGGCCGGTCGTGCGCTCGCGTCGGTAGCTGAAAAAAATGTCGTTGTGGCAGGCCGTACAAAGCCCCGAGGCCGAAATCTGACCTGCCGGGACGCCGGCATCTAAGAGAATCGCACGATTGGCGGCAATCAGGTCGAGGTTTACGCGCGCCGCGGGGGGTGCGTGGCCCGGCGGCCGCATGGTAAGCCAGGGAAGCCAGTTCGGATCGTTCCCACCGGAAGCGAGCGCATCGAATGGTCCGTCGAACCATTGGCTCGCCTCGGAAAACTGCGCATGAAACTCGCGCGCGACGTCCGGGCCAACCTCGTAGCAGCAGCGACCAATGCCCGGTCCGAGGGCGACGACGACATCCTCCGGGCGCGTGCCAAATTCCATTCGCATCCTTCCCAGTGTCTTTACGGCGATCCGTGCGAGAGTCCCGCGCCAGCCGGAATGAATGGCCGCCAAAGCGCGCCGCTGGGTGTCTAGGAGAAGAATCGGGACGCAATCCGCGCTTTGGATGGCGAGCAGAATTCCCCGCTCCCGCGTGAAGACGGCATCGCCCTCTGGCGCCGTGTTCGCCCGCAGGTGGGACCGTTCGATGTGGTAGGAAAGGTCGGAGTGGATCTGTTCGAGCGTGACGAGTTGCATTTGGCCCGCACCGATCGCTCGGAAGAATCTCTTTCGGTTGGCTATGACACGTTCGCGCAAATCCCAAGCGGTGAAGCCGAGGTTTAGGACGCGCTCGCCGTTCAATTCGCTCAAGCCGCCCGGACGCGTGCTGAAGCCATGGACAAGCCAATCGAGTCGCGTGAGGGCCGGCGCTTGGAGAACTTCGAGGCCGCCTGAGTGGTCGAGGACCCAGGGGGCGTGGCGGACCGCTTGTGAAGGCGGTCTTCTTCGCTTGGCAGTGGTACGCATCATTTCATCAGAGGGAACGATTGCTCCGTCATTATCCAATGCGCCGTAAAACCTCGTCCTTTAGGCGGGGATATAAGGCGCGTTAAATCGGCTGGCGTTGCTGCTCGATGGTGACCACAGAGTATCTTTCCAGTATCGCTTGGCAATATCTGGTCGCTTGCAATCTCATAGACCAACCGTAAGATTAGAGGTTGGTTGAGACGCACGTTCAAATACCGATTGTATCCAAGTCACCTGCAACAGCAAAAGTTGCAGGCAACGCTGGATGTTTGCCGAGAACTCTACAACGCTGGACTGCAGGAGCGCCGAGATGCTTGGTCTGTAGCTCGTAAGAGGATCGGATATGTAGCGCAGGCAAATCAACTCGGAGAAATCAGGTCCATCCGAGACGATGTTGCTGCTGTTCATAGCCAAGTGCTGCAAGATGTTCTGCGACGTCTTGATAAAACGTTCCAAGCGTTCTTCCTCCGATGCCAGCGTCGGCAGAAGCCTGGATTTCCTCGTTTCCGCTCCAAGGGTCGTTACGATTCATTTACGTACCCGCAGAGTGGGTACCAACTGCATGGTCAGCTGCAATTGTCGAAAATCGGTGCGGTCAAGATTAGGTTGCATCGTGCGATTCAGGGCGACATCAAGACGCTCACGATTAAGCGTGAGAACGAGCATTGGTACGCTTGCTTCAGTTGCGAAGTACAGCCTGAGCCGCTGCCTACAAGCACCAAGGCTGTCGGTATCGATGTAGGGTTGTCATCCTTCGCCGTTTTGAGCGATGGCGCGGAGATACCCAATCCGCGCCTGTTTCAGCACATGCAGAAGCGTCTGGGTCGAGCACAGCGTCGGGTGGCACGACGCAAGAAGTTTTCAAACCGCTGGAAGAAGGCGGTTCGTTTGGTTGCGCGTATCCATCGAACCATTTTCAATCAACGGAATGATTTTCAACACAAGCTGTCCCGGAGCATCGTCAACGAATACGGAACCATCGTTGCTGAAGACCTCAACGTCAAGGGGCTGTGCCGAGGCATGCTTGCGAAATATGTCCATGATGCAGGCTGGGCAGCGTTCTTCTCGAAACTGTTGTACAAGGCTGAGAGTGCCGGGCGACAGTTGCTGCTAGTCGATGCTCGTGGAACAAGTCAGCGTTGCCCTTGTGGAGAACCCAATCTCAAGTTGCTGTCAGAACGAGAACACGTCTGCAGGGCATGTGGGTTGGTTACTTCCCGCGACCACGCTTCAGCAATGGAAATCCTACGGCTCGGGCTGAGCCTTCAGGCGTCAACGGAACGGCCGGTAGCGTCCGTTGCCTGAGAAGCCCCGTGCTTTAGCGCGGGGAGAAAGTCACAGGTATAATTCCTGCCAAAAAAGAAAGAATCGCACGGGTAGGATTGCTCGTGCACTCGAGGCTATGTGATCGTCGGACTGGGGCTGGATATCGCAGAAATCGACCGGATTGAAGCGGCAATCACGCGCCACGGCGCGTCATTTATCGAGCGGCTGTTTACGCCTGACGAAGTTTCCTACTGCGAACGATACAAGAATCGGTACGAGCGCTATGCCGCGCGGTTTGCCGTGAAGGAAGCAGCGATGAAGGCTCTGGGCACAGGCTGGCGTTACGGCGTGCGTTGGCGGGATATTGAAGTCACTCGCGAGCCGGGGGGAAAGCCGGGGCTTCGTCTGGACGGGGTAGCGCGCGCCTTCGCCGATCGTTTGGGAGTCCGACAGATTAGCGTCTCCATCACGCACAGTGGGAACCTGGCGCTCGCCCAGGTTATTTTTGAGAATTGATTGGCAGTGTGCTACTGGGTGACCACCGCGTCATGCCATTGATTGGCGGGATGCCGTCCCGGGATTCGAACTTTTAGATAGTTTCCTGTCAGTGCTTCGGTCCAGTTGTCCACGGAACGGGCAAGTGTCAGCGCGCGCAGCGTCTGCCCGAGCTGGGAACTGCGGAACGCCGCAGCTTTCCGTTCACCGAGAGCTCTTAAGGCCTGGGCGCGCTCGCGGATCTTTACAGGCTCGACCGCATCGCTGAGCTGTGCGGCCGGTGTGCCGGGCCGTGGGGAAAACGAGAAGACATGTAAATAGGTGAAAGGCAGGTGCGAGATAAACTTCGCGGTCATATCGAAGTCCTCTTGTGTTTCACCTGGAAAACCCATGATCACGTCCGCTCCAATCGCTGCATGCGGCAAGAGCTGGTGGATGAGCTGAATGCGCTCAGCGTAGTGACCGGTGCGGTACCAGCGATGCATCTTTTGAAGAATACGGTCCGACCCTGATTGCAAGGGAACATGAAAATGCGGCGCGATGCGATCGGATGATGCGATGAGAGCGACGAATTCTTGGGTAATGTCCTGCGGCTCAATGGAGCTGAAGCGAAGCTGCTCGAGTGTGGTCTCATCGAGAATTCGCCTGACTACTTGGGCGAGCGTCGCGCGCGGCACGAGATCTCGACCATAGCTTCCTAGGTTGATCCCGCTCAGGACGATTTCCTTCGCGCCGGCCGAGCGCAATACGTGCACTTCCTGGATCACATCGTCGGGTGGCAGACTGCGGCTTTGGCCCCGCACGAAGGGAATCACGCAGTAGGAGCAACGGTTTTGGCAACCATCCTGGATTTTGAGAATGGGCCGCGTGCGGTCCCCGTCGGTCGCCGTTGGCGGCACCGACGGAAAGGGCCAGTGGGATAGCCGAAAAATGTCGCCGGTCAAAATCTTTGCCGGGCCTCGTGCAAGCGACATCGCGTCGTCGGTGAGCTCGGCCAGGGGGAAAAAATCCGTGGACGGCACAGGCTCTGTACCGAACGGGAGCCCTTCCAGCAAAGCGGGAATTTCGCTCTGGTGAGAGTTGCCGACGACGCACGCGACGCCTTTGATGGAGGCTAACTCTTCGGGCGCCCGCTGCGCGTAGCAGCCGGTAACCACGATACGCGCGCCGGGGTTTAAGCGATGAATTTTGCGAATGGCTTCCCGAGCTTGGGCGTCGGCTCGATGGGTCACCGTGCAGGTGTTCAGTACGACCACGTCCGCCGAGGCCGGATCAAGAACGGCCCGCATGCCGGCTCCGACGAGCGCACGCGAAAGAGCCGATGTGTCCGCTTCGGTCACTCGACAGCCGAAATTCTCGATAAAAAACGCAGCCATTTCAGAAGGAGATTATCACAAGCGAGGGCACGCTACGGGCGGAGGGACTACGCGGTGTCCGCGTTGCGGCGCTGGTAGCACAACAGAATTAGGTCTGCGCGGCGGCGCACGCCGAATTTCGCAAGTAGATTGGAGACGTGGAATTTTACGGTACGTTCGGAAATATGGAGCCGATCCGCCACCTCTTTGTTCGCGAGGTTTTCGAGCAGGCCGTTGAGTACCTCCTGCTCGCGGCGGCTGAGTTCGTTGGGAGACTCCATACGCAAGCGGCGCCCCTGTGTTCCGCTCAGAATCGAATCCACAAAACGGGAAAGAACGGGGCGCGGAACCCAAATCCCCCCCACGGCGACCTGCGGCAGCGCTCGGGGAAGCTGTGTGCGCGCCTCCGCATAGGTCAGGATTCCTTTGGCACCCTGGCGAAGGAGGGCGTAGCTATCGGCCTCTTTGAACTTGTCTCCGACGACCAACAGACGCGCTCCCGGATGATGCTCGAGGATGTTGCCCATGAGCGCCCCGGTCGCCTGTCGCGCGGCATGGGCGTCTACTACATACACCGAGGCGCGTGGAACCTCGAGGTGTCGCAAATCAGGCGCCAGCATCGAGTCCAGTTGCTTGGAGGTGATTTGGAAGCCAGAGTCTTCTAGCAAGCGATGGAATTCATCTAAAACCATCGGATGCGGCGAGAGAAGACACACCTTCAGGTTCGATTTGCTGCTCGGTTTCCTCATCCTGCAATCAAGGCTAGCTGAATCAACCGGCGCGGGCAAGAAAGACTCCGCTGGCGATTTCATACCAGGCACGGGTACTCAAAAGGTGACTCACGATCGCTCGCCCAATCATTGGGAAAGAGCTGAGCGGTCCAGGGTAGCAGGTATGTTTCTGTCTGTCCTTGCTCTAGCGCAATCGGATTCTGCTGCGGTCAGTCAGATCCAGCGGAGTCAGGAGGGAGGCCCTCCTTGTCGCGTGTCTTTTGGCGGGGGCGTTTGGCAGGAAGACCGGCCTGGCGAACCTTGTAGAGCAACGCGCGGTAGCTGATTTTTAGGATTTCGGCGGCTTTGCGACGATTCCAATGATTTGCTTGAAGAACCTTTAGAATGACATCTCTTTCCATCCGGCGGGTCACCTGTTGCGAGATGTGCTTGAGGGGAATACTGCCGTCCGCGGTGGGTTCGTAGGTGAAGTGACTTGAGGCCCGCTCCGAGCGCTCGCCATAGAAGCCCTCTTCCGAGCCGAGGACGACATAGCGAGCGATACAGTTCTCTAGCTCCCGAATGTTTCCGGGCCAATCGCGTTGTCTAAGCACGTGCAATGTGTCGCTCGACAAGGGAGGAGCCTCGCGCTGGAATCGGCGGTTGAACTGCAGGCGGAGGTATTCGGCAAGATAAGGAATGTCGTCGCGGCGCTCGCGCAATCCCGGCAGCGTGATGGTGATCACGTTGATTCGGTAGAGTAGATCGGATCGGAACCCGCCGGATTCGATCTCACGCTGGAGCTGCCGGTTCGTCGCACATACCACGCGAGCGTCCATTCGTTTTTCTTCGTGATCGCCAATGCGGGTAAAATGGCCATCCTGCAGGACGTGGAGCAGCTTCGCCTGCAGGCTCGCGTCAAGCTCAGCGATTTCGTCCAGGAACAGAGTACCGCCCTGCGCCATCTCGATGTGGCCCGGCTTCGCAGCGTGAGCGCCTGTAAAAGCGCCCTTCTGAAAACCGAAGAGCTCACTTTCCAGTAGCGTGCCCGGGATCGCCGGACAGTTCACTTTCACGAAGGGCCCGCTTCGCCAAGGCGAGCGCTCGTGTATCAACCGAGCCAGAACCTCTTTGCCCGTTCCGCTCTCGCCGAGAATCAATATGGGAACATTCAGACCGGCGGCGCGCTCGACCTTCTGCCGCACGGCCTGCATAACTGGCGAGGGGCCAAAATAGATGTGGGCGGGCGGCAGCTCATAGGAATTTGCCGGAAGCGGTGATTTGGCTGTCGCCGTGGAGGCCATGAATATCGCGAATGAACCGGAATCCCCCAGTTCCTCGGTCGAATGTTGCACGCGGCAAGCCAAACTCAACTCGATCGCAGAGCCTCTCCGCGGTCCCATCGATTCGCAGGCCCCCGCTAATTGATTCAGCCAATTGACGTCTGATGGCGGAGCTACCGAGTTGAAACGCCTGCACCTGTCGATAGATTTCCCGTCGACGGCTGAAAATTGTTATCACTTTAGGGAAGAGGCGTTCCTGAAGGGATGCAAAATGGTTTTCCACAGACGCTTCGTTGTCAGGAGGGCTAGAGGTACTGTAAGGGATGATCCAGTTAAGGATGAACCAACGAAATCTCGCCTGGCGGCCGATTCTAGTGTGAAGCCTCCCCACGAATGATGTCGTAGCGCTCGATGACGGCAGCCACTCCGACGGTCGGATGATCATCATCGGAACGCTTGTCGACCCGCACGACGCGACCGTGAGCGCGGACGAGCACCTCCGCTCCTCGCGTGATCTCCGAGGGAAGGGTCAACGTGAAATCGAGTTCGGTGCCGGGGGCCAGGTCGTTCTGCAGCACGAAGTACACGCCGCGTGTAGAGATATCGCGGGTCTGACCGCTGTGCGTCCTGGGTTCCCGGGTGATCGGCATACGAACGCTTACGGGTAGCGACAGATCGTACCGACGCGCCATGCGACGTTCCGTCATTACTGTGGCTCCTCCAGGACGGGGTTGGAGTTCACAGTGCTACCCCCACCGGCGGAAGTAGCAATCCCTCTTCCAAACAAGATTACACCATCCGTCATGAGCCCGTCTCCTGTTGAATAATCTGCTTACGAGCAATGGCCTTGCGCCCCAAAGCGATCCAAAAACAAACAACCCCTTTGGAAACAATAACCGCGCAAGTTCTGTTTTTCGGATGCTTGAGACTAAAAGCTGGATTCAGCCCGCGAAGATCTGTGCGTGCCGCCTGTTCCGGAGCGGAATACTAGATCAGAATCTGTCAAGCGGACAACGCTAATTCGCTCGATTGTTTCTAGATATGCAACTATTTGCAGGTCTAGGACTACGCGCCCTCACACGACCAGGTAGAGATTTGCTGACAGTCGCGCCGATCGATATAGGACAGGATGCTTCGTCTAGGAGCCACGAACCGCTGGAGTTGAGGGAACCTCTTCGCTCGGCGCCTCCACCTTCGCCACGGGCTCTCTGGCCGCTGCGGCTGCCTTTGCGGCGGCCGATCTCGAGCCGCGGCCCGAATCTAGGTTGAACTGCCGCATCTTGTAAAGCAGAGCTTTGTAACTGATTCCGAGCATGCGTGCCGCGTCCTTGCGGCACCAGTTCGTTTTTTCCAGCGCGTCGGCGATGGCTTCCATCTCTGCTTCATCTTTCAATCCGCGCACCAGAGCCTTGAGACCTTGTTCTTTGGGCACGAGAGCTTCTTCGCGCGGGGCCACGCGCTGCTGTTGGCCGGTCATTTCCAGCAGTTCTCGGAAGCTTCCTTCGTCATCCTCCAAAATCACGTAGCGCTTGACAAAGTTCTCGAGCTCCCGCAGGTTTCCGGGCCATGGATAGCGCATCGCGGCTTCCAGCAGATTCTTCGATGGGTCGGGCGCTGTCTTCTGGTATTTCTCGCTGTACTTCACCAGGAAGTGTCGAAACAGGAGCGGAATCTCCCCCGTCCGCTCACGCAACGGCGGAATGTGCAGCGAGAGAACGTTTAGCCGGTAATAAAGGTCTTCCCGGAAACGCCCGCTGCGCATGGCCTCTTTCACATCCACGTTCGTCGCAGCCAAAACGCGAACATCCACGTTCACAACCGAACGCGCACCGAGGCGGGAATACTGGCCGTCCTGTAGCACGTGCAGAAGTTTCGCCTGTAGGTGCGGGCTCATCTCCGCAATTTCATCGAGGAAAATCGTTCCCTTGTTGGCCAATTCAAACTTCCCGGGCTTTGCGCGTACGGCACCGGTGAAGGCACCTTGCTCGAATCCGAATAGCTCGGATTCCAAAAGCTCGCCCGGCAGGGCCGCACAATTCACCTTTACGAATGGTTGCTGCTGTCGCTTCGAACGCAAGTGAATCATCCGCGCCACAACTTCCTTGCCCACACCGCTTTCGCCGCTGATGAAAATCGGCACGTCCACGGGTGCGATCTGCAGGATCTGCTGGCGGATTTTCAGCATTTGAGGGCTGGCGGCGAGGAAGGAAATATCCTCGGTCAAGGCTTCGCAGTATTCGCGCAGGCTCTGATTTTCGGAGCGGAGCTGCTGCTTCTGTTTGCACTTCAGAAATGCTGCATCGAGTTCCGGTTTTTCAAACGGCTTGGTCAGATAATCGAGCGCCCCGAGGCGGATGGCTTCGACGACCGTGTTCACTTCGTTGGCGCAGGAAAGCATGATGACGTTGAGCGAGCGGTCGACCTGCATCAACTGCCGCAAGGTTTCCAGGCCGTCGATTTCCGGCATCAGCACGTCCAGGATGATGAAGTCGGGCCGCTCCCCTGCTCCGACGTGCTTCAGGGCCTCCTTGCCGCTCGAGAGCGTTTCGACCTCGAAGCCGTCCACCTCCAGTAGCGTCCGGAGGTATTTTCGGATGCTCGGTTCATCATCCACGACCATGATTCTTTCTTTGTGATCCATCATCGTTTCCGATCTCGCGCCGGAAGTTTTTGTTTATTCGGCACGAATCGGCAGCAGGAAGGAAAACGAGCTGCCGCGACCCAATTCACTATCGACCCAGATCTTGCCGCGATGGGCTTGAATCAATCGCTTGGTGATCGCCAGTCCCAGTCCCATTCCCGAGGAGGAGGGATCGACGCGCACAAACTCATCGAAAATCTCTTGATGAAACTCCGCCGCGATTCCCGAACCCGTGTCGGTCACGGTCAACAGAATGCTGTTGGGCCGTTGTTCACCGCTTTGGCGACGGTCCTCAGCCGGCGCAGTCTCGGCCACGCGCCGTTCCCAAAAATGCAACTGCACAGTCAAAGTGATGGTCCCTCCGCTCGGCGTGTGTTTCAGCGCATTGTCGAGCAGGTTTACGATGCATTGCTGCACCTTCTGGTAATCGAATCGGAACGCGGGTAAGCCGCGGGGCACGCGCGTCTCCAGGCGTACATTGGCGCGCTGAAAGGCATCTTTCCATCGAGTGACAACATCTTTGATGCAATCGCGCAGATCGTTTTCATGCAACTGCAGGACAAGCTTGCCGCTTTCCAGGGCGGAGTAATTCAAGAACATGGAAACCAAGCGGACCAGACGGTCGCAACTCTCCTTGGATTCCCGCAAAATATCGACTTGGTGCTCGCTCAGCCTCCCGAGAGAGCCGGAAAGCAGCAAATCGTAGTAGCCCTTCATCACGGCCAGAGGCGTCTTCAGCTCGTGTGCGGCCGACGCAAGCAAAACCGTCTTCTGACGGTTCGCTTCTTGAAGACGCAAATAGGCGGCGAGAAGATTACGATAGGTGATCTCCCGCTCCTGCATCAGCTCCTGCACGGTTTGGCGCATTTCCGCTTCCTCGGCCGGAGGCTCGGGTTCGATATAGACCGCGAGCCAATCGGGCTCGGGAAGCCAGCGAATGCGCGCCCGGAAGGCGCCCTCGGTCGTCGGCACGGGCAGGGTCACGTCCTGCTCACCACTTTCGAGCTTGCTGAGGACGTGCTTGCGATCCGTGGCGAGAATGTCATCAAACAGATCCGGCGTCCAGTTGGTTCCTAGTTTCGGGGAGCGCAGCGCGTCTTGCGCATGCAGGTTTACGAAAAGAATCTGGCCGGCTCGGTCCGACACGAGAAGGGGCCGGTCGATGGCGTCCAATAGACTCGCGACCATCTGAAACGTGGCCGGACCGGCTGCCTGCTTCTCAACTGCCGCGCTCTTAGACAACCCACCCTCCGCCACGGGCCATGCTCCGGGAGGCATGTTTTAGTCCTCTCCGATATCAGCCGGGGGATTCGCTTGGAACCGTATGCTCGCAGAAGGAAACGAATTGTGTCAATGGCAAATGGGTTCCAAGATTGCACAATCCTGGAAATGAATTGCCGCAGTTTTGCACATTTCCATTCGCACTCCCCAAATCCATATCCCGCGTTAGCTCTGTAAGTCATTGATTTAATTACTTCTAATCTAGAGCCCCTCGAGGGCGGAGAACGTGCATAGGAATAGCCGGCTCTGATTTAGTACTAATACTTGGGTACCGAATGGCTCTGAGAGAAGAATTGGTCAATCCGAATTTCGCTGCCCAGACATTGACCGACGAGCGTAGGCGTTTTCAGCGGATTCACTTGCAAGTCCCCTTGTTTATCCGCGGTAGGGACGCTCATGGCGAGCAGTTTGTGGAGCTAGCGAAGACTTTGGACGTTAGCGGTCTTGGCGCGTTCCTAACCAGTCCGCGGCCGTTGCCAATGGGTGGGGTCGTCACGCTCACGATCCCGGCACCCTCGATTACATCATCGGCTCTGGTTCCAGCCGGGATGCCTCCCATTCAGGCGAGGGTCAAGCGGCAGCAGGAAGCGGGCGATATCCACTTGGTGGGGGTCGAGTTCCTCAAACCGATTGCCTGATTCTCCATCCTCTCACACAGGACACGCATCGAGCCTTAAGTGGAACAGCTTTTCACTCTTCATTCGGTTTCCGCAAGCCCGTTCCGTCTCGATGCCGCTAACACATCTCCACACAGTGAGTTACAGCTCGAGCGCTTGAGACCCTGGCCGGGTCTGGGTTGGTATGAATGGACCTGTCCGTGCTATAAAGTGTCTTGCCCCCGCAGATGCCTCTTTTTGTCTCAAGGCAGGTAGGTTCGGACTCCATCGATGCCCCAGCCCGGCGAGGTTTTTCAGCCGAAGCGATCGGCCGAAGATTCGTTGCTGGATTTGCTCGTAGAGACCCTAGGGGGTCTCGACGAGGAGGCGCGCGCGCAATTCCTCCGGCAGTTCTTCCGCACGATCGCGCAGATCGACCTAACCGAAGCGCAAAGCAGCGAATATTGGACGAAGATTCTCGAGCGCCGCAGGGAGCTCGTCACCAGCACCGGAAAAAACGTCTCCCTGAGGACGGCGATGGTAGACGTTCTTTCTTCGATGAGCTCTCTGCGCGTTCCCGTCCTGGTCGAATACGACGAGTTCAAGAAACTGCAGATTAATGCGGCGACCGATGCGCTTACGGGACTCTACAATCGCCGTCTGTTCGACGAATATCTGGATAAGGAGCTGAATCGCGCCAAGCGTTACGGCCAGCAACTCGCGGTGGTGATCTTAGATCTTCACAAATTGAAAGAAGTGAACGACCGCTTCGGGCATCTTCAGGGAGATCACGTCCTGCAGATCGCAGCCACGACGCTCCGCACGACTCTGCGCGCCGCCGACTTCGCCTTCCGCATTGGCGGCGATGAATTCGCCTTGCTACTGCCACAGACCGACACGGAGCAGGCCGTTACACTCTGCCGCCGCGTGCGAGCCGAGTATGAGAATCAGCTCCGCCCCCTGAAGATGGATGTAGGCGTGACACTGGACTTCGGCGTGGCCGTGCATCCCCACGACGGAGATCAAAAGGGCGCGCTGCTGAGCGTCGCAGACGAGCGCCTCTATGCCTTGAAACACGCTACCCGCACACCGCCGCGGGTTGTTCCGATCGAGAAGGAGCCTCCCCCGGAAGCAGCTCCTGCACCCCCATCCCCGCGCGTTACTCCGCCGCCCACGCCCGGCCCCAGCGTCGTCCGCGGAGCGCCGTCCGAGCGGCGCAAGTGGGAGCGCGTCTTGCTCGGCGGAACCAAGGCGCATGCCGTGTTTGCCGAGGGTCAGAGAACCGCGAAAGTCATGGATCTCAGCTATGGTGGTGTGGCGCTGGCGCTCGAGGCAGGCGATGATTTGCCCGAGCAATTCAACGCCGTGCTACACGTGCCGATTTTGCCGCCGGTTCGCGTCCTACTGCGCAAGGTATCCTCGCTGCGTATGGAAGAAGGCCACCTTCGCCTGGGATGTGCGTTCATCTCTTAAAAGCCCTGCCTCGTTTTTCCACAGCTGTGGAATTCGAACGCATTTTTCTATGGCTTGGACTAGCGCACCCGGGTCGGCAGCGTTACTATTCCGATTCAGCAGCCCGCCCGTTGATCTGGGACGAAGATGGCTGAGACGATTTCATTGCCCAAGCGTGCTTCCCTAAACAGCGGCTTTGAACTGTGGATGGAGCGGGTGCTCGAAAGAGCCGACGAAGCCGAACGCGACTGGAATGCGGATGCCGTACACGACCTACGTGTCGCACTTCGGCGCTGCCGCACCATGGCGGAGGCCTTGGACGAAGTGAATCCGAGCCCTGGTTGGCGGAAGCTTAAGAAGTCCAGCCGGGACCTGTTCCACGCCTTGGGTGAACTTCGTGACGTACAAGTCGAGAGTGGCTGGCTCAAGAAACTGGCACCGTCCGGGGATCCGGTACGAAGGCACATGCTCACGTTGCTAGCGAGCCAGGAGAAAATAGATCGCGCCAAAGCCGAACGTGCGCTCAATGCATTTGATCGCAAGGGTTGGAAGAAACTCACGCGCAAACTCTCGTCCAAAGCGCAATTCTTCCCTCTGGAGAGCGTGGTCTTCCAGCGTCTGGCGCTTGCTCGCCTGAACCAGGCGGCCGAGCTGTTTCAAAAGGCGCGCAAGAGCCGGAGCACCGTTGCCTGGCACCGGTTGCGGATTGGCGTCAAGAGATTTCGCTACATTGTCGAGAATTTTCTACCGCAGCGCTGCGAGGCCTGGTGCGGCGACCTCCAGCGGATGCAAGACCTGCTCGGTGATGTGCACGATATGGACGTGCTGCGCGCGAAGATCCGCCACCTTTCGGTCGAACGGCGTCCCTCGCTTGTGGCGCAGTGGAATGAGAGGATTGACACGAGGAGAAAGGCCTGTCTGGAAGCCTTTCTCCAATTGAGCGCGGGACCGAGCTCACCGTGGCTGACTTGGCGTGCCGGATTTCAGTGGGGTCACGCGCTGGTCGCGGCGTCGGTTCCCCAGCGCCGAACCGCGTGAGGCTAGTCTCCGAGATCGCGAAGCACCTTCGGGCTTAGGATCCAGCGAAGCTCCCACCGGCTGTGGCTGCCTTGCTGCTCGAAGCAGGCCACGCCTGCCTTCTTCAAAGCCGTGAAAGCTCCTCGCGCCCCCGCCAGAAGCGAGATCAAAAGATCGAGGTGCGGGGCGTGTCCGCAGCACATCACTTCTTTGGCCCGCAGGCGTGCAATCTCCGCTACGATGGTGGCTGGATTGTCGGTGGGCTTTAGAGCTTCGCTCACGCGGATCTTTTCCGGCGAATACCCCAGCGCCTCGGCAAAGATTTCCGCTGTCTGCGCCGCACGAACGTAGGGGCTCGTGATCAAAATGTCTGGTTTCGCGCCCAGTGCCCGAAGGCCCAAGGCGGCCGACCGCGTTTTCTGCACGCCCCTGGCCGTTAGAGGACGTTCGGCTTCCGGCGGGCACTTTGGATCCGTGCGATTGACCGCGATCCCGTGACGAACCAGATAGAGAATCATTGGCTAGGCCACCTTTTCCCGCCTCTGCCTCTGATCCCGCCGAAACTCCGCTTTGAGTTGAAATTCCTTCTCGAACAGATCCGCCTTGCGTCCGAGTCCGGCCAGGTCAAGCCGCGTTCCCTCGGTGGCAGCGATTAAGAAGATGGCGCGGCGGCCGACGATCTGCACGTCCAGGCCCGAGATTTTCTGTGCATGCTCGGATTCGAGCTTTTCGGCAATGCGCAAAAAGGATGTGAGCAGTCGCAGTTGTCTTCGTCTTTCGTTGTCGAGCGCAGCATAGGACGCGTGTCCTAACTGCGGTTCGGACTTGCAGTTATGATAGCGCACCACTGCCGCAACCATCTCCCGTCTCCAGCCACTGAGCCCCGGAATCTCGCCCCAGCGCACCAGGTATTCACCGTGTCGGTGGTGTGCTTTGCGGTGCACGAAGTGTCCGATGTCGTGCAGCAGTGCGCCCATCTCTAGGATGAGGCGCATTTCCGCGCCCATTTCGTGCAGTGGACGCAGTTGATCAAACAAAGAGAGCGCGAGCCGCGCGACTTGATCCGCGTGTCGCGAATCGCCATCGTGGCGCCGTGCAAACCAACGGACACCCGCCAGCATTCTTTCCGCGCGATCTCGCTGCTCATCCGAGGCGGCTCGGCCGGAGTATTGCTCGGCCACGAGATCGAGCAGCAATCCTTCGCGCACGCCGACTCCGGGAACCAGCAGCGAGCGCAACTGAAGCCATTCCGCGACCGTGTTGATGATGATGGCGGCGATTCCCATCACTTCGGCCCGGTCCCGCCGGACCCGGAATACGCGCATACGGGAGGCGATGTCTAGGCCCAGGATACGCCACATCTGGTCCCGCAGCAGGCGCCCGTTAATGGTCGGCGTTCCGGCCACTTGGGGGCCCGGAGCGAGGCGTACCAAGGCTTCGGCATTGCCTCCACAGGCGACGGCGATCGCTCGTGAGAGATTTGGCGGAGACGGCATGGTGCTGCGCAGCATCGCCAGCACATGATGGCGCAGCCGTCGAGCGCGGTCCTCGTCGATGGCGCCCTCGATGGAAAACGTCTCCATGACCCGGATGGTTCCGAGCGGCAAAGCGATGCGGCGAACGAGCGAGCCGTGCTCGAAGAAATTCAGCTCCAGGCTGCCCCCGCCCAGATCGAAGATCAGCCGCGGTCGGATCCGCTCGCCAAGAGCCCAATGTACGGCCGAGCAGACCAGCCGCGCCTCTTCGGCACTGCTGATGACCTCGAGTTTGATCCCGCTCTTGCGCCGGATTCGCTCCATCAGCCGCCGGCTATTGCGAACCTCCCGCGCCGCCGACGTGGCCACGGCTCGGCAGGCACTCACCTGATGGTGATCCATACGCTCCCGGAAATGGCGGAAAGCGCGCACAGCCCGGGCAATGGTCTTGTCGTCGAGCAATCGTTGCGTGAAGGCATTGTGCCCAAGCCGGACCGCGGCGCGTTCGCTTTCGAGAATCTGGACGTGGTGGGGAGAAGTCGCTCGCGCGATAACGAGACGAATGGCGTTCGATCCGGCATCGATCGCACTCAGTTGGACGGGTGCGGCCACTCTTCAGCGCCAGAGGTGCGCGAGCGCGTGCGAAGGCTTATAGTGCGTGCCGCGGATTGCCAGGTGAGACGCGATCCGCGTCCGTAGCGCCCGGTTCACCTCGGAAACGCTGGCCTCGCCATCGAGCTCGATAAAACCGTGCCTGTTCGATAGAAATTCGAATTCCTGCTTCATCAACAACTGATACCGGACGAAGGACTGAAACAGATCGTTGGAAAGCGACATGTCGCGGCCCGACTCCCAGTAGCTGATCGTTTGCGATTTCTTGAACTCGCGGTCAAAAGCCACTTCCGGGCGCACGTTCAGCCAGAAGGTCAAATCGGGACGCAAGGCACTCTCATAAATCCCGTGCAAATAGTCCCGGCTGATTCCCCTCACTGCGGCGCGCGCAATCAACGTGAAGATATAGCGATCGGCAAGAACAATCAATCCCGAACGCAAGGCCGGCAAAATTCGTCGCTCCAACTGATCAAAAAAGTCGGTGCTGTACATCAAAGCCAGCGTAAGGCGCGTCACGGCGTTTTCGGCAAGCAGCGCGTCGATGTCCTCTCCCACGAGGTAGGATCGGCGCAGGCCCATCGTCTCCACGGCGAAGCCTTCCGATTCGAGCCATTCGGTCAAAAGCGAGATCTGTGTCGATCGGCCCGATCCGTCCGCCCCCTCTACCACAATCAGGCTCCCGCTCAGCTCCTCGGGCCGGATTCCCGGTAAGGGCATTCCGTAGAACCGCGCGGCGAGGGTACCGTTTCCGTTTTTGCCCTTTTTCGCAGACTTCGCCTGAGACCCATTGGGGGAAACTCTTGGCGTGAAGTTGGAATGCGCTCGTTTCATTTTTTCTTCGGCGCGAACCGCGCAAGGTCGACGCGCTCGCTCACGAGCTGTCGCATCAAGGTTTGCAGCCGGTTCACTCGCACCGTCCCGTCCATCAGCACGAAGCGGTCTGTTTCGATCATCTGGTCGTAGTTGCTCAGAATTCGTTCTTGGAAAATGCGGAAGCTCTCGGCGCGATCCAAAGATAGCCCCAGGTCCATTCCGGCTTCGTAATACTTCAGCTTGGGACGTCCCGCTACGATCCGGTTGACAGCCACGTCCAACGGCGCACGGAAATAAAAGGTGATGTCGGGTACGGGCGCGAAGCTGTAAAGATTTCGCAGCCAGTGAGGCGAGCAACCGCGGGCGGCGTCTCGTGCGAAGGCTGTGTAGACATAGCGGTCTGCGAGTACCAAATAGCCGCCATGCAACAGTGGCAAGATCTGCCGCTCGCAACGGTCGGCGAAGTCGGCGGCATGCAGCAAGGAGAAAGTCGTTGGCGTCAGCATGCGCCGCTGCTTCCCTCGCCGCGTGGCCGATTTCACCAGCGGCGAAGAATTCCATTCTGTGAAATGGATCCGGTAGCCGCCGATCTCTAGCCAGCGCTTCAGTAAATAGAGCTGGGTGCTCTTGCCCGAACCGTCGATTCCCTCAACCACCACCAGCGCGCCCGGGTAGCCCGACTTCGCTGCCGGCGCTCGTTCCGCTACTGGCTGCCGCTCGGCTGTGAGGACTTCTGAGGTGACCGTTGCCATGGCAGGACCTTGGCCCATGATACTTCGGAACCGTGAATACACGATGAAAAAAGCATTACAACGGAACAGTAGGTCAAGGTATCAAGTGGGCGGACCTTGCTTTCTACCCGACGCGCTAGAACGAGGCCCAACAGTGGACAGATGGTGGGCAGTAGTGCTACCTTCCCTCGTCCGCGGAAAACAAGCAAGTCGACCCAGTTCCAGTACTCCGAACTTCCCGGCCGTTGCAATTCTTGCCATTGTTGAACGCGGCGTCGAATAAATGCATCTGAATCTCGGAGCATTGCGGCTGCTAATTCGGAAGTCCGCCTGCTCCAAGCCGAACTGAGGTGTGTCCCATGTCTGAAGCCGTGAAGCAATCGAGCTCCTTTGTCGTCCTATTTCTGTTTTCCTTGTTTTGTGCGGCAACCCTCGGGGCCGCCAGCAAATACTCCCGCACGGTGCCGGTTACTTTGCCGGAAGCAACTACGATCCAGGTAACTTTGAATAATGCGGTGGGGAGTGACCGCAGCCAGCCCGGAGACCACTTTGAGGCTACGCTTTCTCAGCCGGTGATGCTGGGCGGCAGAACCGTCATCCCGGAAGGTGCTCACGCTACGGGCGTTGTTGTGGATGCCAAGCGCTCGGGAAGACTTGTCGGCCACTCTCATCTCCAGATCGCACTGGAAAGCGTCGAGGTAGGCGGCAACACCTATGAAATCCGCACTGCTACGGAAACGAAGATCGGCAAGCGCCACGGAAAACATAACTTCGCGCTCATGGGCGGAGGCGTCGGCGGCGGTCTGCTGCTTGGTGCCCTTGCCGCGGGTGGCGGAGGCGCGCTCATCGGAGGACCCATCGGCCTGGGGGTTGGCACGGTAGCTGCCGTTGTCACGTGCAAGAGAGACATCCGTCTGCCTGCCGAGACCCAAGTTACTTTCGAGCTCGCCACCCCGGCAACGATCGACGTTACCGATCTCGACGTCGCCGGTTTAAGTGGAAGACCGGTATACCTTCAAGAGAAGTAGCGTCACGGCTCGTCCGAGCTAGCCGGAATCAAGCGTTGCGGCTTGCCGACCTCGGTGCGCGCCTTGTCCCTCGATTCTGCTCCGCCATTGCTTACGCCACAGCCAATCAGGTAGAGAGTCGCGGTTGGAGGGAGTCGCCGCCGCATTCACTTTTGCTCGCTTGCCCGAGCAGAGTTCGACCGCAGCCCGGGCGGCGTGGCGCAATCTTAGGAGGGCCTTGCATGACTACAAACTTCAGCAGGGAACTGATGGTTCCGCCGGGCAAGAAGTGGAAGCTCGCTGACTGGGACCCGGATCATACGCTCGGCTGGCAAAAGGGCCACAAGATGAAGATCAGTCTCGACAAGGCCATCGAGCGGATCGACAAGCTGCAGTACCTGCTCTACGCCGAGCATAAGCGCGCGCTGCTGATCATGCTGCAGGGTCGCGACGCAAGCGGGAAAGATGGCACGATTCGCCATGTGATGACTGGCTGTAACCCACAAGGGTGTCATGTCACGTCGTTTAAGAAGCCTTCGGCCGAAGAAGCTTCGCACGACTATCTCTGGCGCATTCACCACGCCGTCCCCGAGTACGGCGATATGGGGATCTTCAACCGATCCGTTTACGAGGACGTCCTCGTGGTGCGGGTTCACAACTTAGTGCCCAAAGAGGTTTGGTCGCGGCGTTACGACCAAATTAATCAATTCGAGGAGCTGTTACACAAAAACCGCGTCAGGATCATCAAATTTTTCCTCCATATCAGCAAGGACGAGCAGAGAGCCCGCTTCCAGCAGCGCCTCGACGACCCCGACCGGCGCTGGAAGATTTTTCAAGCGGATTTCGATGAGAGAAAACTCTGGGACGACTACACCTCCGCGTATGAGGAGGCACTCACAAAATGTAACGGGCCGCACGCGCCCTGGTTTATCATTCCTTCCAATAAGAAGTGGTTTCGCAATCTCGCCGTGTCCCACATCGTCGCCGAGACGATGGAAGACATGAACATGAGATTTCCGCCTCCTTCGATCGATGTGAAAAAACTAAAATGGAAATGAGCAGTAACCCTCAAAGGCAGGCAGAGCGGGTTAATCCAGCGGCGACTACGCGCTGAGCACGCGTTGTGCAAAGCCTACGTGGGCGGTTTTCTTACTGGGTTGACGCGAGACTGGGTCGAAAGTGATCGGACCCCAAGGTTCGCGCCGGTCGCGGAAAGCGGATTCGTGGGCTTCGAAGCTGTCGCCGGTCGTGCCCCCGGAGCGTAGGACGGAGGCTGCTTTGCGAGCCAGTTCGACGCGGTTGTCTACGTCGAACTTATTGAGAAGAGCAGAAACGTGGAATTTAACGGTTCTGACAGTAATGTTGAGTTTGGCTGCGATTTCCTTGTTGGAACTGTGGCCCACCACGGCCCGCAAGATTTCCGTCTGTCGCGGGCTTAGCGCCGGTTTCGCCAGCGCCATTCCCGCATCGAGCAGTTCCTTGGCTCTGCCCGTCACGCGGACGGCGAGCGCCTTCTCCGCAGGAATCAGGATGGCATAGTCACAAGGCTCACAACCGCGGACAAGGCACTGTATAGCAAGCAGACTCGCTGTTCGTTCGATATCGGACTCAAGTTCAGATCCGTAGCCCACCTCGAACCGGGCCACTCCCGTCGATTTCTCACAGAAAACGAGCGAAGCGGCACGGCTAGCGTCCTGTTTCTTGAAGCGAGCGATGAACTTCGGGACCGCAGGTGCCTTCTTCAACCTACACCTTCCCCTCCCCGAAGTTTCGGGGGTCGATATATTTGGCTCACCGCGGTTTCACGGATTTCGAACTGACCGAGCGATCCGCACTCGAGGTAGAAACGGACTCGGCTCCGTGGAGCGGACTGGGCAGTCGGTTCCTCGGAGCCAAGCGCAACAGAACAATTAGATCGCGCGCCGCGTGAGTTTTGACACGCAGCTACAATGCCAAAATCGGACGGCGCATTAAGCGTTGCGTGACGAAGCACATGCGCAGATGTTCTCAACGTGTCCATCAGGTGTTCCATGTAGAAGTTTCCGCTCCCGGGAAGTTTATTCGTGGCGGACGATCGGTTTGAGTTCACCGGTGTGAGGTCTATCATCCTATAATTCAGGCTTGCGGGTATTTGTTTTGGAGATCGACTGAGTGAAATGAAACTCTACCTACGATGGCCTGTGCGTTTCTTGGTTCTTCTTTTCGCGACGAGCACCGCCGCGCAATTGGCTCCCATAAAACCCCCACCGGGTTGGCCGCAAGTTCCGACCGGTGCAGCTGGCTGTTCGGCAGAAAAGTCGTGCGCCGAACTCGCTCCCGCCATGATTCAGAGCGCGCTCGGTGCCTCCCCACTGGAGGCGAATCTGCGCTATCTCACGGACACGATCGGGGGGCGCGTAACGGGCTCAACCCAAGCGGATCAGGCTGTTGGTTGGGCCGTGGAAGCCTTGCGCCATGCGGGCGTCGATGATGTGCATACCGAGAAATTCATGGTCCCGGTTGGCTGGGCCGAGGGTCACACGACAGTGGCGATCCTGTCTCCCGCGCAGTTCCCTGTGAGACTGGTTTCGATCGGATGGTCGCCGCCGACGCCAGAAGCAGGCATTACGGCGGATGTTTTAGATGTGGGTGTCGGAGACGATGCGGGATTTAAAAAGGTGGGTTCCGCGGCAACGGGCGCGATCGTACTGGTTCATACCAAGGTGCTGGAGACCTGGGAGGACCTCGCCGGCGAATACAAAACCGATGCGCAAATCATTCGTCGGGCAAAGAACCAAGGGGTTGCGGCCATCTTTTGGATGTCCACGCGACCGAATCTCTTGCTGTACCGGCATACGGAGACCAGCGACGGTCATCTAGAGCCCTTGCCGCAGGCTGTCGTGGCGCGCGAGGATGCCGAGCGCATCGCTCGCCTGCTCGCTTCCGGCCAGAAGGTTCGCGCGCATTTTGAAATGCCCAACAAAATCACCGGACCCGTGGAATCGGAAAACGTCGTAGCAGAGATACGTGGGCGCCAAAGCCCGGATGAATTCGTGATCCTCGGCGCACACCTTGACTCCTGGGATCTCGGAACCGGAGCTCTCGACAATGGTTGTGATGCGGCCATGGTGATTGACGCGGCGCGGGTGATTCACTCCTCCGGATCGATTCCGCGAAGATCGATCCGCTTCGTTTTGTTCACGGGTGAGGAGCAGATGATGCTCGGTTCATGGGCCTACGCCCGGGCGCACCGCGCCGAGCTGGACAACATGGTGGCCGCTGTAGTTTTTGACTCAGGCACGGGCCCTGTGACGGGCTACACGCTCAGCGGGCGTAAGGATGCGCTTCCGGCGGTGCGCGAAGCGCTGGAACCCATCGAATCTCTCGGCGTCAAGCAGTTCACACTCGATGCCAGCGTGGATACCGATAATTTCGACTTTTTGCTGGAAGGGGTGCCGACGCTCGTCATCAATCAGGAGCCTGGGAACTACATTTTGAACTACCACGCGACCTCCGACACCTTCGACAAAGTGGACATGGTGGAGTTGAAAAACCAGGTTGCGATCGCTGCCGTGACGGCGTATGCGCTCGCCGATCGTGCCGAGAGAATCGCGCCGCGGCAGTCTCGCGCCGAAGTCGAAGAGTTGATGAAGGAGACGGGCCTTGCCGAAGAAATGAAGATCGAGGGTCTGTGGCCCGCCTGGATGAGCGGTCAGCGTGGCCGCGAACCGTGAACCAACAGCAGGTTTTGGAAGCCCCGTTGTGAGCCGTCGCGTATAATGTACGGAGTGATGTTTCCAGTGCGGGGGAGAATCAGCGAATTCCTGAGGCGCCCATGAGGGAGACGGCGTCGAAGCGCGTTTTGGCCATTGATTATGGGCGCAGGCGCATGGGACTGGCGCTTTCCGACGAATTGGCACTTACCGCGCGGCCGCTTACCACTCTTGTGCGGACCAATCGCCCCAACGACTTCCGTCGCCTGCGCCACCTTTGCCGCGAGCGCGGCGTGGCACAGGTCGTCGTCGGGTATCCCCTCGACATGAGTGGCGAGGCAGGGGCGATGGCCGAAGAGGTGGCACGGTTTGCGACGCGCCTCGAAAAGGAGCTGGGCATTCCCGTCGATCTACAAGATGAACGGCTCACAAGCTGGGAAGCCGAGCAAATGGCTTTCGAAACAAGGCCGTCACGGGCCAAGCGGGGGCCGCTGGACCATCTGGCTGCTGCCATCGTCTTGCGCGAATATCTCGAACATCAGCGCGGCGGCCTCCGTGCCCGCGCGAAGAAGGATTAGCCGAGGATGCGGCGACTGGGATTGCTGGCGTTGCTTGCGATTTCAGCGCTGGGTGCCGGATCGGCGTGGCTTGATTCCCAGATCAGCCGACCCTATCGAGGCCACCGACCGGAAAAAATGTTCGTGGACATTCCCCATGGAGCGTCCCGATGGAAGATTGCGGGAATTCTTCGGTCTGACGATGTGATCCGCAATCGTCTCGCGTTTACCCTCTTCTCGACATGGCATTTTCGAAAGCGCCTGCAGGCTGGCGAATATCTTTTCGATCATCCGCTGAACTCACGCGAGGTGTTTTGGAAAATCTCGCGCGGCCAGATTTTCTTCCATATCGTCACGATTCCTGAGGGCTGGACGATGTTCGACATCGCTAGCGAATTCAATCGTCAGGGTATCTGCAGCCAGCAGGAATTCTTAGCTGCGGCTCGCAACACCTCGCTCGTCTGGGATCTTTCCCCCCAGGCACCTAGCCTGGAGGGATTTTTATTCCCCTCCACATACGAATTCACGCGCCATACCACCTGTGAGCAGGCGGTCAAGCGCATGGTCCAGAATTTCCGCGCAGTTTGGGAGACCTTGGTTCCTTCCGATTCGCCGCCACCGGGCGCATTGACCCCGGCGCAAGTCGTCGCGCTGGCGTCTCTTGTCGAGCGCGAGACTCCCAACGTCGTGGAACGGCCCATCGTGGCCGGAGTCTTCTACAACCGGTTGCGGCGCGGCGACGCACTGCAATGCGATCCTACGGTGCAGTACGCCATGGCGCTCGCCGGGCATCCCATCAAGGACGTGCGCCCGCAAGACCTGCGCATCGATTCGCCCTATAACACCTATGAGCACCGCGGGCTGCCCCCGGGTCCGATCTCCAATCCCGGCGAAGCTTCTCTGCGCGCCGCCCTCACGCCTGCCCAAACGGACTATCTCTATTTCGTAGCCAACGATCAGGGTGGACATTTTTTCAGCCGTACACTGGCAGAGCACAATCGCAACGTGGCGCGTTTGCGCCGTCTTTTGGAAATGAACGCATCCGCGGCGGATGCGGCAACAAAGAAAGCGGCGCACTGAGGTGGTTGTGACCGGAAGCCCATCAGGTAAGGATCTCCATGACCAGCCCTCTAACAAGAAGGCGCTCATCCTCGAAGCCGCGCACTCCCTCGGCAAGGCGCGCTTCACTCCTGCGGAGATCGAGCAGATTCGCAGGCAACTCATCGCACAGCTCGGTACGGCAGGGAAAACTTCACCGGATTACATCCTGAGTGTGCTGAAAGAGGCTGGCTTGCGGGTCGCCTGGTCTACGCGCGCGGACACAGAAGAACGCTACGAGGAAGAGTTCACTGATCTCCTGCATTTTCGGACGCTCGATGAAGCCGAAATGTGCCTGGTGCGTCTCGATGAATTGCTCAGGAAATTCTCGGCCGAAGGCGATCGCGGGGAGGCGGAGCGTGTTCGTGAAGTGGCGCGTCTCGGGCGGCGCCGCGCGGAGATGATTGCCAGAAACCGTAAGGTGGAGGAACGAAAACGCGCTGAGAAGGAAGAGATCGCCCACTGGTTCGCCATTTGGCTGGATACGCCGGACGCATTTTTCGATTGGCTGGAGGTCCGCAAACAATCGCCTACCTTCCGGCAACAATTCCCACCGGACGATGAGAACGAAACCTGATGTATCTCCTCGATATCGAGCGCTTGGATTTGGGCCCTGACGTGAAGGCGATCGGGCTGGACCTTGTCGAGGACGACGAGAATCGCGAGCCCGCACGCGGGGAGGACGCAGCGCGCATTTGGAGCCGCGTGTTGACGGCGACGGCGGGCGCCGAACCGTGGGCACTGGACTTCTTCAGCCACATCGAGCGAGTGCGCGAATACTTGGACCGGCACGAGATTGGCTACCGAGAAGCGACTGCGCGCTCGGTCGTCGTGCCTCAACCGGAAGCCACTCTTCTTGAAGCGCTCATCGACCGCTTTCAGGCCGAAACGTTCGGAGCGCGGGCCGGCCCTGCCGTTTCCCCCTCGTCGAAGGGTGATTCCGATTTGGAGCGGGACCTGGCGCATCGGGGCGTGGACGCCTACCACGCAGTTTTCCCCAACTACTTCTTCTGCGCCATTTGCAGCTTCGAAGACGGTTCACTCGTTTTGCTCAGTGAAAAGCTCTGGGCGAGTGAAGTGATTCGACGTGTGCGACCTGCCCTCCAAGGACTGCCAGTGGAAGTAAGGCTGCCTGCCTGAAGCGCGGGTTGCCCGGTTGCGCAAACTGGTACATTCGTACCATACCTCCTCCCAATTCGCTCCAGTACCTTCGGCATGGTGTACATGACGGCCCCTTCCAAAGAACTGATCATGCCCAGCGAGTCGACCATTCCGAACGCCCGGGCCTTCGTGCGGAGCCTGAACGTATTATTTAAGTATTCCCGGCTCTATGGGTTAGAGCATACCCGCTCGGCTGCCCAACTGGAGATTGCCTGGAATGAGCTGGGTGAGGCGGTCCGCGCCACTGGAGAAGGCGGGCTGCTTTTGGGCGCTTCCGGCTTTCAGCTCCTACTGGACGGCGTGCCGCTTGAGTCTACCCCAGCCGAGCGCAGTTTCGCTGAGTTACTGAACAGTGCGAGCGTTGCCAGCATTTGCTTCCACCGAAACGTCGAGCGAGACGAGTTTGTCACTTTGGTCAAGGCATTCACGGAGTCCAGTCCCAAAACCTCCACCTTGAGCGACCGCCTGGAGCAGTACTTTGGCAAAGCCAGTGTGTCTGGGATTCGCGTTAACGAGATTCGCTTCGTCGCCGAAGATGCGGGCTTTTCCGAGGCACGAGTCGCCGCGCAGCTGACGGCAAAAACTCTCGGTGCCGATGCGGAGCGTGTGCAGGACTGGTTTCGCAGCCCGGAGAAGATGATCCAGCTGATCGCGGCGGCCGAAGGCGCGCATGGTGGATCGGGGACTGGGCCTGGAACCGGAACTGGCACGGGTCCAGGAACAGGCGGAGCGACCGGTTCAACAGCGGGCGCCGGCTCGAGTCCAGCCCAGCCACTGAGCGAAGCGGAGATGCAGAGCTTGCTGCGACTGCTCGCACAATTCGGCGAAGCTACGGCGGCGCACGCCAGCCATCCGAACGAGCTGGATCCCAAGGCTTGGCAGCAGAAACTGGCTTCGCTGCCACAAAACGCGCAGGGCACCTTGCGACAAGCCCTCGCCAGCGTCGCGTCAAAAACGCCGTCGGCAAAAGTAGACGAGGCCATGCTGCTGCGGCTGGCCGAGGACTTGGCCATCCGGTTTGCGCTCGACCGGTTTCAACGCGGAGAGGTGCGTGTCAACGCAGTCCGGCAGATGCTCGACAAGATGGGCCATGAACTCGAGACGCTGCGCAAACTGCTTAAAGCGCGCGAAGATAAAATGGCCGCCGCTGGGCTTTCCGTCGAATCGCACGCCGACGTGCTCGATCGTCAATTTTGGGCTGCCGTGCCGGAAGCGGGAAAGAGGGCCGTTCTGACATCGGGCGAGGCCTGGTGCATTCCTCCACGCAACGTGCAGCAGTACGTCGAAGAACTGATGGGTCGCGGCGAATCAGACGCCGCCGCTGACATCCTTCTCAAGTATGCGTCCTGTGTACGAAACAAGGATGCGGAGGCTCGCAAGAAGGCTGCGATTGGGCTCGGACAACTCGCCGAGCTTTACAGCAAGGCAGCCAGCCAGCGTCTGCAGGACGCGCTGCTGCAGATCGGACAGCAACTCGCGGCTGAAAAAGATGCCGAACTGCAAACTCTGCTAAGCGCCGCGTTCGTGCGACTGAGCCAGGAATCGGCCGCGCGGCGATATTACCGCGCCATGCAGCAGGCACTCGATTCGCTCGCGGATCTCGAGGAATTGCGTCCCACGTGGGCAACGAGCTTGCGGCCGCGCGTGGGAGTGGAAAGTCGCATCGCGGAATTCATCGAGGAGGCGCTGACGGCCGAGGCCATGCCCGAAGGCCTGGTCGGTGTATTGATGCGCGTCCCCCAGGTCGCAGGCGAGCACTTGGCCGTGCGCTTGGCACGCTCAGGGCGACGCAGCGAGCGGGAACGAATCGTGGAGTTGGCCAAGACGGTGGGGAGCGCTTGCGGCCGGCATCTGAAGGAAGTGCTGAAGTCAGAGCCGCCAGCGAAGGCGGCTACGGTGGTGGGTCTTTTGAGCCGGCTCGACCCGAGTGGCGTCGAGGACATCCTGCCGGAACGCTTGCGACACGGTGGACGCGGTTTTCATGACGCCATCGTGCGCCAGCTCTCGATCGCCGGTGCACCGGAACGGGGTCAGCTGCTCTCAACGATGATGGAAAAGCTCGATCCGGACGTTCTGCCTCAGGCGCTGGATGAGATCGGGATGTGCGGTGACCCGACAACGGCACCCAAACTGCTGCGCGTAGCGGAGGGGGAAATCCTGCCCGAGGGGGCCGAGTATCTACGAGTGAAAGCGATCGAAGCGTTGGGGCGGATGCGTGCCTCGTCGGCCGGTGGGCACTTGCGGCGCTTTGTGGAGGCCCGCAAAGCCTTTGGGTGGGCGTATCCGGAAGAGATCCGCGTGGCGGCAGCGCAAGCACTCATGAAACTTGACCCGGAGTGGATCCAGGCGTTCCTACCGAAATCGGGCCTTGACACCAAAGCGATGGCGCTGGCTCCCCTCGATCCGATCCCCGACCGCGACGTCGTTCGGCATCGTAGATACCGGCGGATTCGGCTGCCGCGGAACGTACCCGCTGTGGTCACGTCGCAGCGAGGAAAATATGCGTCGGCGATCAGCGTCTTGAGCCTCGAAGGAGGATTGCTGAGCGGCGACATTCAGCTCGCTGTGGGCACCGAAGCGACGCTGAAGATTCCAGCTGGGCTGCGTTCGATCAACATGCGGGCGGTGGTGCGCTACGTGCGTTCGCATCAGGCTGGTTTTGAGACTGTCGGGATGGGGCTGGAGGACCGTGCCAAGCTGCGCCGCTTGCTCGTCTCATTGGGCGGTCCCGATCCTGCGGTCGTGCAATCTCCCACGGGCGAGTGACCTCTCGCTTTGCTTCGATCCCCTCGCCTTACTCAGGCTTTTTTCGTCAGGAACTGACGGCCTTCTCTTGGGTGGGGGAAACCATCGACGGAAGAATGCGGCGGTAAGGACGCAGGCTAAAGAATTTCTCTCGGCAGGGATCACATCGATACGCGGGAAAGCCGAGGTGGCGTTTCAAGAATGTCCCAGCGCCCGGCCCGACTCGTTCCCGGGAAATGCGCTCGAGGTCGAAATTCCCACAGCGCCGGCAGTGGGCATATCCGGAAAAGGAGACCGCCACGCGCCAGGCATAAAACCGGAAATCGCAGGTGTGGCAGCGCCACGGTCTTAAACCAGCCATGGTTCCCAGAAAATCGATCACTCCGCCTCGGTGAGATCGAAAACAATCCGCACTGCGGCATTGAGGACAGATCATTTCCCACCTATCTCCGAGAAACGCGCTAGCATAGCCAAAACCCTGGGGCACAGCAAGAACACCGAGAGCTCGCTCGCCGTGCCATAATATCCTTTGAAGGGAAGCGCGGAATGAACGGATATACATCTGCCCACGCGCGCGCGGGAATCGATACGCGCCTACCAAAGATCGAAACCTGGCCGAATCAGTTCCCTGGCTACCAGATCACGATCCGCGTACCGGAGTACACATCGATCTGCCCAAAAACCGGTCTGCCCGACTACGGCGTCGTCACGATCCAATACGAGCCGCGAAAACGATGCTTGGAATTGAAGGCTTTTAAGATGTATCTCCTGGCCTACCGCAATCTAGGTATCTTTTATGAAAACGCAGTCAATCGGATGCTCCGCGACATCGTGGCTGCTGTAAGGCCCGCCTGGTGCCGCGTCAGCGGAGAGTTCACACCACGGGGTGGCCTGACCACATCGATTGAGGCCTACTGGCCCCCTCGGCATGGAAACACAGCTCGTGCGAAGCGATAGACTTCGCGTCCCGGCTCGGAGATAATCCGGCCAATTCGAGCGCGGCTGCGGCCGCTCTTTAAGGAGGATTGATGAGTTCGACCCCGAGTACACCTTCTGAGCCCCCTGCGGTCGAAGCGGCGGCGCTGCCGCGATGGGTGACCATACTCTTCGTTGTGGCGTTTGCGCTGGTGGGCTACCTGCTCTATGCCAACTACGAGCAGCGGGAAGCCTTGCGCAAGAGCCAGGAAGACGCAAATAAGAAAACGCAGGCGATGGTTCTAGAGATCGATAAGACAAATTCGCGCATCGCCGATTTGAAAGGCCAGCTTGACGTCACCTCGCAAAAACTGGGTCTGACCCAAGACGAACTGGCCCGCGCGCGGGGGCTCGCGCAAAGCGTCAAAACGGAGCAGCAAAAGAGCGACGCGCAACTGCGCGAGCAGATCGGAGCAGTGCAGGCCGACACGACCGCGAAATTCGGACAAATGTCCACGCAGCTGAACGGGACGCAAACGGATCTCAACGCGACGAAGGCAGATCTGGCAGCCACGAAAACCCAGATGCAGAGTATGAAGGGGGATCTGGGTGTGCAGAGCGGTCTAATCGCCCGCAACCATGACGAGGTAGAGGAGCTGAAGAGGCTCGGTGAGCGCGATATCTTCGAATTCTCGCTTAATAAATCCAAAAAAGGCCTCGAGCACGTCGGCCCGATTCAGGTGCAGCTCAAAAAGACGGATCCGAAGAAGTACCAATACACTCTGAACGTTGTGGCGGATGACAAGACGATTGAGAAGAAGGATAGGACCGCCGGCGAGCCCATCCAGTTCTATGTGCATGGTGTGCGTGCGCCGTATGAGATCGTGGTCTTCGACGTGGGGAAGGATCAGGTCAAGGGTTACCTGAGCACGCCGAAAACGGCTGGCGCCGCTCCGCCGCCCGCGCCCTCCGGACAATAACACCCGCGCGTTATTAGCTCATAGCGAAACCCCCTCTGACATTCCAGCGTGCCTTCGCCTCCTCCGTGGCATGCTGGCCAGCAGCAGAAACACCCATCCAGCACATTCCGCTCGCTCAGATGGAGAGCCGGATCGGTAAGGGGAGGAGGCGCCAGTTGAGATGCCGAGAGTATGCCCGCCGCGTGTGGCCGTATGGCTGCCGACTTGTTTTTTTGGCCTGTCTTACGTTCGGGGGAGGATCACGGCTCCTTGCCCAAGCCCCACCGATCGTCGAGCGGTTGTCACCGGATACTGTGTTTTATCTGGAGTGGCGAGGAACCGCTTCTTTAGTCGGAGCCGAGCAGAAAAACCATCTCCTCCAACTCCTACACGACCCGGCCAGTGCGCCTATGTGGGCTGCCCTCACGAGTCAGATCGAGCAAAGCGGGCCCAAAGGGCCAGCCCCTATTGCTAAATTGCTTATGCCCGACCTTTTTTCGCTGCTGGACAATTCAGCTGTGTTCGGCGTCGTGACGAACCCGGATGCCCAAAGGGCTCCTGCCACGGGCAAGGCCGCGTCGCCATTTGCGACGTTTCTCGTATATGACCTCACGGGCAAGGCAGATCTGATCCAAAAGTGGCGAGCCTTGAGTACCATGACGGCCAAAACGCCGATGGAGGTGACAAAATACGATTTTGGCGGAACATCTGTGGAAGTGCGGACCACAAGCACGGGTGCCTCCTATATCGCACAGACGCGAAATTACCTTCTCACTTCCGATCAAAAGAAAGTGATCGAGGATCTCATCACTCGTTTCCGTGAAACTGGTTCGGGAGCTGCCTCTGTCACGGGGCTTGCTGCGTACGGGCAGATGCGGAAGTATGTGGGCAATGATACGACGCTCGAGTTTTTCGGGCGCATGCCGGATTTGGGTTTCTGGAATGCTTCCCCAAGTACAAAATCGATTCACCTGGAAAAGATACAGGCGATAGGGGGCGGGCTGAGTTTTGACGGAGAGGCAACCCGCATGCGAGGCGCTATCTTGGGCGACACATCCCCGGGAGGGCCGTTCGATTTGGCTGGCGCGAGCCTGGCCACTTTTCAAACGCAGCCGGCGGTCGAGACAGCCCCGGCCTTCAGCATCTCGCGGATCAATCTGGCAGCTGTGTACCAGTTGTTTATGAGTGCTGTCGTCGAGAATCTGCCTGGGCAAGCCGCCCAAGTGGAAGCGTCACAAAGGGCGGCCGAAGCTTTTCTCGGGATGCCCGTAATCGATGCGCTTAGGCTCTTTACGGGCGAAATCGCGTCCATGACGACCTATGCCGATGACGGCACAGGTGAGCAGCTGTTCGCCGTTCCCATTCGAAGGCCGGATGCCGTTCTGCGTGTCGTGCGGGCACTGGCTAGCACGATGATCGTATCGGAGGATTCCTCTGGACTGACCACGTTTCTCGACCTTGCCTATCCTTACCAAGATCCACATACGCATCTCCAGCGCCGAAGGTTTTACTACCTGGCGGTCACTCCCCAAATGCTTCTGACTGCGCCGCGAAAGGCGATGTTGCGAGGAGCTATCGAGCGGCTGAACCCCCAGGCGGCCGACCCGCCTCCGACGGGCGTTCTTGCAAATCCCGACTATGCACCGTTTCGGTCTCGCCTGCCGGAGCGGCTTTCTGGGCTCGGTGCTGCTGACATCGGTCTCATACCGTGGGAGAAAATAGCTGCCAACTTGAAGGGCCAGGCAGCTTCCAGCAACCAGGGAAGCCAGCAACCCCCTGACTGGAGTTGGCTCCAGCCTGCAGTGATCTCCCGCTATCTGCATTTCGCACTGAGCGGATGGTGGAAGGACTCTAACGGCGTGTACTTTGATTCATACATCCAGTAAGCCGCACCGCGTTTCCCGACGAGCGTTTCGATCCGTCGCCGCCGCTCTGGTTGCTTCCGCCCTCTATATGCACGCCTGTCAGGCGCAGGAGTCCGCCCCTCGCTCCGAGCACGTTATCGAGTCCCCTCGCACCCAACTGGTCCCCATCGAGACAAGTGTTCTTGACACTCATGGAGATTTTATCGGCGGCCTTGCGCAAAATAGTTTTCGGGTTCTCGACAACGGCGTCGATGAACCCATCCAGTTTTTTGCGCCCGTGGAGGCTCCGGCTCAGGTGCTCCTGTTGCTTGAGACAAGCCCCGCCGTGTATTTGATCCACAACCAGCACCTGGCCGCAGCCTCTGCACTCGTGGAAGGCCTCGCGCCAGACGATCAGGTGGCGCTCGTGACTTACGACGAGAGGCCAGAAGCAGCTCTTGGGTTCACATCGGACAAATCCCGTCTGCTCGCCGCCTTGGACAAGACGCAATACACGATCGGCATGGGAGATCTTAGATTGTACGATTCTGTTTCCGCGGTGCTGGATTGGCTCGCGAGGATGACCGGAAAACGGGAGATTGTGCTTCTGACGACGGGGTTGGATTCGTCCCCACCAGCCCGGTGGGAGGCCCTCGCCCAGAAGCTGCGCGGCGAGGACGTAGTGATCTTCTGTGTGGCGCTGGGCGGGCCGCTCCGTGTAGAGTCCGCCCAAAGGCCGAAAACGAAAAAGGCAGCCTCACCGGGCAAAGCGGAATCTAAAAGTGCCCAAGCGTTTGGAACCGCCGATGAGGTGCTTCGCTCGCTCGCCGCCATGACGGGTGGGCGCGCCTATTTCCCAAAGTCCGATCAGGATTTCGCTCCGATCTATCGCGAAATTGCCTCCGCCATGCGCCACCAGTACGTGCTTGGCATCACACCCGCACACGACAACCAATTTCACACCCTGACCGTCGAAGTGGGCAGTAGCAGCAGCCAGCCAGATCCAGGGCGCGCGAAGCCTACCGAATACCGAGTGTTGGCTCGCTCGGGGTATCTCGCTCCGGGACCCTGATGGGTAACACGTCGTGGTAGCTTCAAGGGAAAGCGGACTGAAATGATGCGGCGAAAAACGGAATGGGCAGTGGCCTTGATCCTGCTCTGCCTAAGCCTTTGGGCGCGAAAGGCCTTGGCTGTCCACCCAGGCGTCGGGGCCTGGCAGCAGCCGGCGTCCTCGGCCCAATTTCGTAGCGGCGGCAACGCGGCCGAAATCCCCGCGCGCTTCGTGGATAGTTTGGTGTTTTTGCCGGCGGCCGTGAACCAAGGTCAACCAAGCTTATTTGAGGTCGATTCGACCGCCCCTCGTTCCACCATCGATCCCGACCGTCGCGCGGAATTGGGCATCGCCAACCTCGAAGCAGTTGTGCTCAACCTGAGCGGAGTGGATATTGCTCTCACCTCGCTGGGCGAACTTGCGAAAAAGGATTTCGGCGCTCAGATAGGCCGAGTGTATGAGGGAACGCTCGGCAACGACTTCTTCTCGAGCGCGGTGATCGAAATCAACTACGCGCGGCAAACCGTACGGCTCTACGATCCAGCCAGTTATCAGTATGCGGGCCGCGGCAAGAGCGTTCCCCTACTGTTCATCGGGGGCCTCCCCGTTGTGCATGCAAGAATCAGCGTAAGCGGCATGAAGGCCATCGAGGGCGATTTCGTTGTGGACACCGCGCTCAATGCCTCATTGCTGATCGCACCTGCGTTTGCCGATTCGCACAAGCTGCGCCCACATAGGACAATTCCTAGCACTGAATTTCTTGTAGGCGGCTCGGACCCAGCCGAACTTGCACGGGTCAGTGCGTTCGACATCGGTCCGTTTGCCGTCGCTCAAACCATCGGAGTTTTTCCCCGCCAGCGTTCATGGGCAGATCGCAATCGGCGGCTGGCAGGGGAAATCGGTGCGCGACTGCTGCGGCGCTTCATCGTGACCTTCGATTATCCACATCAGCAGATGATTCTGGACGGCGGCAGCAACTTTCGCGCCGATGAATTCGAGGACATGAGCGGTCTGGCAATTATGGCGAGTGGTCCTGGCCTCAAGCGGTTTGAAGTGACCGAGGTGTGGCCGCACACACCGGGCGCCGATGCGGGAATGCGAAAGGGCGACATCATCGAAGGCATCAATGAAGAAGCTGCCGCGGATCTGTCGTTGGCCGAAATCCGCGCGCTATTCCGTCAGCCAGCCGGCCGGTACAGTGTTTTGATCGGGCGGGGCACGCAAACAGTGACCGTCACGTTGCGCATGCGGCGTTTGCTCGAATAGCGCTACTCAAACTTGCTCAGCGTATCGGCCATCTGTTTCAGTCGAGCATCGGCCTTTGCGAACACGCTGCCCACCTCGAATTTTCCTGTCGCATCGAGTTTCCCAGCGCACGTACCGGTGAGGATTTCAATCCCCTGTTCGATCGTGGCGACCGGATAAATGTGAAACCGCCCTTGAGCCACAGCGGCAATCACATCGTCGCGAAGCATCAGTTCCTCGACGTTCTCGGCCGGGATCAGGACACCCTGCGCCCCGGTGAGCCCCTTCAGCCGACAGACATCGTAGAAGCCTTCGATCTTTTGATTTACGCCCCCGATCGGCTGGACATCGCCCAACTGGTTGACTGAACCCGTCACGGCGAGGTCCTGCCGAATCGGTAGGTCGGAAAGCGCCGAGAGCAAAGCGTAAATCTCGGTGGAGCTAGCACTATCGCCGTCTACGCCCGAGTAGGACTGTTCGAAGCAGACGCTGGCGGAAAGTGAAAGTGGTTTATCCTGAGCGAAGGCGCGCCGCAGATAGCCGGAGATGATCTGCACGCCTTTGTCGTGTAGCCTCCCGCTCAGATTCGACTCCCTTTCGATATTGATAATCCCCGTCTTGCCAAGTGCGACCGATGCCGTGATACGTACTGGCTTGCCAAAAGCGTAGCCGCCAATTTCCATCACACTCAAACCGTTCACCTGTCCAATCCGTCCTCCCGTGGTATCGATGAAGACCAGATTCTGCTCGATCATCTCGCGCAGCTTGGTTTCCAGCAGGTTGTGGCGGTCGATCTTGGCATCGAGTGCCTGACGCACATGCTCCGAGGTGATGACGTTTTGCTCGTCATGCCGCGCCACGTAGCAGGACTCGCGCGCCAGATCGGCGAGCTCAAAGAATCGCGCGGTGATTTTTCCACGGCGTCCTGCCAGCCGGACGCCATACTCCAAAATGGCGGCGACGGCCGAGCGGTCAAAGTGCAAAAGCTTTTCGTCCTCCACGAGCTTTCGCAGCCTTCCTCCGTAATGGCGAAAGACTTCATCGTTCCATTTCATCTCTTCATCGAACTCGACGCGCACCTTGAAAATCTTCTTAAAGTCATCCTCATAGTCGTACAGCATCTCGTACATCTCGCGGTCCCCGATCAAGATGATTTTTACATGGACGTCGATGGGTTCCGGCTTCAGCGCGCTCGCGCTAAAGGGAAAAAACATGTCCACGGGCTGAATTTCGAGCTTGCCGTGGTTCAGCGTGCGTTTGAGCGTCCGCCACACACCGGTCTCGGTGAGCGCGTCGAGCGCGTACATCACCAAAAAGCCGCCGTCGGCCCGCAAGAGCGACCCGCCGCGAAGATCCATGAAGTCCGAATTCCAGGCGCCGCCGCGCGCATCGTAGCTGCGATGGACGGTGCCGAATAGGTTTGCATAAGTAGGGATCGTCTCGAAGACGACAGGGCAGCGATCGTGTTCGTTGTGTGCCAGGATCACGTTGACACCGTAGACGCGAAAGGGGTCGCGCTCGGTACGCTCCGGGCGCGGGGCGCCGCCACCTTCCGAAGGGGGCTGCTCTTCTTCGCCCTCGCGCTCTTTGAAGGGATCG